>CP073744.1:657142-985714 GCA_024397955.1 bacterium SCSIO 12696
GGTGCCGAGAACGCCCGGTTGCAATTCACCGGTTAACTCCACACCGACAATATCCGGCAAGCGCATCCAGGAGGCGCGGCCCAGCATCACGCTTTCCGCTTCCAAACCACCAACCCCCACAGAAATAACACCCAAGGCATCTACCATAGGTGTATGACTGTCGGTGCCCACGCAAGTATCGGGAAAAGCAACACCTTCGCGTACCTGCACTACTGGCGACATCTTTTCCAGATTAATCTGGTGCATAATGCCGTTGCCGGGTGGAATGACATCGACGTTATCAAAGGCGGTTTTGGTCCAGTTGATAAAGTGAAAGCGGTCGTCGTTACGGCGGTCTTCAATGGCGCGGTTTTTTTCAAAAGCGTCCTGCTCAAAACCCGCATGTTCCACCGCTAATGAATGATCCACAATTAATTGGGTGGGCACTACCGGGTTAATTTGCGACGGGTCGCCGCCCTTATCGGCAATAGCATCTCGCAAGCCCGCCAAGTCCACTAAAGCAGTTTGGCCCAAAATATCGTGGCACACCACTCGCGCCGGGAACCAGGGGAAATCCTTGTCTCGTTTGCGCTCGATAATCTGTTTTAAAGAATCAGTTAATGCTTCTGGCGCACAACGGCGAACCAGATTCTCTGCCAGCACACGGGAGGTATAGGGCAATTTGTTATAAGCGCCCAGCTCGATGGCTTCCACTGCTTCGCGGGTATCAAAATAATCGAGCCCAGTATTGAGGAGTGGTTTGCGGTATTGGGTATTCATATATTTACTGCTCGCAACAACGGCGCACGTTTACCTTTCAGCTATAGGCACAACCGTGCGCGATTCCGGCCCAATATATTCCGCCGACGGGCGAATAATGCGGTTGTCTGCACGCTGTTCAAATACATGAGCAGCCCAGCCGGTAAGACGCGACATCACAAAAATGGGCGTAAATAATTTCGTCGGAATTCCCATAAAGTGGTAGGAAGATGCGTGGAAAAAATCCGCATTGCAGAACAGATTTTTCTCCCTTTTCATCACTGCTTCTACCCGAGCAGAAACGTCGTATAAACGAGTATCGCCCACATCTTCGGAAAGCAGTTTTGACCAGCCTTTGATAATGGCATTTCGGGGGTCGGATTCCCGATAAACCGCATGCCCAAAGCCCATAATTTTTTCCTTGCGCTCCAGCATGCCAAGAACTGCCTGCTCCGCCTCATCAGCGGTTTGCCAGTTTTCAATCATGGCCATGGCTGCTTCATTGGCGCCACCGTGCAATGGGCCACGCAACGTACCGATGGCTGCAGTAATGCAAGAGTGCAAATCAGACAGTGTGGAAGCCGTTACCCGGGCATTAAACGTTGATGCATTAAATTCATGCTCCGCGTAAAGAACCAGTGAGGCGTGCATGACTTTAACGTGCAGATTGCGCGGCGCCTTGCCATGGAGCATGGTGAGAAAGTGGCTGCCTATGGAATCATCGTCTGTCTCCGTTTCTATACGAACCCCATCGTGGCTGTAGCGGTACCAGTAGCAAATAATGCTTGGGAACACCGCCAACAACCGGTCAGTTTTTTCCTGCTGTTCAGAAAAGTCCAACTCTGTTTCCAAGTTGCCCAACATAGAACAACCGGTACGCATTACATCCATAGGGTGAGCATTAGCCGGGATACGTTCCAACACGTCTTTGAGCGGCTGAGGCAAGCCGCGCAGGGTTTTTAGTTTGGCCTTGTAATCAGCCAGCTGTTGGCTGTTGGGCAGCTCGCCTTTCAGAATTAAGTACGCCACCTCTTCGAATTCGCAATTGGCTGCCAAGTCTTCTATTTCATAGCCACGATAGGTCAGGCCAGAACCTTCCACGCCACAGGTACAGAGTGCTGTTTTGCCCGCTACCTGGCCTCGCAGGCCGGCGCCGCCGAGTTCTTTAGTCATTACAAAAACCTCTTGTTTGAATTATTTGCCATCTCCGCGAAAGCGTGAGTAGCAATCAACTGCTATTTGTTTTTTCCTTCCGCAAACAAGCTATCCAGCTTCTGCTCGTAGCTGTGGTAGTTCAAAAAGTCATACAGCTCCATACGGGTTTGCATGGTGTCGACAACGGCTGTCTGGTCACCATCGTCCAGCAGGTGTTGGTACACATTGAGAGCCGCTTTATTCATGGCGCGGAAAGCGCTGAGTGGGTACAGCACCAAGTCTGCACCACTGGCGACCAGCTCTTCTTTGTTGTACAGCGGTGTCTGACCAAATTCAGTGATGTTGGCGAGGATGGGCACATCCAGCGCGTTACGGAAGGCACGGTAGTGTTCCAGTTCGGTAACCGCTTCAGCGAAGATGCCGTCGGCCCCCGCTTCTACAAAAGCCTGGGCCCGCTCAATAGCTTCCTGCAAGCCACACTGAGCGAAAGAGTCAGTACGAGCCATCACAAAAAAGCTGTGGTCGGTGCGAGCGTCTACCGCTGACTTAACCCGATCCACCATTTCCTCTTTGGAAACAATTTCTTTATTGGGTCGGTGGCCACAGCGTTTCTGCGCCACCTGGTCTTCAATATGCACCGCCGCCGCTCCCGCTTTGTCCATATCCTTAATGGTTTTAGCGATATTGAAAGCGCCGCCCCAGCCGGTGTCGATATCCACCAGTAGCGGCAATTCCGTAGCGGAAGTAATGCGACGCACATCTTCAAGCACATCGTTAAGGCTGGTCATGCCCAAATCCGGCAAGCCGTAGGAAGCGTTGGCAACACCACCTCCCGACAGGTAAATAGCCTGGTGCCCTACCCGCTCCGCCATCATGGCGCAGTAGGCGTTGATGGTACCCACTACTTGTAATGGCTTGTTATCGACAATTGCCTGACGAAAACGAGTGCCGGGGGTCTGAGTGTTGCTCATATGAGGTCTCGCTGTTAGTTACTGGCCGGTGTCTTCTGCGCGTTTGCTAAGCTGCGCCTCCACATGCCGCCGAGAAGTACGGATATGCCGGCGCATCAACATTTCTGCCATTTCTCCATCACCATCAGCGATGGCGTCGGCAATAAAACGGTGTTCATTAAAACCCGCCTTGACTCGTGGGGTGCCCATAGAGAATTGGTAACGGTACATGCTCACTTTGGGATAGAGCTCATCGCACAGCAGTTTGATCAAATTGCTGTTTTTACTGCCGTGAATAACCTGGTAATGAAAGTCCAAATCACCGCTGCGATAGTGCTCTTGATTGCTGTTGTCCGCCTGCTGGCAGCTGGCTTCCACCAACTGCTGTAAAGCCGCCACTTCTGCCTCGCTCATATTGCGTGCCGCCAGGCGGCAGGCTAACCCCTCCAACGATTCGCGAATTTCGTACAACTCCCAGAGTTCATCCACGCTTAATGTGGCTACTCGCGCGCCTACATTAATGCGGCGGGTGATCAGCCGAGAGGCCTCCAGGCGACTGATGGCTTCGCGCACGGTGGAGCGGCTTACCTGATGACTACGGGATAATTCCGGTTCGCTGATTTTGGAGCCGCTGGCAATCTCGCCGGTAATAATCTGAGCCATCAGGGTTGCGTAGACTTGATCAACCGCGGACTGAGGGGTTTCTGAGTAGCTATCTAAAGACATTACACCAAAATTGTCTGACGATTTTGGCAAATAATATGCCTTTAAGCGCTTAAAGACAATCTATACGGATACATTGTCGACAAAAAGCCAACCAAAGGACAACTGTCACACTTCGTGACCGAGTAGTTTCATTGCCTGGGCATTGGCGTCATAATGGATTGCGGGATCTCATGGAATTTACCGATAAAAATAAAGTCGTACCCACCATGCCAAGAAAACTGATACGCCGCTGGATGCCTGATCCCGAGAAAGTCACCCGTCAACGGGGGCTACGCTGGCTCGGCCCATTGCTGGAAGACCCCAACCTGTTTCACCTGACTCGCCACTCTGTGTCACTGGCGTTTATGGTGGGCGTATTTATGGCGTTCATTCCCATTCCCTTCCAAATGCTAGTCGCTGCGTTACTGGCTCTTTGGCTGCGCTGCAATTTGCCAATTGCTGCAGGCTTAGTGTGGATTACCAACCCTCTTACCATGCCTCCAATGTTTTATGGGGCCTACTTAGTAGGCTGCCTGCTCCTAAATATGGAACCAACACTTACTCTGGAAGCTATTTGGCAATGGTTTAATAATCTGGACGGCAACTGGCTTTCTGCAATCGATTGGGAATGGCTAAAAAATGAAGGGGCAAAATTCCTGAAGCCACTAGTGCTTGGCAGCCTGGCCTGCGCGACGGTATTCGGTTTTTTGAGCTACTGGGCGGTACGTTTACTATGGCGTTGGCATGTGGTGCATAACTGGGGGAAACGAAAACAACGGAAATAAATTACGGATTACAAACTCAAGTTTCTGCAACCCGCAAATAATTCTCTCTCAAAGACTTCTTTTATTCGTATCTCAGCTCATCCGCCGGACGCACTTTCCCAGCCCGCCAAGCCGGGTGCAAGGTGGCCAGCATATTCAAGGTAAAGGCGACCGCCACCACTACACCGACATCGCTCCACAGCAAATGCGATGGCAGCACATCCACGGGATACACTTCGGTATTGAGAAGTGTCATCCCCAGTTTTTCTTCTAACCATTTGGCCCACTGGCCCACATAGCTGGCAATCAGCACGCCCAAACCGGTGCCAATTACGCAGCCCATCAGGCCAATAAGGCTGCCTTTGACAAAGAAAATACCGAGTATGTCTGTGTTGCTACAGCCCAACGTTTTGAGAATGGCGATCGCTGGCCGCTTGTCGATAACAGCCATCACTAACATAGAAATCACGTTAAAAGCAGCAATTGCCACAATCAGAAATATCAGGATTAACACCAGATTGCGCGACCCCTGAATCGCCTGATAAAGGTTGCCATAGCGACTGCTCCAATCGCGAATGTACACACCGGCGATATCCCTTTGCAGGCGGTAGCCAATCTGACGCGCTGCAAACACATCGTCTACCTGAACTTGCAATGCCTGAGGGTTTTCACCTAGACCGGCAAGCTCATTGGCCACAGACAAACGAGTGACCGCCAAATGCTGGTCGAGCTCGGTACCGGTATTGAAAACCCCAGTCAGTGTAAACACCACGATGCGCGAAGCTCGGCCACCACCGCTGTAATCAGTAGCCGCCGGAATCACAACACGCAAATGGTCACCCACCTTGGTATTCAGCTTATCGGCCATTTTCTGGCTAATAAATAACGGATTGTTAACACCCTCAGCTGCGCCAAGTTTTAAGTGGCTTTGCAATGCCGGGTTACCCTCGCCAAAACGCTCGCCGTGAAGCACAACCGGTTGCACCCTGCCCCGGTGAGTCAGCATGCCGTTGACTTCAGTAAATGGTGTTACCGAAAGCACCCCGGGGCGCTGTTGTACTCTCTGGGTCAAACCTGACAGGTCACTGACCCCACCAATCTCATACACCTGAATGTGAGTCACCAGGTCGAGAATACGGGTGCGTAATTCGCGGTCAAAACCGTTCATTACCGCCAGCACCACAATCAACAACGCAACACCGCACACAAGCCCAGTGACCGCCAAGCCGGAGATAAACGAGACCAGGCGGTTGCCGGAGCTGGCGAAAAAGTACCTTAGACCAACAAACAGGGGGATTCGATTAAACAGGCTCCACCTCCTGCAGCTGACCGCGTTCCAGCTTCAGTGTGCGCGCCATCTGTGCGGCCACATGACGATCGTGGGTCACCACCACAAAACTGGTTTGACGTTCTTTATTCAGGCGCAGCAACAGATTCAAAATAGACTCTGCGGTATCGGAATCCAGATTACCAGTGGGTTCGTCCATCAACACACAATCGGGTTCGGCGACCAATGCGCGGGCGATGGCGACCCGCTGCCTTTCGCCCCCCGACAGCTCCGCCGGTTTATGATTTAAACGTTCTGCCAAACCAACTTGGGCAAGCACTTTTTCAGCCAATTGACGGGATTCTTTAGCGGGCTTTTTACCAATCATCAGTGGCATCACCACGTTTTCCAGAGCGCTAAACTCCGGCAGCAGGTGGTGAAACTGGTACACGAACCCCAGGTGCTGATTGCGCCAGCGGGCGCGCTGATTTTCTGAGCAGGGACCAAGCTCTTTGCCGGCAATAGCAACTGAGCCCTCAGTAGGGTCATCCAGCCCTCCGAGCAGGTTCAGCAACGTGGTTTTGCCAGAGCCTGAAGCCCCAATAATGGCAATGGATTCGCCCCGAGCTACCGCCAAGTTCAAGCCGCTGAGAACGTCAATGGTCTCCGGCCCCTGATGATAGGTCTTGGTGAGGTTGGTGCACTGCAGCACAGTTAATTCGGTCATTTCCTGATTGTTCCAATCAATGTTAAAGCGCACTAATGGTCATACCGCAACGCCTCTGCCGGTTGCACACGGGACGCCTGCCAAGCCGGGTAAATGGTTGCCAATAAGCTCATCATAATGGCACCACCACACACGGTAACCACATCCGTAGACAGCAAAATTGAAGGCAAGGTGGTGGTGTAATACACATCCGGATCAAACACCGTGGCACCCAGCAGCTGTTCAAACCAGGCGACAATGTCGCCCACAGAGGCGCCCAACACACAGCCCAGCAGCGCGCCTACCGCCACGCCCAACAAGCCCGTCACCGTTCCCTGAATCATAAACACGCCCACCACATGGGCAGCAGATGCGCCCATAGAACGCAGTACAGCGATATCTTTGCGCTTTTCAGACACCATCATTACCAGATTGGCGACAATGTTGAACGCCGCTACTGCGATTACAATAGCCAACAACAAGCCAACGACGACTTTTTCCATACGGATGGCCGCTGACAGGCTGCCCAGCTGTTCCTGCCAGTCCACCAAACGGTACTCAGAAGATAGAGAGGATTGCAGCGTACTTGCCAGCTGTGGCGCAGCCATTGGGTCTTGCAGGCGAATTCGCATGCCATCGATATTGCCGCCCTTACGGTACAGCCGTTGGGCATCCGCCAGGTGAAGAAACATCAGGCCGCCATCCACTTGGGCACCCACTTCAAACACCCCGATCACGGTGATGTTTTTTTCTCGGGCAAACAGCCCCATCGGGGTTCTCGACACAGTGGGTAGCGTCATACGAATTTTATCGCCCACTACTGCCCCAAGGGTTCGCGCTGTCTGGGCGCCGATAATCGCCCCGAACTCTCCCGGGGCCAGCAGTGAAAAGTCGCCCAACAGCATGTTGTCGTCTATTTGGCTGACCGCTTGCTCGCGCTCTGGAATAACCCCCTGCACTTGCACCCCTTCAGTGCGGTTCTGCAAGCGCAGCATGGCGTAGCCCTGTACAAAGGGCGCCAGTGCTTCCACAGCGTTGTTTTGAGACAGCTGGTTAGCCTGCTGCTGAATGACCTGTTGATCCGCGCTGTCGCCATTTACCGACTGCAAGACCATATGCGGTACCACATTGAGGACGCGGCTGTATATTTGCCCGGCCAAGCCGTTCATGACAGACAACACAATAATCAGCGCCATTACCCCAAGTGCCATGGCACCAAAGGAAAAGCCGGATACGAAGGAGACAAAACCCGTGCGGCGTTTGCTGCGGATATAGCGCAACCCGATAAATAGAGGCAGGTTTTGGATCATTGAGGGCAAACGGTCGTTTTTATAAAAAGTGCAGGGATTAAACCCAATTCACACTCCCGGTACAACTGTGATCTGGTGCGCTTTCTTACCGCCACCACTTGCACTTTAACGCTGAGCACCTACTATAAGGGTTGAACGGAAGAACCGATGGTGGACAAACTGATGAAAATAACAACAACTCTCCTAACCCTGGTCGCTGGCGGTGCCTTTTTTGTTGGAGCAGCCAATGCCGATGAAGTTCAGATCCCCGTAGGCCAGCAAGCGCCCGAAAAGCAAAGCCTCGAAAAGCCTCGCAACGGTGAAACCAAACAGCAAGTGCAAGATAAGTTTGGCGAACCACAGAAACAAAATGGCCCAGTTGGTGACCCACCCATTTCATCCTGGGAGTATGCAGATTACGTGGTGTACTTTGAGCATAACCGGGTTTTGCACGCAGTATTAAAAGGCTCTGCGAAAGCCACTAAATAGGCGTTATTTAAGCTCATAAAAAAAACGGGCGCTACTGATTCAGTAGCGCCCGTTTTCGTTATTCCGCAAAAACAACCTTACTCAGGATTTACGTTCTCTGCTTGAGGACCTTTCTGGCCTTGAACAACGTTAAAGCTAACCGCTTGGCCTTCGGCCAGGGTTTTGAAGCCGTCGCCCTGAATTGCACTGAAGTGTACAAAAACATCGGGGCCAGATTCTTGTTCAATAAAACCAAAACCTTTGGATTCGTTGAACCATTTTACTTTACCAGTGGTTTGAGACATGGATCTTTCCTTCAAATTTACACATTACTGCCTTCCGGCGTGGAATGGAAAACAGGTGTTGCCTGGAGCTAACGAATGTGTATCTGTGAAGAGATAACACGACCTTACACGTACCAAGGTAAAAACTGAATCCCACGCGGGGATTATAGCTATACCGGTCAGTGGGTCAATGACAAAGTTATGACAGGCTAAAGACTGGAATTTAACGGCCTGGTGAATCTTTGCGAGTGGCATCATAAGCCAAAGAAGTATCAGCACCCTCATCGTTTTGCAGAGACTCACACTTTTTGGGGTCACCACCGCACAGGTCGCAAGAGTAGTCGTCTTCACCGAGCGCAGCCCCTACACCGCCACAAGAGCCCGCCAGAGGCTTACGGCCCATAATCACGCCAATGGCCATACCGGCAATTAACAACACAACCAAAACAATTGCGAGAACAAATGTCAGCATAATCACTTATTTGTTTTTGCCACCCTGTGTACACAGATGCTTAAAAAGCTGAACACTCAGGATGACGGGTTAATATAGGGCTCAAACGCTGTGCTGTAACGAGCCACAAAACTGTCGCCCTGTTTGACCAGCAAATACACCGGCAGTTGCAGCCTTTCAGCCAATTCCAATGAGCGCTCTTCACCCATCACCATAAACGCCGTCGCCAACGCATCCGCCCTGGCACAATTATCGGCAATTACCGTCGCCGATGCCAATGTGTGGGTCACCGGGTAGCCGGTTTGTGGGTCGATGGTATGAGAATAGCGCACACCATCGCGCTCAAAATAGTTGCGGTAATCCCCTGAGGTTGCCACCGCCGCGTCCGTGACATTAACGCCAATGCGAATCGCCCTGGGGCCTTCTGTGGGCTTCTCGACGCCAATACGCCAGGACGAGCCATCGTCTTTAATGCCACTGAGACGCATCTCACCGCCGACCTCAACCAAATAGTTGGTCAACCCTTCGGCAGACAGCAGTTCACTGACAAGGTCCACCGCGTAGCCTTTAGCCACGGCAGAAAGGTCGATGCGTATATCCGCCCGCTTTTCAGCGTTTAGATCGTCTAGCTGAAGCTGGCTAAAGCCTATACGCTCTTTCGCTTGCTCAATACGAGCCGGCTCTGGCACTTGCTCGCGGGTTTCAGCAGCACCAAAGCCCCACAATTCCACCAAAGGCCCTACAGTGGGTTCAAAAGCCCCATCAGTCGCACGGTATATCTGCTGACTAATAGTAAGTACCTCTATCAATTCCGGCGCCAGGGTCATCTTCTCACCAGCCGATAAACCGTTGAATTGGTTTAGCTGGGAGTCGGGAATATAGGTACTCATCAAGCCGTTTACCTTATCCAGCACAGCCTGAATTTGTTGTGGCAAATCACCCGGCACTTGCGCAGCAACCACCGTCACATGATAAGTAGTACCCATGGTGGCACCGGCAAACTTGTGCACTTGAGGCGCTGGTTGGCAGGCTGAGAGCAGCCCCAAAAACAACAATGGCAGGCAATAACAGGAAGTACGCAACCAAAAAAACAGGGCCTTAAGGCCCTGTCTTTTTACCGCTTGAGGTTTGTTAGCCACCGAAATCATCCAGGAAGATATGGTCGCGTTCAACACCCAAATCCTCGAGCATTTTAATCACTGCGGCGTTCATCATGGGAGGCCCACACATGTAGTACTCACAGTCTTCAGGGGCCTCATGATCCTTCAGGTACTGTTCGTACAATACATTGTGGATAAACCCGGTAAGGCCGTCCCAGTTGTCTTCTGGCTGTGGATCTGACAGTGCCAGGTGCCATACAAAGTTATCGTTCTCGTCTTGCAGCTGATCGTATTCTTCGTTGTAAAAACACTCACGCAAGGAACGAGCACCGTACCAGAAGCTTATCTTGCGCTTGCTCTCCAAACGCTTGAGCTGGTCAAAGATGTGTGAGCGCATGGGTGCCATACCGGCACCACCACCGATGAATACCATTTCGTTGTCGGTATCTTTGGCAAAGAACTCACCAAATGGGCCGTACACCTTTACTTTATCCCCAGGCTTCATGTTGAACACGTAAGAGGACATCTTGCCGCAGGGGATACCTTTAGAGCCGGGAGGCGGAGTCGCAATACGAATATTGAACTTCACCACGCCCTTCTCTTCCGGGTAGTTAGCCATGGAGTAGGCGCGAATAACGGTATCATCGACTTTGGACTCCAGGTCGAAGAAACCAAAACGCTCCCAGTCGCCGCGATACTCTTCTTCAATGTCGAAGTCCGAGTATTTCACGTGGTGTGGCGGGCACTCCAGCTGTACGTAACCACCGGCGCGGAAATCAACATTCTCGCCTTCTGGCAGCTTCAGGGTCAGCTCTTTAATAAAGGTCGCCATATTGGGGTTGGATTCCACAGTGCATTCCCACTGCTTAACACCAAACACCTCTTCCGGCACCTGAATCTTCATGTCCTGTTTAACAGGAACCTGGCAAGACAGACGCCAGCCTTCGTTGGCTTCACGCTTGGTGAACGCGGACTCTTCGGTGGGCAAAATGGAGCCACCACCGGATTCCACCACACAACGACACTGGGCACAGCTACCACCGCCACCACAGGCAGAGGGCAGGAACAGGCCCGCTTCTGCCAAGGTTTGCAGCAGCTTGTCGCCAGCAGGAACGTTAATGGTTTTCTCGCCGTTGATGTCAATGGCAACATCACCACTGGATACCAGCTTGGCGCGAGCGCTGAGAATAAACGCCACCAGCGCCAGCACGATAGCGGTGAACATGGCAACGCCAATAACGATAGTCATATTTTCCATAGTGCAATCTACTCCTATCGATTAAAGGTCGATACCGCCGAAGGACATAAAGCCCAACGACATCAAACCAACAGTGATAAAGGTAATACCCAAGCCACGCAGGCCCTCAGGCACATCGCTGTACTTCATCTTTTCGCGAATACCCGCCAAGGCAACAATAGCAAGCGCCCAGCCAACACCGGATCCAAGGCCAAACACCACACTTTCACCCAAGCTGTAATCCCGCTCAACCATGAACAGGGAGGCCCCCATAATGGCGCAGTTCACGGTAATCAGCGGCAGGAACACACCCAGCGCGTTGTACAGCGCAGGCATGTACTTATCCAGCACCATTTCCATGATCTGAACAATGGCGGCAATCACACCGATGTAAGTCAGCAGACCCAGGAAGCTCAGGTCAACAGACTCCATACCTTCAATGCCGGTCCAGGTCAGTGCGCCTTCTGCCAACAGGCCGTTATAAAGCAGGTTGTTGACCGGGACGGTGATGGTCAGCACCACAATCACCGCAATGCCCAGACCCAACGCCGCCTGTACTTTTTTGGAGATGGCCAAGAAGGTACACATCCCCAGGAAGAACGCCAGCGCCATGTTTTCGATAAACACCGCGCGGACGAACAAACTTAAATACTGTTCCATTACGCTACCTCCGCCGGTGCTGAGTTTTTAGCCATTTTAAACTCGGGCTCTTCTACCTGGTCTTTGTGCTTCTGACGAATGGCCCAGATAATCAAGCCAATCAGGAAGAACGCAATGGGAGGCAGCAGCATCATGCCATTAGGCACATACCAGCCACCGTCAGTAACCAGAGGGAAAATTTCGTAGCCCAGCAGTTTGCCAGCGCCAAACAGCTCGCGAATCACCGCCAGTACAATCAGGATAAAGCTATATCCCAAGCCGTTACCGATACCGTCCAGGAAGCTGGGCAGTGGCGGGTTTTTCATGGCAAAGGCTTCAGCGCGGCCCATCACGATGCAGTTGGTGATAATCAAGCCTACAAACACCGACAGGGTTTTACTGATTTCGTAGCTGAATGCCTTGAGCACCTGATCCACCACGATTACCAGCGAGGCAATAATGATCATCTGCACGATGATGCGGATGTTGCCAGGAATGTGGTGGCGTACCAGTGACACAAACAGGTTGGCAAATGCACACACCGCGGTCAGTGCCACACACATCACCAGAGAGACACTCAGGCTTGAGGTAACAGCCAGTGCGGAACAAATACCCAGAATCTGCAGGGCAATGGGGTTGTTTTTAAATACCGGGTCAAACAGCGTGTCTTTCGTCTTACTAGACATAACTTAGGCCTCCCCTGCTTTCAGATTTGCCAGGAAGGATGCAAAGCCACTGTCACCCATCCAGAATTGCATCAAGTTGTGAACACCTTTACTGGTCAAGGTAGCACCAGACAAACCATCCACCTGATAAATCGCTTCCGGCTTACTGCTATCTACAGCGCCTTTCTCGACAGAAATGGCAGTTCTATCACCGTCGTAAATCTTTTTACCCACCCAGATAGCTTTCCAGTTGGGGTTATCGATTTCACCGCCCAGGCCCGGGGTTTCGGCGTGCTCGTAAAAGCCCAGACCAGCCACGGTGTTGAGGTCGGACTCAAGAGCCACAAAACCGTACAGGGTAGACCACAGCGCGTAGCCTTTCACCGGCAGGATCAGCTTCTCAATGCCGTTGTCACCTTCCACCATATAAATAGTGGCGTATTTCACTTTGCGACCGATCTTGGCGATATCCTGGTCACCAGAGAGCTTGTCAGAGAACGCAGGGTCTTTAGACGCCTTGCGCTGGTCGTACGTGGCAACGTCCACCGCGTCGGTGAATTTGCCAGTGCTCAGGTCAACCACTTTGGCAGTAACACTCTCAAATTGCTGGTCGATAGACACACCCTCTTGGTAGAGGCCAGCGGCTTTGAGGATATTGCCTTTCTTGTCTTGCTCTTTGTTTTCCTGCTGCATGCTGCGCAGGCCAACTGCGGCACCAGATACCACCACGGAACAAACCAGGCAGAGTATCAGGGCAACCAGTATCGTATGTTTTACCGTATCTTTAGCCACGTGCCAGCCTCCGTTTGATGTTGCTTTCCACCACAAAGTGGTCGATCAGGGGCGCAAACAAGTTGGCGAATAGAATCGCCAGCATCATGCCCTCAGGGAATGCAGGGTTGAGAACGCGAATCAGAACCACCATCACACCAATCAGCATGCCGAAATACAGCTTGCCGGTATTGGTCATGGAAGCAGATACCGGGTCAGTGGCCATAAACACCATACCGAAGGCAAAGCCACCCACAACCATGTGCCAGTACCAGGGCATGTGCATCATTGGGTTAGAAGAGTCGCCAGCAACCGCATTGAGCAGTGAAGACAAGGCAACCATGCCCAGCATCACGCCCAACATAATGCGCCAGGAAGCGATCTTCATCATCAGCAGAATGGCACCACCGATAAAGATCGCCAGTGTGGAAGTCTCACCGATAGAGCCCTGAATATTACCCAGGAAGGCATCCATCCAAGTGATTTGCTGCTGCAGCACCTCCATGCCATCGCTGTACGCCAGAGACAGTGCAGTAGCGCCGGTAAAACCATCCACCATGGTGGCTGCACCGGTAGCCCACACTGCGTCACCAGACATAGAGGCTGGGTAAGCAAAGAACAAGAAGGCACGACCCGTCAGTGCCGGGTTAAGGAAGTTTTTGCCAGTACCGCCAAATACTTCCTTGCCGATCACCACACCAAAGGTAATACCAATGGCCGCCATCCACAGGGGCAGGTCTGGTGGGCAAATCAAGGCAAACAGCACCGAAGTTACGAAGAAGCCTTCGTTCACTTCGTGGCCACGCTTCATGGCAAACAGCACTTCCCAGAAACCACCCACAATAAACGCAGTGGCATAAATAGGCAGGAAGTACATGGCACCGTGAATAATACAATCGTAGATACTATTGGGATCAAAACCCGCCAGCGCAGCAGTGGCCGCTATGCGCCAGCCTTCAGCAGCAGCCGGGTCTGCCAAGGTAGACAGCCACACGTTGGCCTGGTGGCCGACGTTGTACATGCCGTAGAACATGGCCGGGAAAGTAGCAATCCAAACGGTGATCATTACCCGCTTGAGATCAATACTGTCGCGCACATGGGCAGCGTTTTTGGTGGTGTCCTTGGGAGAATAGAAAAAGGTATCGATGGCCTCATACAAGGCATACCATTTTTCGTGTTTACCGCCCTTGTGAAAATTGGGCTCGATCTTTTCGAGATACTTGAGAAGACTCATCTGGATCAGCCCTCCTTCTCAATACGGGTCAAATTGTTACGCAGAATTGGGCCGTATTCGTATTTACCCACACACATGTAGGTACACAGGGCCAAATCCTCTTCGTCCAGTTCCAGGCAACCCAGTTTTTGAGCCATGTCAGTGTCACCAACAATCAAGGCACGCAATAACTGAGTGGGAAGGATATCCAGTGGCATCACCGTTTCGTACTGCCCAAGCGGCACCATAGCCCGCTCACTGCCATTGGTGCTGGCAGTCAGACCAAAGGTTTTGCCTTTATTAAGGTTGGACAGGTAAATCGGCATCGCCGAGTAGCGGTCAGCGCCCAAGCTCAAATAGTGAAGCAAGTGACGCTCGGCACCCTCTTCGATCACAGATACCTGGGTGTGATAACGCCCCAGATAGGTGAAAGCACCAGAGGTTTTACGGCCTGACAGTACCGAACCAGAAATCGCGCGGTTGTCGCCGTCTTTGGTATTGCCCGCAATCAATTCGTCGGTATTGGCACCCAGGCGAGTGCGCACGAGACCGGGGTTGTTGACCTGAGGGCCAGCAACCGCCACCACACGACGAGTGTCAATGCGGCCAGTGGCAAACAGTGCGCCGTAGGCAATCACATCCTGATAACCGATGCTCCAGACAAACTTGTCGTGGTCAGCACCTACCGGATCAACAAAGTGTATGTGGGTACCCACCAGACCTGCGGGGTGAGGCCCACCGAATTGATGGCTTTCCACACCGGGCACATCGCCACCGGGGATATCGGCGCCAGGAGCGGTACACAAGTGTACCTTGCCACCGCTGAGATTGGTCAGCACCTTGAGGCCGTTGACAAAGTCGTCTTTGCGCTCAGCGATAACCGCGGCAGGGTCTGCAGCCAGTGGGTTGGTATCGATGGCTGTGACAAAGATCGAATTGGGCACGGCATCCAGAGCAGGTACCTTGGAATATGGCCGGGTGCGCAGCGCTTGCCACTGGCCGGATTCCACTAGGTTCTCCACGACCTTCTCCCGCTCCAGGGAGCCCAGCTCAGCCACATCGTATTGTTGGAAAGTGATTTCTCCATCACCTTCTACATCAATAACAACGGATTGCAGTACACGGCGCTCGCCACGGTTAACCGCACTGACGGTACCTGTAGCGGGTGCAGTGTATTTCACCCCGGCTGTTTTCTTATCGGTAAAAAGAACTTGGCCCAGTTTGACTTTGTCGCCCACTTTGACGGCCATGGTGGGTTTCATACCATGGTAGTCAAAGCCAATAATGGCAACAGAGCCTGCTTCGGGGCCATCCTGAATAACCTGTTCGGGCGCGCCCGAAATCGGTAAGTCCAATCCGCGACGGATTTTATTCATAGGTGGTGCCTACTCACGCAAGTGTAAAGAAGACTGTGTGAACGCCCTGACCACCGCTTTACTTGCCAGCGAGTCAGGCAGCGAACATATCCTGTATACGTTTTTGGTAACGTTTTATTTTAATCAGGGCCGGAAAAATGACCGACCAAACGGCGCTGAATTATAAAGGCAGCAGCGCCCAATTACCAGACATGCAAAGGGGTTATTACCACCCCGAAAAGGCTGGAAGTGGCGCATAAATCAATAACTTATCAGCTACGGATTGCAGGTTTTAAGTTGTGTACAAGTCGAAGCACGGAGCCCGTAACTCGCAACCCGCAACAGAAAGCAAAAACCCCGCCTAAGCGGGGTCATTGATGCCCCCCGCCTTCGCGGGGGGTAACGGCCTAATACAACCAGTGATTAAGCCTCTTTCGGGTACACATCCCAAGAAACGCCGGCCATTTCTTCCAGGCAACGAACCACCTGGCAGCTGTAGCCAAACTCATTGTCGTACCAGCAGTACAGCACCGCGCTGTCACCGGAGATAATGGTGGCTTTGGCATCGAAGATACAGGCGTGGCGCGAGCCAACAAAGTCGCTAGACACCACTTCCGGAGATTCGGTGAAGTCGATCTGTTGCTGCAGCGACGAGTGCAAGGCAACGCTGCGCATGTACTCGTTGAACTCTTCCTTGTTGCTGGCGCTGCCCATTTTCAGGTTGAGAATCGCCATGGACACATTGGGTGTAGGCACACGAATGGCATTACCGGTGAGCTTGCCTTCCATTTCTGGCAGCGCGCGGGATACCGCCTTGGCGGCACCGGTTTCAGTGATCACCATATTCAGCGGCGCGGAACGACCACGGCGCTCGGCGCTGTGGTAGTTATCGATCAGGTTCTGGTCGTTGGTAAAGGCGTGTACGGTTTCCACGTGGCCGTGCTCAACGCCGTATTTGTCGATCACTGCTTTCAGCACCGGGGTAATGGCGTTGGTGGTACAGGACGCGGCGGAGATGATCTTGTCTTCCGGCAGAATGTCGGTGTGGTTGATGCCGTAAACCACATTCTTCAGATCACCCTTGCCCGGTGCGGTAAGCAGAACTTTGGCGACACCCGGGCACTCCAGGTGCTGGCTGAGGCCAGCTTCGTCACGCCATACGCCGGTGTTGTCCACCACCACGGCGTTGTTGATGCCGTATTCGGTGTAGTCCACTTCCGACGGGTTGTTGGCGTAGATGATTTTGATGGGGTTGCCGTTACACACCAGCACGTTGTTTTCTTCGTCGATACGAATGGTGCCGTGGAAGGTGCCGTGTACCGAGTCGCGGCGCAGCAGGCTGGCGCGCTTCACCAGGTCATTCTTGGCTTTGCCCTTGCGCACCACAATGGCACGCAGGCGCATCACATCGCCACCGCCGGTCTTTTCGATCAACAGACGCGCCATCAGGCGGCCAATACGGCCAAAGCCGTACAGAACCACATCTTGAGGCTGGGGCAGTGGCTTGGAGTCACTATTGAGTGCATCCGCCAGCTCTACCCGCAAAAATTCTTCCGGAGTCTGGCCATTGGCCTGCTCCATATGCTTGGAGGCAAGCTTGCCCAAGTCCAGATGGGCGTGACCAAGGTTCAGGTCCAGCAACGCCTTGAGCATGGGGTAGGTTTCAAACTCAGAGACTTCATTATGCTCTACCTGACGCACCCGGCGGTGGGCCTTCATAATATCGATAACCGATTGGTTAACTAATGAACGGTCGTAGAGGTAAATACCCACATTGCGCTCGCGATTGAGCTGACCAATCATCGGGATCATGGCTTCTGCCAGGGCTTCACGCTCTTTCCAGTCAGCGAAGAAGTCGGCGGGTTGAGGTCTTGGGTCGGTCACAAGAGTATCCTGTCGTTGCCTAAAAATAGGCAGACATTATCGTGCCTGCCTGCAACAGGTGCAACAAATTGGTCACATTAAAGACAACCTCTTTGGGGAGGAGCTGCAGATGCATATGCTCCTCCCCAAAACAACCTACTTTCAGCAGAGTGAGAATTACCAGCAAACACCGCTGTAATTTGCCAGCTCTGCATGGGTGTCCGGCAACCGGACCAAATCCACCACATGGGTGTAGAGGCGAGCGATTCGGGCAATTTCCTCAGCGTAGGGGTGGTTGTGCGCAATCACCACCACATCGCTCTGGCGAATCAAGGTAAAAAAGTGGTCGCACACAGTTGTTTTCGGCGATTGCCCAAGGTCAGAGGCCACGCCAGCAGACTGTTCAAAATTCAGGTAAGGGTCATAAAACAACACCTCCCTGCCCCGCTCTTTCAGCTGTTGCATAAGCGCAATAGCCGGGCTTTCTCGCAAATCGTCAGTTCCGGGTTTAAAGCTGACACCGACAACCCCAACCGATGCACCGGGCAAATCAGCGATCAGCTGCTCTGCATGGCGAATGTGTCGTGAATTACTGACATCGATCTGATTAATCACTGGCAAGTCCACACCAACCGACCGGGCCAGGTGCTGCATACTGCGAATTTCTTTGGGCAAACAAGAGCCGCCATAGGCGAATCCGGGCTTCAGATAATAAGGCGAAAGATTAAGCTTGGTATCTTGCAGAAAGATATCCATTACCTCATGGCTGTCCACATCCACCGCCTGACACAGGCGCCCTACTTCGTTGCCAAAGCACACTTTAAGTGCATGCCAGGTATTGTCCACACACTTAACCAGCTCAGCCGCCTCCAGGGTTGTACGGATAGGAGCCTGATCAACAGATTGATAAAGCCGGGCCGCGTAATCTGCACTGCGCTTATCGGTAGCGCCAATCACGGTTTTTGGTGGCTTGTGAAAATCATCAATGGCGGTGCTCTCGCGCAAGAACTCCGGGTTGTAGCACACGCCAAAATCTTTGCCGCATTGTTTGCCAGAAAACTCTTCCAGCAAAGGTATCATGACTCGGCGGGTGGTTTGGGGTGGCACTGTGCTTCTGTAAACCACCAAGTGATAGCCCGTCTTTTTCTTTAAAGCCGCGCCAATTTGTCGGGTGGCCTCCTTTAAATAACTCAAGTTACAGCTGCCATCCTCATTGCTGGGCGTGCATACGCTGATAAAACTCACATCGGTACTGAGAATCGCCTGTTCGGCATCTTTGGTTGCCGCCAGCAAGTTTTTGTCATGGGCTTGGGATAACAAATCATCCAGACCATCCTCGACAATGACCGACTTGCCGATATTCATATTGGCCACTTTGGCGTCATCGAGATCAACACCCATGACCTTATGCCCCAAGTCAGAGAAACAGGCTGCTGATACCGCACCGACATACCCCAACCCAAAAATACTGATGGCTGGTTTTTTTAACGATTTGGCAGATGTCAGCCGAGGCCTATCCATCGTCAAAGGTGACAATGGGATATCCAAGTTTGCATCGACTACCTCTCTTTCTGCTAAAAATTCCTGTCGACCGTAAACACCTTGTTTTACGTTATTTTTGTTAATCATGGCCTTCGTCTCCGTTGCAATTATTTAATAACCTGAAACGACTACTGCAGAGAGCGTGCCAACTTAAAAAACCCTTATAAATAAGGCTTTTTATCGATTTATTTCCGATTTTTTTAAATTTTTTTTCACTTGGCATTGCAAGTTGCTTTGCATTTTGCAAAACGATCATAACAACACGTGAATTCCAACCAGAAGCCATGCAATTTCGCAAGAATTTGCATGGCACAAAGCTTGCTCAAGGAATAAAGAGAAATAAGAAATAGGGAAGTCTTATGAAATACAGCAAACTGACATGGCACTCATTGCCCTACCTTTCATTTATTTGCGTGGCCAGCTTAATTACCAATATCTGCGCCATGGCTTTGCCTATATATACGTTGCAAATCTTCGACAGAGTCATTACCAGCGGCAGTGTAGAAACCTTGAGCATGCTATCCATTGCCCTGGCCATCATAAGTTGCGCTTATCTCAGTTTTGAAGCACTGAGACGGAAGATGCAAGAGCTCTCCGGTGAACGAACTGTTACTGTGCTGACAGAAAGGCTATCCGAGAGTTCATCACTATTCTTTTCAAAAAAAAATCAGGAAAACAGCCCTTACGAGCTGATTGAAAAAGCAAAGTCTTTTGTAGTGAGCCCTAACCTATTGGCGGCCATGGATGCACTCTGGTCACCCATCTACATTATTTTCCTGTTTATCTTGCATCCCTATTTTGGGCTTCTGGCATTGGCCATCAATGGACTACAACTGACTACCTTATTGCTGCAAATACGCCATCTTGGTCGCAACAGCCGACATCTGAAAAAGCATCAAAACCAGCTGCAAAAAATCAACAAAGAGTCCATCAATTGCCAGCAAAGACTGAACACCATGGGCATACAAAAAACCTGGCTGGCTCGCATCAAAAGCATGACATCCGTACAACATCGCATGGAAAAAAAACTGGCCAGAAACCAACAGAGATACACGGTTTCCGGTATTACACTCAGGCTCTTATTACAAGCCTCATTGCCCGCCACCGGTGCCCTGCTTTTAATCAGCCAAACCATTACACCAGGTGTCATGCTGGCTGCTCTCATTATTGGGTTTCGCTGCCTGACCCCATTCGACACCTTATTGAAGAACTGGAAATCTCTTGAAGAAAGCCTAGCTGCTCAGTCAGAAATAAACCGCTTACTCAGAGTGGAAAGCCCAGTCAAAAATACTCCACCGCTGCCCTTTGGGGGTTGCTTAACCGTAAAAGAATGGTCGTTGCAAGAAGGCCTGCAAACCGTCAATTTTGCACTCAAGCCTGGGGAATCACTAGCGGTTATCGGGCCCAACGGGGCAGGTAAAACTCAGCTCCTGCAAACCTTGTTAGCGCAGAAAAAGTTGGGACAGAAAAAATACACGGGCAAAGTGCTTTTTGATCAAATGGAGGTTGCCACTATTGATGACGCTTGGCTTGGTAAACAAATAGGTTATGTGCCTCAAGAAAACCACTTTCCCAACGCCAGCTTCGCGGAACACATTTGTCGTTACCAACCTGTTGAGGCGTCCACCTGCCAAGAACAACAAATGGTCGCACTCGCCAAAAAGGTGGCCATTCACGATTGGGTTATGTCGCTGCCGAAAAGATACGACACCTGTGTAGGTGGAGAGTCACCTCTACCACCAGGCCTGGGCCAACGCCTGGCAGTGGCCCAAGCACTGTTCGGAGAACCGCAACTTTTGCTGTTCGATGAAGCCGATTCCGCATTGGATATTGAAGGGCTACAAGCCTACCAAAGCGTCCTTAAAGAACAGAAAAAATCCGGCAAAACCACTGTATTTGTTACCCAGCGCCGACAGTTAATTCACGAAGCAGACTTCGTGCTGGTACTGAATAACGGCGGTGCGGTTTTTTACGGCCCGGTTGCTTCCTTCTTTTCTTCTCATAACAGCTCTGCACACAGCCCGCAAAAAGCGTAAGGATACTCCTATGACCATTCAAGGCCCCACAAAAAGCATTCAGCAAAAAGCACAGAGAATCTGGGTTTCAGCAGCATTGACGCTGACACTAAGCCTGTCGGCTCTGTGTCTGTGGGCGACGTTTGCGCCGCTGCAAAGCGCAGCTACCGCCACTGGTTTTGTGCGCGTAGAAGGCAAAAAGCGCATCGTGCAGCACTATGACGGCGGTATTGTTGATCAGTTATTGGCCCTCGAGGGGGAATACGT
This sequence comes from bacterium SCSIO 12696, assembly GCA_024397955.1. Classification (NCBI taxonomy): domain Bacteria; species bacterium SCSIO 12696. The sequence continues at coordinate 678,587 of CP073744.1, forward strand.
GGCGCAAGGTACGCCGATCATGCAGTTACAAACCGTTGAGCTGGACCGCAAAATTCAAAGCCTGCTCAAAAAATACCTGAATTTGTCCGCCATGCAGGTTCGGCTCTCTGCTCAGATAAAGGGAAGCCAATCCATTGAGTTTCCCAAAGACGTAACCGCCCTTGCTGAAAGCATCAACTATCTGGGCGCGCTGAATGTTCACCAACAAATATTACGAGAGGAAAAAAAGTCACTGAAACAGAAGCTGTCTGTACTGGACAGTCAACTATCTCAACTGGAAACTGACATTGCCGGTCAGGAATCCACTCTAAAATCTTTGAAGTACCAACTCAGTCTGATTGAAAAACGGCAGTCCGCCATGAAGAATCTGGCGGAAAAAGATTTGGTCTCTAAAAAACAACTTGCTGATATTCAGCTTTCGGTGTCGTCCCTGTCGGAAAACATCAACCAAGCCAAAACTGCTTACAAAAGAGGCATTGAAAAACGCCGAGAGTTAAGTTTTTCCCGTCATCAACTGGAAACCCAGGACAAAGCCGATGCGCTCAACAAGCTGCAAAAAATTCAGACTGAACTCCCCCTGTTGAAAGAAGAAATCAAACTATTGAAACTCAAACGAGCCCGCGCACAAGTATTGGCCCCTATCTCTGGCCGGATCACCAACCTTCAAGTCAACACCATTGGCGCCACGGTGCATCCAGGAGGGAAATTATTGGAGATTGTTCCCCAGAGTGAGCGCTTGGTGGTAGAGGCACGTTTAAAGCCAGAGGACGTCGACAATATATCCAACGGTTCTGCGGCAAAGATACGCCTGACTGCTTACAACACCCGACGCACATTGCCTATAGAGGCTACCGTTCACAGGCTGTCTCCAGATCGTTTAACCGACGAATACGGGCAGGCCTACTACGAAGTGATTCTCTACCTGAATAACCTGCAACAGAACCAACCGCTTTACCCAGGCATGCCTGCAGAAGTGATTATTCATACGGGAAAACGTCACTTGATGGACTACTTGGTGGGGTCTTTGTTATCGGGCGCAGAAAAGGCGCTTTTGGAAAAATAGATAATCTCACTACTATCTCTAAAGAGAGTCGATTAGCTGTATAAGACGCTCAATAGCGATAGTTTTTGATATAGTACTTTCGGTAGACATGAAATAGGTAGGAAGAAAAGAACACCTCTGTTTTGCTGACCGTTGTCAGCAGGGATGCTGACAACGAGCCTACATGGACGTATTTACGGCGTGTCAGGGAAACAGAGGTGTTCTTTTCATTGGACAGGCGATTATATGTTTAAGCTGAGATGTAGGTATTGAGGGAAACCAATAAATGAAATATTTCGTAGTCCCTCTAATTTACTTTATACAAGGCGATATTACCAAGCATATAAAAATTGGGGAGACGTGCTGTGGAATAGAAGAAAGAATTAGCAGACTGCAGGCTGGTTCACCAGATATCCTAAATTTTCTTGGAGCTTGCTTTGCCCCGATGCCTTCAGAGAAGGCGCTTCACCGAAAATTCAAGTCTCAACGTTTACACGGTGAATGGTTTTTACCATCAGATGAGCTATACGAGTTTATCAATGAGAAATGCTTCAAAGATATCTGGGCTCTCTATGCAGCATATGAGTCAATAAAGGCTGGAGAACTTACCTATAATGAAGCCTTGTATATCGGGGATGACGGTCTTATCGAAATGTCTAATAAGAAAACTATGAAAACTATAAATTCCATGTATATTCAAGATGGTAAGAATGCACTGCATACACATAACAAATAGCTGCATCGGATCGCCACTGCTTGGCTCCTCGGTGAGCTAGACATTACAGGCTACAAATAAAAAACGGCAACCAGAAATGATCGCCGTCTTTTTATAGATCACAATTTAGACTTTCTCGTTAAACAACAAACGAAAAATCACTGAGAGAGGCGTCCGTAACTCCCTCCAAAGTGACGAAATCAACACTGCTGTACTGATCACCACTGCCATCCAAATCTACGGAGAGAACAGTATCGCCACCGGACTCCGACAGGCTCAACCACTCACCAATAGTTTCCAGGGTCAGTGCCGGTGACAAGTCCAGTTCGATAATGTCTTCACCCAGTGAAAAATCCACAATCAGGTCAAGAGAATCATTAATATCACTACTGCGCCAGTAAAAGGTATCACTACCCTCACCACCAATCAGCGTATCATCACCACCTAAACCGCGGATAAAATCATCTCCGGCGCCGCCATCGAGGCGGTTGTCCCGTTTATCACCACGAAACCAGTCATTGAAATCAGAGCCAATGGCGTTTTCGATGGACAACAAGGTATCGGAATCCCCCCCGGTGGTGCGCTTTCCGTGAATATCAATACGAATACCACTGGCCAATGCTGAATAATCTGCGGTATCAATGCCACTGCCACCGTTCAGCTGGTCTTTGCCAGAACCGGATACAAACACATCATTGCCGGAACCGCCCAGCAAGGTGTCTTTGCCATCGCCACCCACTAGGGTGTCGTTACCAGTGCCGCCGTCCAAATAATCGTGTCCGCGGCCACCTGACAGAGCGTCATCACCGGAACTGCCGTAAAGGTGATCGTTGCCATAGCTACCGTCCAGGGTATCTTCGCCGGTGCCGCCTTGCAGTTCATCGTTGCCGGAGCCGCCAAACAAGGCATCATCGCCGGAGTTGCCATACAACACATCATTACCGGAGCCGCCGTTCAATGTATCTTGTCCGGTGCCGCCGCTGAGTTCGTCGTGGCCGTTGTCACCGTACAAGGTGTCGTTGCCACCACCGCCCTTCAGCAAATCATTGCCAGAGCCACCGTAGCCCACATCATCACCAGAGCCGGCGTAAATTTCATCATGGCCGTTATTGCCGTAATGTGTGTCGTTACCGGCGCGGCCGTACAGCTGATCGTTGCCATTGCCGCCGTGCAAAGTATCGTTGTCCGAGTGCACCACAGCAGCAACGCCGTCACCAGTACCATCAACGATCCCATCATCGACACCGCCGCTACTGTGACTGACATTCGGGTCGAGCACCCGGGCATTGGCAGAGCCGAGATCAACGGTAAACACGGAATCGTCAAAGTCTTTATCACCGCCGTTGTAGAGGTCTTCAAACCCCAGGGTCAGCTCGCCCCGGTCGCTGTTAAGCAAACCGACTGTGTGGGGAATACCGTCTGGGTTGAGGCTGTAATCACTGCCATCAACCCCCGCTGCGGTGTGGTATTTGTGGATCATCAATTGCCGTTCCGAGCCATCATCCCCCACAAACCACAGTGAAGGATTACTGTCGTAAATAGTGGCAGAGTCGCCACTGGCGTTGCGAAACACCAGCGTGCCAGCATTAAAATCAATGCCGTTGTAGCCCTGGTTGAAACCGTAACCGTTGGCGACAATAAAAAAGCCAAGCTGGTCACCGGCTTGCAGTGACAGAGCACTTTCGCTCTGCCCACGGATTAAATCGCCGCCAGAGCCTTGCAAACTGGCGTTGGGAAAATGCATGGTGACATCGCTGATCAGCCCGTTGGCATCCACCTTGTAACTGCCCAGGCTGTTGCGATAACCGGCGGTTTCATTTTCAAAAATCACCTTGCCCTGGTAATCCTCAGTGATGGTCAGGTGGGGCAAACTGATGTAGCTGGGGCCGCCGCCACCGTAAATCACATCGTTGCCGCTGTTGCCGTGCAACTGGTCATCACCGGTGCCGCCCCAAACCTGGTCGTGGCCGTTGCGTGCTTCGATCAGGTCATCGCCACCGCGCCCGGAAAACACTTCGTGCCCGGCACCGCCTTGCAGGTGGTCATCACCGCTGCTGCCGATTATGGGTTTAATTGCTATTGCCATGGTTATTCTCCTTTTTAGTATTGGGAAATATTTATCAACGCCAGCAACCCCTGCGCACTGGGCAGATCCGCTAGCGAGGTGTAGAAAAGCACAGCCAAAACCAACGTGGTGAGCCAAACGGTGGTCACGTAAGACGCGATCCAGTTGTTTAATTTGTCGGCAAAACTTTCCCCCAATCCAGCGGATTGATTGCCCCGGTTGGTCCAGCGTTGTTTGGCCAGGCGCGCCAGGCAGTACACTTTTACCGACGCGTTGAGCAGCTGGTTAAAATAGAGAATAAAGGGCCATTCCACGTGCACGGTTTTGCTGTATCGATACAAAAACAAAGACAGCGCCATGCGGGAAAAAGCGATCCAGATCAGGTAAGCCAGAAAATAAAAAGGGTCTCGCAGTAAAGTGGCCAGCAGCGCCACAATGGGGCTGACCAGCATGGTCCACATAGCGATGCGTTGGTCCAGTACACACCACCAAATAAACCCACCCACCTTGCGTGGGCCCAGCTTCAAAGCCCGGGTGCCATTGCGCAGCATATTGCCGGACCAGCGCCGAAAGTTTTGGGTCATGCGCTCAATGCCAGAACCGTCCACCTCTTCCACCGTGTACACCAATGCATCCGGTACATAGAGCATTTTCGCGTCTTGGGTGAGCATGTAGTACCAGGTGCTTTTGTCGTCGCCGGACAAAAATCGAAACTTGCCCCACAGCCAGTGTTCCAGATGGTCCGCCTCCAACATGCGAATAAATTTGTAACGGGTGAGGTGGTTGGCCCGAAATACCGACATGCGTCCGGTCAGTGTTAATACCTTGTTGGACATTGCGTGGGATTGCATGGCAATGCGCCGCTGAGAAAAACGCATGGTGAGCCAGGATTTGACCCAACCAGGGCCAAAACAGATCACTTCTTCATCGGTGGTTACCGCTTGCAGTTCCGGGTCGGCTTCAAACAATGGGCAACATTTGCGCAGGATATCCGGTGCCAGAATGGCGTCACCGTCCATAAACACAATCAGGTCGTCCCGGTGAATGCGGCGCCGGGACATGGCGCGCAGTACCAGGCCAATGGCCATGCGTTTACCAGACACATTCTGGCGAATAATCACCAGCTCCAACGGCAAGTCCGCCCCGTGCTGGCGCAGGTAATTCATGATGATATTTTCGTCGTAGGGGTCTCCAGAGCCCAGCCACAGTGTGGTGGGCACACCGGCGTTGCGCACTTCGTTACAAATACTTTGCACCACCAGCTCTGTGGTGTCGCGGCGCTCTTTAAAGGTGGTCATCATGAAATGCAGGTGATGGGGCCGCCAACCATCGGTCCAGACCGCGTCTGCTGTTTTTCGTATTTGCGGGAAACGACGATGCTGGTAATACTCGGAGCGCACCACGTGCACAAACCACCAGCAATAACGCCAAATACCCAGCGCCCCAAGCGTGATGGTGATTTTTTTCAGGTCACCGTCCCAAATGGTATTGGGTGCGTGCATTACCAGGATAAACGCAATCAGGAAGTAGCCGGAGATATGCAGCACCGTTATCAGTGGCCATTTTTTCGGCGTATCGGTGCAGTGCTGGCCGCTGACAATCGCACTAAAATCCCGCCCTCGGCCTGCTGAAGTGTTTGATCGCGATTTTGACTGTAAACAGTGGCTCATATGGATCCCTCTGCTTGAGTCCGGCCAGCAACCGTTCGCTCGGTATCTTTTGAGAGTCCGTCAGGTTCACTGCGCACCCAACGCCAAAACTCCTCCACCGACTCCGCGGGGAATAACACCTCTACCGGCATTCCCGGCCTTAATACAGACAGCTGCTCTTGAGTGGTCACCGACAACAATTCAATTTCCACCAAGGTATCCTTGCTGGCCGAATTCTCTGGGCGATAACCCCATTTTTCGCCGACTAGCTGAACATGGCTGTCGTGCACCGAGACCACAATGCCCTGCCAGTGACGGCCGCTGCCGCGAATTTGAACCTGCTGATTAATGCGCACATCCGTGGATTGTTGGTGGGAAATATAAGCGTGCACAGTCAGGGCACTGCGTTCGTCGAACAAACTGCGTTCAAACAAGCCAACAGTGTCACCACGCCGAACCAACGCGCCACGACCGCGCAGTAATTTCACCAAACGCCCTGAGCCTGGAGAAAAAATAGACAGGTTATCTTTGTACTCATAAAGAGCGACTAATTGCTGGGTCGCCAAGGTGATTTCCTGCTCCAGGCGATCCACTTCAATTTCATAAACCCTTGCTTCTTTACTGGCGGGGCTGCCACTGATTTCTATGGCCAGAGCGTGTTTTTTGCGTCGCTCTTGCAGCTCTACTTTTTTCCGCTCAACAGCAATCTTGGCTTCGTCGATACGCTTTTTCAGGCTTGGGGAATCAATCTGAAACAGTGGGTCCCCCTCCTCCACATAATGATTGATGGCGGTATTTACCTGCTGCACACGACCATCGACTAACGAAATCAGCGGCTCCACTGGCGCGTGCACTACCGCAGTTTTTACTTTCAGGCTTAAAAAATTTTCATACACCGTGACCGAAGCCACCGCAGCCAGAAAAGTACCAACCGCCAGGTACACAACTGACATCAACCACTTTTTGGCCGAAAAACGTTTAACCGGTACTTCCCCGGTTGGGCTTGGGTCCGGTTTTGTGGAAACCGGCGTTACCGGTGAATCGATACGCAAGATGGTGTCTTGCACAGGCGTCATCGCACCGCGCACCAGCTGTTCAATAAAGTGGCTCATCAGCTCCGTCTGTCGCTCTGTCAGCTCTACAAAACAAAAAGCCGCTTCTCGTTGCGTTTTGTCTATGCGCAGCAAGGTCACTTCGATATCAAAATCGATATTGAACCCTTGAAAAGGCAACTCCAGATTACACAGGCAGTTTTCCCCGATGGACAGTTTTTTGGATCGCACTGGCCAGTTACTTAAACGAAAGCCACCCAGGCTCCAGTCAACAGCGCTGTAATCACGGTCGTTAATCCGAATCCGCAATGGGGTGCGAACTCGGTGGTGCAAACGCTGGCAGGCTTTTTCTCGGGTAATTTTCATAGCACAGGCTTTTTTTACATTTACCCATGCATTGCAACCTTTGTACCAAGTGAAATAAATTACCTGACAAATCAAACAATATTCATTAAAAATCAATCATTTATAGACAAAAACCACAAAATAAAAAGTCATAAAAGATTGTTCCAATACGCATCTCTGATATTGCATATTGAGCAAATTTCGCAATTTGAAAATGTCTGTTTGCAAAATGCAACGCAACAGAAAAAACAGAGTTCTTAATACGCAAATACCCCGAAAATCACCCTCACGCAAAAATAAAAACGAACTTCTAAAGGCCCCGTAAACACTGGACTTCAGAGGGTTATCGAAAATATTTTTTACGGAAAAAAACAATCTGGCCCAGTGATTGCACTACCGCTACAGACAACAAAAAAATGCGGAAAAACAATTCAGGGACACACCATGATTTTTTCAAGCAACATCTTTTTATGCGTCTTTTTACCGGCTTTTATGGCCGCGTATTACCTGACGCCTCAGGCAAAGCGTTCCTGGACGATTCTGTTTGGCAGTTACCTGTTTTACGCCTGGTGGCGGGTGGACTTTCTTTTATTGTTTGTCGCCGTCACCTTGTGGAACTACGGATTCGGATTAAAGATTGAATCCGCTAACCAGCGAGCGGCCAAGTGCTGGGTAACCGCGGGGATTGCTCTTAATCTGGCCACCCTGGGCTATTTCAAATACGCCAATTTCGGTGTCGCTACGGTCAACGCCGCAATGACCTCGCTGGGCTTGGACCCCTGGTTACTCACCCAGGTTATTCTGCCCATCGGTATTTCGTTTTATATCTTTCAGGCCATCAGCTACATCATTGATGTCTATCGCGGCGATACACCAGCGACACGAAACCTGGTGGACTTCGCGGCCTTTATCGCCCTGTTCCCACAACTGATTGCCGGCCCGGTGTTGCGCTACAAAGACATCGCCTGGCAGTTCCAAAAACGCAACCACAGCTGGAGCAATTTTTCCGAAGGCGCCCAGCGTTTTATGGTGGGTTTTATCAAGAAGGTGGTGATTGCAGACACTCTGGCACCAATAGTGGATGCCGGTTTCGCCCTGGAGAACCCAAGCACCTTGGACGCCTGGTTAGCAGTACTTGCCTATAGCGCACAGCTTTACTTCGACTTCTCCGGCTATGCCGACATGGCCATTGGTCTGGGTTTAATGATGGGTTTTCGGTTTGTGGAAAACTTTAATCAGCCCTATATCAGTCAATCCATCACCGAGTTTTGGCGCCGCTGGCACATCAGCCTGTCCAGCTGGCTGCGGGATTACCTGTATATCCCTCTGGGCGGCAACCGCCAGGGGGCCAAAAAAACCTACCGCAACCTGTTTTTAACCATGCTGCTGGGCGGCCTGTGGCACGGCGCAAACTGGACATTTCTGGTATGGGGTGCCTGGCACGGCCTGTTGCTGGCCGTGGAAAAACTGTTGGGCACGGCCACTGACCATAAAACATCGTTCTCTCCCCTGCGCTGTTTGTTCACCCTGTTTTTGGTGATGCTCGGCTGGGTGGTGTTCCGCGCCGATTCCATCGCCAGCGCCACCGTGCTGTATCAAGCCCTGTTTAGTTTCGACGCTTCACAGCTGACTGAGGTTTACGCCAATCAGGTAACGTCATTACAGATCACCACTCTGGTACTGGCCTGGGCCGTTATTTTTACCCGGGGCCTGATGCAGCGCCGCAAAGAAAACGGCAATACCAGCACACCCACATTCGCTCTGCGCTTTCCCACAGCTTACTCAGCCATTTATGCCGCCGTGTTGCTCCCTTTGTTTGTCGCGGCACTGCTGAAACTGTCTGCACAAAGCTACTCCGCATTTCTGTACTTCCAGTTTTAAGAGGCCACCATGAAACCCCATACTGACAAACCATCACTGCGCACCGACAAATGCATCAGCATTGTGTTTATAGGGGTTATCGTTGTCTGCGGTGCCTTTTCCTGGAGCGGGTTGCGCATTGATCAAACGTCGTTCACGGCCAAAAACATTTTCAATGGCAGCGCCGCGCAATCTCTGGAAAGCCATTACGACCAGCGCTTTGCCTTAAAACAATTGGGCACCAACAGCTGGGGAGCACTGGAGTACACCCTGTTTGGTGAAGGCCGCCAGGGTGTGGTTGTGGGCAATGGCGGCTGGTTGTTTAGCAACGAAGAGTTTTATGCCCAAGATGCCCAAAATCACCTTCAGCAAAACCTTGCTTATATTGGCTGGGTTGCCGAAAAGCTGGCCACAGCGCAAGTCCAGCTCTTGGTGGTTCCAGTGCCTGCCAAGTCACGCTTATACGCAGAATATCTGGGTAACCAACAGCCCAACAACGCTTATCGCGAGTTGTACTCATCGCTGACCCGCTCATTACGCGAAGCCAACATTCACTCACTGAATACGCTGGCTCTGATGGAGCAGCAAAAAAACCACAACACCCCGCTGTTCTTACGCACAGACACCCACTGGAGCCCGGAGGGTGCGCAGCTGGTGGCTCGCGCAGTGGCTTATCAATTGAGCGATCTTGAATTGCCCTCTAGCGACTTCACCACTGAAAAAGTGGCGGAGAAAAACCACCGCGGTGACCTCACCCGGTTTCTGCCTTTGTCCCCCTGGTTCGATCAGCTGATGCCGCAGGCAGACACCTTAAATGTGTATCGCACCTACGCCGCCGAAGATGCACTGTTTGAAGAAGACGCACTTTTCGGTGACGAAGACCATTCCCCCGCTGTCGCCCTGGTGGGCACCAGTTACAGCGCCGACCCACAATGGAACTTTGAAGGGGCACTAAAGCAACACCTGAATACCGAATTGAGCAACTTCGCCCAATCGGCGCAAGGCCCGTTAGCGCCGATGAATACCTTTCTGGAACAACAGCTGAACAACTTGCCGGAACTGCAAGTGGTGATTTGGGAAATTCCCGAACGCTACCTGCTGGTGGGTTATCCGGAGCTTTACCCGGAAGCGCATAGCAACATTTCCGGCAAAACCGTTGCAGTAAATCAATAACAAACATTCACAGGTTGGAGGAACCGTTATGAAAAAGCACCCGCTCACTCGCCCCGTTACAAAAGCGATTACCGCATCGGTGGAGCTGCTGACAGGAACCACATTCGTTATCGCAGCAGCGATGGCTGTGCTGGCAGCATCCGCATTGTTGCTGTCGCCAAAGGCTCAATCCGACGAAGCCGCGCTGTACGACAAGGCACCCGAAGGCTCTGCGTTTATCCGCCTGGTAAACACCACCGGCCAACCACTCAACATAACCTTGGGCGATAAAACTCTGAGTGCCGAAAGCCATTGCCAGGCCAGTGGGTTTGTTTACTTGCCTGAAGGCCATTACGCCACTGGCGGCTGGTCTGGCCACTTGCAGTCAGATATTGCCTACACACTGGTGGTAAATACGTCAGGTAACCAGCTGTATCAGCAGCCTGTTTTCCGAAATATTCGCAAAGGTCAGCTGGCGGTGTACAACCTGTCATCCACTGAGTTTTCCATAGTCACCACCAAGGGACACAAAGCGGTATTCGCCAACCTGACCGTTAGCGACTTACGCGCCCGCCCTGTTAACCCGGTCAAGATTCAACTTTCTGTTCAGGCGCCTGGCACAGCTGCCATCGCCACAGCACCGGTTATTTTTCAGCCCAGCACCACCAGTAGCTTGCTGGTGTGTGACAACCACAGCGACAAAACCGAACAGACCCTGGTTAGCCAGTGGATCAACCACTAAAGGGCACTTCTAAAAATGCACTATTTCCGCGATAGCAGCGTTGGCACCGTACTCGACTCCTCATGTATCACTTATACATTGCGGGTCTCCGTGCGCCGCCGCCTTGCTCTCACGAAAATATCACTATTTTTAGAAGCACCCTACAGCGGCTAGATGACTATAAGGAGTAGAACCATGAACACTCGCACGATTATTACCCGCCTTAAAGCGCACACCGCGGCCATGTTATGGCTTACCAGCCAGGCTGTTGCGGCAGGCGAGCTGTGTGGCAATGCGGAAAATCTGGACAACTACAACAACGATTACTTAAAAAACTTTGTCACCCTGCAAAAAGGCACTGACGGCTGGCTGTTTCGGGATATGGACTTAAAGCAAGAGTTCGGCCCCAATAAAACCAGCTTAAATACTCTGGTTAAACTCAACCGTTTGCTAAAACAACAAGGCACCAAACTGGTGTTGGTGCCCACGCCAACCCGAGCCCTAGTACACCCGGAAAAGCTGGGAGAGATTGCCTTTAACGCCAAAAAAGCCCAGCGCTCTTACAAAGACTTTATCAAGCAACTCAACGCTCTGGGCATTGCTACACCCAAGTTGTATCGCCTGCTGGAAAAGACCCATAACGAGCCACTGTTTTTCGCTCGCGATCACCACTGGAACAGCCAGGGTGCCCAGGCAGTGGCCAAATTGACGGCAGACATTATTACCGCGTCCGGAAAATACCAGGCTATCGAAAAGCTGGAATTTTCAACCGCCATCACCGGCAACGACAGCAATCGCGGCAGCCTGAACAAAGCCGCACAGATTCTTTGCAGCCAACAGTTTGCGCCAGAAACCTTTGCCACCTATTTCACCCAACGCAAAGGGGAAATCGACCTGTTTGCGGATACCGCTACCCCGAAAGTCGTATTGGTAGGCACCAGCAACAGCAGAGGGGCGTTGAATTTTAATTTCAGCGGTTTTCTCAGCCAGTACACCGGCGTGGATATCTTAAACAACGCCGAAAGCGGCAGCGGTCAAGACAAGGCCCTGTACAACTACCTCACCAGCAGTGAGTTCACTATTCACAAACCGCGCTTCTTGATCTGGGAACTGCCCAGCTACTACAGCATGAACAATCACAGCACCTTAAACCGGATTTTGGAACACCTGGAAAGCCAACAAAAAACTGCACGGAGGGCTGCAAAATGAGTATTTTCAATAAATTCCAATATCTGAATAAAAACACTGATGCTAAAGGTATGGGTTCGGTATCACTTGATGTGACTGTGGCCAGCATGGATGCTGGCCTCAAGCCCCCATGGAAGGGTTTACGGCGCGTCACAGCAAGTGATACCGAGCCCAGGGCTGACTCAAAAACAGCATTACGTACACTGACATTTAGCTTGCTGCTGGCAGCCACATTAAGTGCCAACGCGGTAGAGCTGACCTTGGAGAAAGGCTACGACAGCAACCCCCATAAAATTTCAGCGCCGCCCTACTCCGCCACCTACACTGGCTTGCAACTGCAACACGCCGACAAGTATTCGCTAAAGAACAAAGCCAGCCTTAGCTATCATGTAAAGGTCAACAGCAAATGGTATCAAGACCCGGCTAAAACAGCGGATAGCCAACGGATAGACGCCAGAGTTCGCTGGGCCAATCGCTTTAAAATCGGCGACAAAACCGCCAACCTGTTGCTAACGGCAGATCTGCGCAGTGATCAGAGCAACTACTTCAGCCAACTGCAACGGCAAATTGCCACCACCAGCCGTGGCGATTCACTGGAAGATCGTTTTAACTACCGCTCTGCCAAACTGGCGGCGGAACTGATCTATCGTTTTGACAAGCAAAAATCCCTCTCTTTACACAGCTATATTGCGCAGCGCAATTACCAGCAAAACTACAGCGAACTGGGTGTGGAAGGCCTGGACTTTAAAGAGATCAATCTGCAACCCACCTTTCGCTACAAAGCCAAAAACGGCCTGTATCTGCGCCCTTTCGTCTACCTGCGCTATCGCCACTACGATCAACTGTTAAACGACAATAGCGATGGCCGCAATATCATTGGCTCCCCTTTGACTTATCGCTTTACAGGCTACGGACTGGTTGCCAACAAACCTCTGACCGATAACCTGATCGTCAAAAGCTATATCAACGGCTACTGGGCCAGAGACAATGCCCAAGGCTATCGCGACCTGAATTACCACAAATGGGAGCTGGGGTTGGAGTACGCACTGGGTAACGCCCGGCAACTGGCTTTAAAAAACATTTGCTACAGCAAAGACTATTTACAAGATTCGTTCCGAACCATGGAAGCAGAAACCGGCGATGCCGGGCGTAAACGCACCGGTTGCTATGTGGAAGGTATCTATCGCCAACCGCTGGATATTGGCTTAGGCGATAAACTCAGCTGGCAGGTAAAAGCTAGTACGGAAAAAGAAGACAACTCTGAAACTGTGTTGAGTTACCAGCGTTCTACTGTAGCGTTAGGCGTTCATTACCAGTTCTAATTTACGAGCTATTTATGCTGAACAGCGATAACCATGTGAACTACCAATGGACTCTATAGCTACTGGAGACACTATACTCTTCACTAATTCAGAATAGTCATTCACTAGAGTTAGTGTTAACAGCAATAAATTGAAATCCCGTAGGTGCTAAGCCATGTTCTGAATAAGTGCGACCTTCGATGGTAAAACCAGTGATATCAATCGAAGTAACTTCTACTATTGCACCAGACTCCCCCCCATCACCTATAGCAACAACAACTGGAACATTTTTGAAAGGGTCTCGAAAGTTCACTCGATAAACTCCTGAATCTACGGGAAATACTGTAAACGGGTAACCAGAATAATGTTCAACTTTTCCATTGCTTTTGATTGACCCAGCTGTAACTACATCTAATCTTTCAATCTCACGAATTATTGAAGCTGTCTCGTTTTTAACTGTTTCTCGGGCTCCTTCAGTCGCAGCAATAAAAGCTCCAAATATTGTTGCGATTGCTCCAATAATTGCGACTATTACTTCCTTCTTCATGTCATTCTCCTAATTACACTAGAATATACTGCAGTGTTTGCAGGCAAAAATCTTACACAACTATTGCTTCTATATAATCAAACTAAATCAACACCATCCCACCCCACACTATCAATCAGCGCTTCTAACTTCTTAGGGCGATAATCCGAATCTTGTTCATAACGCGCTTTTACACTGTGGTGAAAAGCCGTCGGATAATCATCATGCAACAGTTCCCGGTTTATGGCTTTACGCAGGCGGTAGATATGGCGGCGTGATTTATGCAGAGGGGCTTTTAAACCATCGGTGAGTCGTTGCGTGATAAAGGGCTCTAACTTAAGGCCTGCGGCTTTGGCTTCGTTAAGCATCCATTCCAGGGGGATATCCGATGCAACGGCTTTGGTAATTTTGTCTGGCGCGTAGGAACCACCTACGTCGGTATGCACACCGGAGAACCATACTTGCTTTAAGTCGACTCCGTCATTGGGTTCCCACAGTGTGGGTTGGAAGTCGACTCGGCGCTCGTCGATGGCCAACGCATGGCGAGCAAAGGAGACATTGCTGCCCATTTGGGTGTCGTAAAACTCATCTTTACGATCAAACAGGCCCAGTAAACTGAATGGAATACCCAAGCTGCCCACCGTATCCCATACCCCCACAAAGTGCACTTTGCGGCTGTTGTGGCTGTGTTGTTTGCGAAACTTTACAGCTTCTGCGCCATTGGGTTTATAGAGTTTGCCGGTATTTTTGTAGATTTCCCAAGCCCGCTGAATCAGTTTGGCGTCAGCCCGTTTCACAATGCCACAATTGTTAATCAGCCCACACAGCGCCCTGACGGTGTAAGCACCGCGGCTAAAGCCAAACAGGTAGATATCATCGCCGGGGGCATAGTTCTGCACGATATAGCGGTAGCCATCGACGATGTTTTTTTCAATGCCTCTGCCGGTGGCACCAGCGCTGATGGCGGCGTGGTAAGAGCCCAACCCCCAGTCGTAAAAAACGTGCTGTTTAAGGTCGCCCACTTTAGGGCGGATGGCTCTGGCGACTTTGAGTACGTTGGTGGCATGGTCTTTTTCCAGGTCTTCTTCCGGGCGGTTCCAAGTGCCGTCTGCGCAAACGATGATATTGGCCATAATTCAAATCCTTCTGTCGGTAAGTACTTTTGATGGTAAGTGATTTTTAATGGTAAGTATTTTTGATGGTGGTTAGCTATCGCTCCAGCTCTGTTTTTTGCGGTAGATGGTAGAGGGGCTGACTCCCAGCATGGCGGCGGCTTTGGGAATATTGCCGTCGCACTGGCGAATGGCGTCTTCAATGGCCGCCCGCTCTACGTCCGCGAGTGGCACAATATCGCTATCATCATTCGGGCCAGCGGCTGGCTGTGATTTGGCGGGTTCTGATGGGGCAGCCGCAGTCGGCGTAGCACTGGTAATGCCTGCGGAAAGTGGTTGTATTAACATTTCTTCAGTGACCAAATCGCCGTCGTTCATGGCCACCAGGCCGCGCATCATATTTTCCAATTGGCGCACGTTTCCGGGCCAGTCGTAGTTGAGCAGGCGCTGTTCCGCTTCCGGGGTAAACCCGGTAAAGGTTTTGCCACACTCTTCACTGCAACGGGCGAGAAAATGGCGCGCCAGCAACAGCGCGTCGCCATCCCGTTGACACAATGGCGGCAGGCCAATAGAGATCACATTTAAGCGATAAAACAGGTCTTCACGGAACTCCCCTTTGGCCACCGCTTCACTGAGTGCGGTGGACGAGGCAGTCACCAGTTGGGCATTAAAGGGCTGTATTTGCTGGCTACCCAGGGGGGCAAATTCCCGCTCTTGAATGACTCGCAATAGTTTGGCCTGGAACGGCAGAGGCAAGGTAGTGACCTCGTCCAGAAACAAGGTGCCCTCTCCGGCGGCGGCGAATAACCCTGGCTGGTTACTGATGGCACCGGTAAAGGCGCCTTTTTTGTGGCCGAACAGCTGGGACTCAATCAAATGCTCGGTAAAGTTGGCGCAGTTTACCGCCACAAAGGGCTCGCCCTGATGGTAGCTTTCCCGGTGGCAGGCCCTGGCGGCCAACTCTTTACCGCAACCGGTGTTGCCGGTGATAAATACCGGCACATTGGCGGTGGCCGCTTTGCTGATGAAGTTAAAGGTTTCAAACATGGCCGGGCTGGCGCTGATCATGCCGTGAAAGTTAACCGGGGTGTCGGCGCTTTGATTGGCGGCACGGCGTTCTACACCGTCCCACGCCTCGCTGTCTTTGCGCACGTCCGCCAGCGCTTTGGTGATTACAAAGCGCAGTTCTTCGTCGTCCCAGGGTTTGCTGATGTAACGCTGAATCAGCTTTTGGTTAAAGGCCGTGGTGACTGCATCAAAATCGTGGTGGGCGCTGAGCAGCAAGCGTTGTGACTCTGGCCATTGCTTGCGAATTTCCGCCAGCATATCGCAGCCCTCCATGCCCGGCATACGCTGGTCAGAAATAACGATATGCACCGGGTTGTTGGCGGTGTATTCCAGCGCCGCCTGCGGGGAGGAAAAAGTCACCAAATTCACTTTCAGGGAAGCCAGACAGCGCTTGAGTGCAGAGAGAATATTGGGTTCGTCATCCACCAGCAGCAATACCGGTTGCTGGCCATTGGTGGAAGCTGAGTTGCTTTGCTTACTTGCCACTGTTTTGTGTCCCTGTTGTCTCTATTTGTCTCTATGCCGATGCCAACACGTAGGTGTTGAGGCTGTCTGTGCTGTCGGCAAACTGTTGTTCCAGTTCGCACAAGCGTTCAATTTGGGTGGCGCTCAAGGCCTTTCCCTTTACCAGCAGCAATGTGCCGTCCGGCGCCACCAGGTCTTTGGCCAGTACCATACCCGGCCGCAACGCCTGTGGTGCCAGGCACTGTTCGCCCTGTGCTCGCAGGTAATCCGCAAGCGTGGGGAAGATGGCTTTAAAGTCCGCAATGCGCTCTTCCTGGTAGCGAGTGCCGGTATGTTGTTCCATGTATTCCAGGGCCTGTTCTGGCGACAGCGCTGAGGCTTCCAGCTCGCCATTACAAAGTTCAAAAAAGTCACACAGAATGGTGAGTACTCCCGTAATCGGGGTGATCTGCGCACCGGTCAGTTGCCGTGGGTAGCCAGAGCCATCTTGATGCTCTTTGCGCATTCCCAATGCAGCCGCTGTATTTTGCAGGGAGTCCACACCAGACAGGTGCATTTCCGCAAAGGTGGGGTGGCGTTCAAACTCCCGCCGCTGGTGCTCATCCAGTTGGGCGTAAGGGGTGGTCAGCAATTCATCCGCCAGCCCCACTTTGCCGATATTGCGCAGCATCACGCTGTAGCGCAGGATGCTGGTTTGTTTTTCGTCGAAGCCCAGCTTGTCTGCCATCACCTCTGCGGCCCAGAGAATGTCTGAGGTGCTGGCTTGATGGCTGGCCAAACGTTGTTCGATTAAGCGGGCCAGCAGGTGAATGGTGCCTTTGTAGTGATCGCGTAATTCGCTCAAAGTGCTGCGCAGTTCGGCAGTACGCTCATCCACTTTTTGTTGCAGCGATGCGTTGAGGGCTTTTAATTCCTCATTTTGGCGCTGAGCCAACTGTTCCAATTGCTGATTGCGTTGGCGCAGCTGGGCCTTTTCCAGGCTGCGCTTCACCACCGCGCACAATTGGTCATCGTCCCAGGGTTTTTCCAGATAGCGGCTGATTTTGCCCTGATTGATGGCAGCAATGGTGGATTCCATATCGCTGTAGCCAGTAAGCAGAATACGCTCGGTGTCCGGCCACTTTTCTGCCACTTCTGCCAGCAAAGACGCACCGTCCCTGCCCGGCATGCGCATATCGGAAATAATCAGGTCGGTGGGGGCAGTATTGTCCGTCAGACACTGCAGGGCTTCATCGGCGGAATTGGCAACCTGTACCTCACAGCCACCCATTCGCATCAGCAATCGGCGCAAGGCATTGAGTATAGACGGCTCATCATCCACCAACAGAACTTTGGCAGGCATTGGGGGCTTATTGGTGCCAGCTCTGTCTTCGGCCTTCTCTTGTGGAAGCGGCTCGACGTCCAAGTGTCCTCTCCTTATCAACAAAGCATTGTTTGGCAACATACTAGCAACTGCAAGCGCACCACGAAAGAGGTTGCAACCGATTGGGCTTGGGCTACACTCACTAAAGCCAATAACAAGCGAATAAGGATATCTTTATGAAGGGTGTGATCTTTACCTTCCTGGCCGATATGGTGGAAGAACAGTTTGGTCTGGAAACCTGGCAAAAAATTCTCGACGAGGCGGCCCCGGAGCACAAGGGTATCTATATCGCCTGCGAAAGTTATTCCGACGAAGAACTTCTGCAACTGGTAGGCGCTGCCTGCAAGTTACTGGATATTCCCGCCGATAAGCTGGTTTACGCTTACGGCCAAAACCTTTTTGGCAGTTTTACCAAAAATTACAGCGAATTTATGTTGGCTCACAAAGAGCTGAAGCCTTTTTTACAGTCTATTGAAGAAGTTATCCACGTTGAGGTGGGTAAGCTGTTTACCTCACCCATTAAACGGGTGTTTGAGTACGAAGATCCGGCCCCCGACAAGCTGATTATGTATTACAGCTCCCCCCGTAAAATGTGCCAGCTAGCCGAAGGTTTAATCGACGGCGCCGCCAGCTACTACAGCACCCCCTACCAGCTAAATCACTCTACCTGTATGCACAAGGGTGATGAACGCTGCACTCTGGAACTGACTTTCGGAAGCAAATAGGGCTTGTTGAGCGCAAAAATTGCTCTCAGCAGTGGTGGATATAAAACGTGAACAAGCCCTATGGGAGTAATGATTAATGGCCGAAGATGATTTATACAAACAGGCCTACGAACGGGAAAAAGAAGCTCGCAAGCAAATGGAAGCCTTGCTGGAGACTAAAACCCGGGACTTATACCTGAGCAACCAACAGCTTCAAGAGGCCAACCAAACCCTAAAAGCACAGCAACGCAATATGGTCAAAACTGAAAAAATGGCCGCCATTGGTGTGCTATCTGCGGGGGTTGCCCATGAAGTGAACAACCCACTGTCTTTTATCAAGAGCAACCTCAATTCCCTGCAAAACTACTACCAGAGCTACTACAGAAAACTACTGACCACAATGGCTGAAACCGAAAACGGCCAAGCTGTTCTCGATCAAATTTTTGTCGATCAGGATATAAATTTTATTGAAAACGACACGGCACTGATTTTTGAGGAGGTCACAGAGGGGATTCAGCGAGTAGGTACCATTGTCGCCAAACTGAAAAACTTTTCCCGCACTCACAGCGGCGATTTTGAAGCAGCCAATATCAACAAATTAATAAAAAACAGCCTGACCATTACCAAAAATGAGTTAAAGCACAAATGTGAGGTTGTGCTTGAATTGGGTGACACACCAGACATTATGTGCAACCCCAACGAACTAACCCAGGTGTTTATCAACCTGGTGTTAAACGCCTCTCAAGCCATCCGCAAGCAAGGCACTATTACTGTTCGCAGTTGGTTTGAAGCCAACTCAGAGCAGGTGTGTATGACCGTTAGCGATACCGGCTGTGGCATACCGGAAGAACACCTGGACCAAATATTCACACCGTTTTTTACCGCCAAACCCATCGGTGAAGGCACCGGACTGGGGCTATCGGTTTCCTACGGGTTAATTGAGGATTTAGGCGGCACCATCACGGTGGCAAGCGAATTAAACGAAGGAACTACGTTTACAGTTCGGCTGCCACTTGATCGGGAGTAAGCAACCAATTATCAGTGTCATCCTGAACGCAGAAAAAATAGCAAAAGGTTGACTCGCATCAGCCATTGACGCTTGGAGTTGCACACCGCTTGCGGCGCACAAGCCTCTCACTCCATTCCATGTTTAATCTTATAAAGCTCCCACCACTCTACAATATTGTCCCCTATCAACTCCCACCAGCCATAGAAATAACCAAACATAATGCCAACACCAAGCAAAAACATAAGTGGAGCCAACACAGTAGAAAGTTTGCTTAACGGGGCCACCTCTAAGTAGGCGAGACTATTTACGTTGGGATGGACTCTGGCATTCACAAACTCTCCCTTGGGATATTTTTTTACAAGGCTTCGCTCATAATTCAACGATGGAAACAAGTCATATCCTCTAAGAGCTGGCGTATCAGATTTATAATCCTTACCTCGAATCGAGTATTTAAAGTGAATAATACCTTCAAGCATTATTTCACCGTTGACACCTGTTTGGTTCAACAATCGAGAATGCGTAATCTCTGCAGCCACAACGGGCCAGAGGTCAAAATATTTTTTTAATCTGAAATAAACAAATGTTTGCCAAAGGCCTGCTATAGCCAATAACATCGGAAGCACAAATACAAAAATAATTTTGAAAATCATGCTTTAGCCGGCTGGCAGTCAAAACCCATACATCTGCGGCAGCAACCAACTAATGGTTAGCCAAAGGATGACCGTTAACGGCACCCCTACCCGCACAAAGTCCATAAAACTGTAACTACCCGTGTTCATGACCAACAAGTTGGTTTGGTAAGCCATGGGTGTGGCAAAGCTCATATTGGCGCCAAACAAAACAGCCAGTACAAATGCCTCTGGCGGCAGGCCCAGTTGCTGGGCAATGCTGATGGCAATGGGGGTACCGATCACCGCTGCTGCGTTGTTAGACACCACATTGGTGAGTATGGCCATCAGCAATACCAAGCCGGCAAACAAACCATGGATAGGCAGGTACGCCGCGATTTTTACAAACCCCGACGCCAACCAATCCGTTGCTCCGGTGGATATCAACGCATTGCCCAAGGCCAAACTCGCCACCACAATTAAAACTACTTGGGCACTGAGTGCCCGCTGCACATCTCGCCAACTCAAGCAGTTGGCAAACATCATCAGCAAAGCTCCACAGACCGCACTGATGGCGATGGGCAAAATACCCAGGGCCGCCACCACAATAACCGCTGCCATAATCCACAGAGCACGGTGAGCGCGGTGGGAGTGTGGCAGCTCCGTAGTGGCGTCCAGCACCAACAGCTGACCGTTGCGTTTGATCTCTTCGATATTTTCGCCGGGGCCCTGGATCAACAGCACATCCCCAAGGCGCAGCTTAACCTTGCTGATGCCCTCCGGCATTTCTTCCAGCACCCGACCTTTGCGGTGAATGGCGATTACGGCCACCTGAAAGTTGTGCAGAAATTGCATTTCATTGAGGGTGCGACGCACCAATGGCGAGCCTCGGTCCACCACCAACTCGGCCATATGCTGATCCGGGTCAGTCAGCGGGTTTTCCTCATCCACCAGCTTGCCCGATGAAAACAGCTGGCCACCGAGCAGTGATTCAAACTCTTTCAGCTTTTGCGGGGTGTCCCGAATTAGCAGACGATCACCCGCCCTGACGGTGGCATCCGGCAGAGGGAATACATAGTTCTGTTTGCTGCGGCGGATACGGGTAATCTGGATATTGCCGTCGGCCTTTTCGATAATCTCCCGTACCGTGCAATCCACACACTGGCTGTCTTCGGGAATAAACAGGTGGGCAGTAAAAATGCGCGGTGACGAGTCATCCACCAATGCGCCACGAGTGGGCAGCAAGCGCGGGGCAATCAGCCACAGGTACAAAACCCCGACTCCCATCATCACCAAACCGGGCACAAAAAAGTCGAACATGCCGATTTCCTTGAGCCCCAAATCCGCGGCCACACTCACCACCAGCAAGTTGGTTGAGGTGCCAATGGTGGTCAACATGCCACCCAGAATGGTGGCGAAGCTAATGGGCATCAAGGTGCCAGACACCGATGTTTGCGTGCGGTTGGCAACGGTAACCAGAATGGGTAACAGCAACACCACAATGGGCGTGTTGTTTACAAAGGCGCTCAATAGCGCTGCCACCACCAGAGCCACAAACAGCGACAGGAACGGACTGTAGCCCCACAACTTGGCCAGCACCCGCCCCACGGGCTCCAAAGCACCGGTACGTACCAAGCCATGGCCGACAATCATTAGCGCACAAACCGCGATCAAGGCCTGATGGCCAAAGCCGGAGAAAAAGCTGGAGGGGCTTAGGGATTCACCCTCGGGATTGGTATAGGGAAACAGGGTAAAACCGATGGTTAGCAACACCACCACAAACAGGCTGGATGTTTCCAACGGGATGCGCTCTCGGGAGAATAAGAACAGCGCCAGTGCAGTCAGGATCAGCGATGCAATCGCATGGGCATTAAGGGTACCGGTCACTACATCCATAGGTTTTATTCTTTTTGTGGCCGAAAGCACGCATGCTATCACGTCAAAGCGCGGGACTGAACCGCCACCCGCACTTCCATCAGGCCGGTATAAAACCCTGGATGTTGTAACCTAGATTTGCTTGACAAATACCTTGGACTTTCTCTGAAAGTTATACATTTTTTGTTTACTTTCCGGCAACTTATCGATGGCCTGTTCCACATAGCCCTGGTCCAGAAACCAGTGGGCACTGACGGTGGTGAGCACAAAAATAGAGTCTAATTTTTGTACTTTGGCCTTTTCTTCAAGCTCCGCAATCAGACGTACCCCACGGTTACCGCCCCGGTAGTCCGGGTGGATCACCAGGCAGGCAATTTCCCCGGTATTGGCGTCCGGGTAAGGGTACAGCGCACCACAGGCGATAATTACGTCTTCTTTTTTAATCACCGTAAAGCGGTCTATTTCCACTTCAAGCAGCTCTCGGGAACGCTTGACCAAAGTGCCCTGCTCTTCCAGTGGAGCGATCAAATCAAGGATACCGCCCACATCGTCAATGGTGGCAGAAGTCAGCTGCTCTTTATGATCTTTGGCAATCAGGGTGCCGGCACCGTCCCGGGTAAACAGCTCTTGCAACAATGCGCTGTCGCTTTGGTAAGAGACACAGTGGCACCGTTCCACACCGTTTTCGGCGCAGTTGGCAATGGCCTGCATCAACAGGCGCTCGATGTATTCGGGCTCATTGCCCAGCAACCGTTTCACCGTTCTCAGGCTACAGCTCTTCACCAGGGCGCCGTTTTCATCCAACAGGCCGTCGTTTTTGGTGAGCGCAATCAGTTTGTCCGCCTTGAGGGAAACCGCAGTTTGAGTGGCGACGTCCTCCAAAGACAGGTTAAACACTTCTCCCGTGGTGGAGTAACCCACCGGAGACAACAACACGATAGAGCCGTAATTGAGCTGGGTATTAATGCCTTCGGTATCGATACGCCGCACCAGGCCGGTGTATTTGTAATCGACGCCGTCGCGAACGCCCATGGGCTTGGCAATCACAAAGTTGCCGGAATTAACCCGCAGTTGCGAACCGTGCATGGGCGAGTTGGCTAGTCCCATGGTGAGCATGGCTTCGATATGAATACGCAGGGAACCAGTGGCGTCTTTAACCGCAGCCAGGGTGTCGGCATCGGTGACCCGAATGCTGTTTTCGATATGCTGCTCGATATCAAGCTGTGTCAGCCGCCGACTGATTTGTGTGCGGGCACCGTGCACCAGCACCAGCTTGACGCCGAGGCTTCTCAGCAATGAGACGTCGTGAATCACATTGGCAAAGTTAGGGTGCTCCACCGCATCGCCATCAAACATCAACACAAAGGTTTTGCCCCGGTGAGCATTGATGTACGGCGCGGCGTTCCTAAACCACTTTACCTTGTCCTTGTCGCTGTCATTATTTTCTATCGGGTGAGCCATTTGTAATGTTCCTAGGGGGTGTTAGCAAGTAATAGGTCGCTACTGCTGGAGTTCATTTTTTGTTCCAGCAAGACAGAAGGAGTGTCGTGTAGTCATTCTACATAAGCGACTGATAACACAGCTGGGGCGAAAAAGGAGCCCAGCCCTTTGGGTTGACCCTGAAAAGGCGCCATCCTGTGTTATTCGTCGCTCATTTGGAATAACCAAACAGCACTCCTCATGCCTTGGCTGACGCCTTTTCAGGGGCAACAGTAGTGACTTATTACTTGCTAACACCCCCTCTTATCACGCCGAACGATCGACAATGTACTCCATAGCCACTTCGTCTTCCGGATTTTTATAAGGGCTGCGCTCGCTGTCCTCAATAATGTTATCCGCCAACGAACTCTTTTCAATCAGATTAAAGCCGAGGGCAGAGAAATAATCCGGAATGTAGGTGAGTACGATAATTTCCTGCAATTCCATCTGGTTGGCAAATTCCAGCAGGTACTGTACCAGCGCCCTGCCCTGACCCTGGTTGTGGTATTTTTCATCCACCACCACCGAGCGAATTTCCGCCAGGCCTTTCTGGTAAATATACAAAGAGGCACAACCCACCACCTGGCCATCTACTTCCGCGACCACAAAGTTTTGCACGTCGTGAATAATATTCTCGTAGGTGCGAGGCAGTATCTCGCCTTTTTCGGCCCAAAAATCCACCAGCTGATGAATTTTTTCCACATCGGACATACGCGCACGGCGAACCGACATAGCAGCCGCTTTTTGCGCATTGAGGCGCTGTTTTACCTGCATCAATGCCACATTGATCTGCTGCTTGCCCGGCGCACCGGCTACCTGTTCGTTGAGAATATCTTCTTTGCCCGCCTGAATATTGGCAATCGCCTGCTCCACTTGAGCTCTGGAGGTGCCACCCAATGCCTCTCTCTTATCGAGAGTGGATTCAATAGACAGGTGCTGATACACATCCTGCTCTATTTTTTCGCTGAAGCTTTGCAGTTGGGTCAGTGTTAAATCTTCCAATGGGCACCCTTTTTCAATGGCTGCCAGCACCACTTCACCGACAATATGGTGAGCCTCACGGAAAGGAATATCCTTACCCACCAAATAGTCTGCCAGCTCGGTGGCATTTGCGTAGCCCTGCTGGGCAGCAGCCAGGGTGCGGGAGCGGTTCACTTTCAAACCATCCGCCACTAGTACCGCCATTTCCATGCATTCCAGCCAGGTATCCAGGGCGTCAAACAGGCCTTCTTTGTCTTCCTGCATATCTTTGTTATAGGCCAGCGCCAGGGCTTTCATGGTGGTCAGCATCGCCGTCAGGGAACCAAACACGCGTCCGGCTTTGCCGCGTATCAATTCGCAGGCATCCGGGTTTTTCTTTTGCGGCATCAGCGACGAGCCTGAGCTCACCAGGTCGCTCATCTCCACAAAGCCCGCTTCGCCGGAATTGTAGAAAATCAGATCTTCTGCAAAGCGAGACAAGTGCATCATCGAAATACTGGCCGCACCCAACAGTTCAACCACATGGTCGCGGTCGGATACCGCATCCAGGCTGTTCATGGTGGCAGCTCGAAAGCCCAGGTTGTGGGCCAGGGATTTACGATCAATGGGATAAGCGGTACCGGCCAATGCACCGGAACCCAAGGGCGACACATCCAAGCGGTAGAGTGCGTCTTTCAGGCGACCAATATCCCGATTAAACATTTCGACGTAAGCGAGGCACCAATGGCCAAAAGTCACTGGCTGAGCCCGTTGCAGGTGGGTATAACCGGGCAGTACGGTGCCCTTTTCCCGCTCGGCCAGGTTCATCATCGCCTGTTGCAGGTTAACCAAAGCGAACAACAAGTCGCCACCGGTTTCCTTACACCATAGTTTGAGGTCAGTAGCTACCTGATCATTGCGGCTGCGCCCGGTGTGCAGTTTTTTGCCCAAATCGCCGGTTTTTTCAATCAGTTGGATTTCCACCCAGCTGTGAATGTCTTCCGCGTCCGACGCCAAAATTTGCTTGGGGTTTTGCTCAACGGATTCTTTCAGCTCAGTCAGAGCACCCTGCAAGCGCGCCAGCTCGTCATCAGACAGCACGCCCACCTGATGAATGGCTTGCGCCCAGGCAATGGAGCCGACGATGTCCTGCACTGCCATGCGGTAATCCACCGGCAGGGAATCGTTGAATTTTTTAAACTGCACACTGGCCTGTTCTTTAAAACGGCCGCCCCATAATGCCATGGTGTTTCTCCAAAATTTTCTATTTACCGGTCATTGCGAGGAGCCTGAAGGGCAACGCGGCAATCTCCTGCGCACAACGTGTCAGGAGATTGCTTCGCTTCGCTCGCAATGACGTGCCCTAACTGCCTTACTCGCCGCCCATCGCCTTAATACGGCTGGACAGAGAGAACAAACGAATAAAGCCCTCTGCGTGAGACTGGTCGTACACATCGTCTTCACCGAAGGTAGCAAAAGACTCCCGGTAAAGGCTGTTGGGCGATTTTTTCTGGATCGCCGTTACCTGGCCCTTGTACAGCTTCAGTACCACTGTGCCAGTAGCGTCTTCGTTCAGCGCTTCCGCCGCTGCATACAGAGAGTCTTTCAGAGGCGTGAACCAACGACCATCGTATACCAAGTGAGCAAACTGCTCTGCCACGGTGGTTTTCCAGCTGCGGCAGGTTTTATCCAAAATCAGCTCATCAATGGCGCGCAGAGCACTCATCAACAAGGTGCCCCCCGGGGTTTCGTAGCAGCCGCGAGATTTCATGCCCACCAGGCGGTTCTCGACAATATCAATACGGCCAACCCCGTTGCGGGCGCCCTTTTCATTCAGGCTTTCCAACACCTGGTAAGGGGTCATAGCCACACCATCGACGGCAGTTACCCGGCCTTTCTCAATATCCAGTGTCACCAGCTCTGGCTGGTCTGGCGCCTGCTCTGGAGAAACCGTCATGGTCCATACCGCGTCGCTAGGTGCATTCCATGGCTCTTCCAACTCGCCGCCTTCATGGGAGATATGCAGAGCATTAGCGTCGCGGCTGTAAATTTTGGTCAGCGAAGCACTGCAGGGAATGTTGCGCTCTGCCAGGTAATCCAACAGGCTTTCACGGGAGGTCAGATCCCACTCACGCCACGGGGCGATCACTTGCAGGTCTGGCGCCAAAGCCGCAAAGCAGGACTCGAAACGCACCTGGTCGTTACCTTTACCGGTACAGCCGTGGGACAGCGCATCAGCACCAACTTTGCGGGCCACTTCTACCTGGGCCTTGGCAATAATTGGACGAGCGATACTGGTGCCCAACAGGTAATCGCTTTCGTAGATAGCGCCAGTTTGGAAAGTTGGGTATACATAGTCCGCCACAAACTCGTCTTTTAAATCGACGATGTAGCAGCTGCTGGCGCCAGAGGCGATGGCCTTTTCTTCCAGGCCTTCCAGCTCTTCGTCTCCCTGCCCTACGTTAGCGGCAAAAGCCACCACTTCACAGCCGTAGTTCTCTTTCAGCCAGGGGATAATGGCGGAGGTGTCCAGACCACCGGAATAGGCCAATACGACTTTTTTTACAGACTTCATGGTTAATCCTCAAATTTTTTAAAAACGTGCCTAAGGGCACCTCTAAAAATAGTGATATTTTTGCGAGAGCAAGGCGGCGTCGCACGGAGAGCCGCAGTGTATACAGAGATACATGAGGACTCGCCTTCCCATAAACAAACAGGGACGCCAACACAGCTATCGCAGAAATAGTGCATTTTTAGAGATGCACTCAGCTAATTTCAGTGCCAACTGGCTTCCCTTCACACCACTGCACAATGGTTTCCGGGCGTTGCCAGGAAGCAATTAATACTTTGCCGCCGGTGGCTCTTGCGGCCGCCAGAGCAGCGCGAACTTTGACCGCCATACCATCGATAATCACACCATCGGCAATCAGGCGCTCTATGTCTGTTTCGTCCAGTTTGGCAATGGGCTGACGGTCACCGTCCAGCACAGCGGGAACATCGCTCAGTAACAGCAAATCCCCATGCAATGCCTTGGCGATGGCCACTGCCGCATCGTCTGCATTGACATTGAGTAACGCTCCCTGCTTATCGCAGGCGATGCTGCACACCAACGGCCTGAATCCTGCTGAAAGCAGTTGTTGCAGTGGTTCTGCATCGGTTTGGTCAACCTGGCCTACTTGCCCCAGATCATCTGCCAAAACAGAGGCTTCGCAACCCGCATCCACCAGGCTGAGGCCAATGGCACTAACACCACTGCGCACACCTTGGGATACCAACTCCGTGTTCGCACAACCGGCCAGGGCACCGGTGATAAATGGCATTTGCTCCGCAGGGCTTACTCGCAGGCCGCGATTGCGCTGCACCTCAAAACCCAGCTTCTGCAACCACTGATCGACCAGCGCGCCACCACCGTGTACCAATACCCAGGGGCGTTGCAGCTGCGCCAGCTCGGCAAAAAACGCCTGTTGGGCCTGGGGGTGGTTTAACAGCGCACCGCCCACTTTAATCACTAACGGCTTGTCCATGGCTGGCTGACTCACTCGCCTTTACTCGCCGGCAGCATGCCGGTTTCTGAAGGCCAGCCAAAATGCAGGTTGACGCATTGCAGTGCCTGCCCGGCCGCGCCTTTCACCAAGTTATCGATGGCGGACACCAAAATGACCTGGTTGCCCTGGGTATAGACGCCAAGGTCGCAAAACGGTGTTTTTTCCACCGCTTGAATAGCCGGTGTCGGCGTATGGCAAAGGCGAACCAATGGCGCATTGCTGTAGGTGCTGTCAAAGTGACCCCGCAAAGCCTGCTGATCCACAGCTTGTTCAAAAGCCACATTAATGGTCGCCAGAATGCCCCGCTTAAAGGCACCCAGATGAGGGGTAAACACCACCTCTGTGCCCACACCCTGAACAATTTCCGGGGTGTGGCGGTGGCTGAAAATGCCATAGGGGTGCAAGCTGACCTCGCAAAAGTGCGAACCTGTTTTGGCTTTGCGGCCAGCACCGCTAACGCCACTGACAGCGTTAATCACCGGTGGCTGGCTCAGAGTGTTTCCCTGTTGCTCGGCAAACGCCAACAGCGGCTTCAGCGCCAGCTGTGCAGCGGTTGGGTAACAACCGGGCACTGCCACCACCTGGGCACTGGCAATGGCCTCTGCATTCCACTCAGCCAAACCGTAAGCGGCACTTTGCAGCAAATCCGGGCGGGGGTGGGCAAAACCGTAGTAGCGCTCGTAGAGCGACGGGTCTTTAAGGCGGTAACCACCGGAAAGGTCGAAAATAGCCACGCCGCTATCGACAATCTTGCCGATAATGTTGGCACTGACTTCGTGCTCGGTGGCCAGTACCACGCCATCCACCTCTGTGGTCAGGCGGGCGATGTTCTCGTCCGTACTGGCCTCCAGTGGGGGCAAACCCAAGTGCGCCAGTTCCGCACAGAACTGACCAATGGTTTGCCCCAGGTAAACGCTTTGCGGGGACACCAGCAACGCGGTAATTTGCAGGTTGGGGTGATGGCTGACCCAACGACAGAACTCAAGGCCAGCGTAACCACTGGCACCAATCAGGGCTAATTTTTTCACAGTCGCCTCATTAGCGAATAAACAAATTTCGGTAGGCTGTACGAAACAGCAGAAAGAACCGCAGGCATTTTACTGAATTTTCAGTCAGCAGGCGCGGCAAATGGCGGCTTCAACGTCGTCGAATGGCCGGAAGAAGTGGTGCTTTGTTGATGCCGTTGAGCATGCAAAATATCATGGCGTTAAAGCGGATAGCAAAATGATGCGCGAAGATACCGTTTTAGCGGCTTTTATGCAATAGTCACAGTCGTTTACGGCCCACAATAAGGCGAGCGTAATGGCGTTTATTGAACACTACAAAACTCTGATTGCTAGCCCCAGCATTTCCAGTAACAGCCCTCGCTGGGACCACTCCAACAAGGGGGTGATCGAGCACTTGGAAAGCTGGCTCAATGATCGGGGATTTACGGTAGAAATTACCGAGCTGGAATCGGCTCCGGGCAAGTTCAATTTGGTGGCCACCTACGGTGCCAACAGCGGCGACGGCGGGCTGTTACTGGCAGGCCACACCGACACCGTGCCCTACGACGACAGCCGTTGGAACTTCGACCCATTCGCCCTGACCGAAGCCGATAACAAACTCTACGGTTTGGGCAGTATCGATATGAAGGGCTTTTTCGCCTTTGCCATCGAAGCTATCGATGGGTTAGAGCTGGACAAGCTGCAGAAACCTTTACGTATTCTGGCCACCGCCGACGAAGAGACCACCATGGCCGGTGCCCGGCAACTGGCAGCTCAAAAAGCCATACGCCCGGAATACGCCATTATTGGTGAACCCACATCCATGCAGGCGGTGTATTGCCACAAAGGTCACCTTTCTGAGCGCATTGTCGTCACCGGCCGCAGCGGCCATAGCTCCAATCCAGAATATGGCCTTAACGCGCTGGAAATCATGCACCAAGTGATAGCCAACCTGCTAAAAACACAGCAGCAGTTGAAGGAGCGTTATCAGCAGCCCGCCTTCGACGTCCCCTACCCCACCTTAAACCTTGGGCACATTCATGGCGGCGACAACCCCAACCGCATCTGCGGTTGCTGCGAACTGCAACTGGATGTGCGACCCATGCCGGGAATGAGCGTTACCGATGTTTACCAATTATTGGACGATGCTGTGGCACCGATCAAACAACGATACCCGGGGGCTGTGGAACTCAGTCATATGCACGGTGCTACACCAGCTTTTGCAGGAAGCACCGACAGCAGCCTGGTGAAATTGGCAGAAAAAGTATCCGGCCAACCCGCCATAGCCGTGAACTATTGCACTGAAGCCCCCTTCATCAGCGAGCTGGGCTGCGAAACCATTGTGATGGGGCCAGGTTCTATTGCCCAGGCACACCAACCGGATGAGTATCTGGATATGAGCGAAATTAAACCGACGGTGGAAAAGTTAAGGTCGTTGATTACGGAGATTTGTGGTTGAACCGGTGCCATTGTTCAATACCAATTTCCAAGCATACTGCTATGAGGACACAGAGAAGAGCGCCAAAGAGCCAGCTTCTTCTTATGCTTTGAAAGAATACAAATGGAGCCTCCATGAGCGTTAAAAGCTTACCACCAATAGTTCTATCGATCATCATTGGTATAACGAGTACTGGCGTGATATCGAGTGAAAGCGATCTAATTCCGGAGCCTATTTTAACATCATGGAAAAAACGCTGGGACAAGCATGCGAAAGATATTGCTGAAAAATTGGTCGACGGATACGGTGCAAAACTAACTGCCGTCGAATCAACTAAAAGGGTTCAATTTCTTAGCGAAATGCGTACGCTTTTTATATCAAAAATATCCTGGCAAGCACTGGGATCTATAGAGACACCTAAGCTACTCCTCAGGCACTGTGGCGTTGAACTACTAGAATCAGTATCACCATACTATGAGGGCAAACTGGAATTTGATTCGATACCCGAGGAGACTCAAAAACGACTATTAAGCTGCAGTTCAGATGTGGAGCTCTACGTGACAACAACCCCTATTTATGCGCTTTATCCGGTTGCCAAGAAAGAACTCGGTGAGCTTTTCAAAAAACACCAAATTGATGAGAACTTGCTCCGAAGGAAACGATAAGAAGCAGACTGGCTGTTGTCACACACAAACCCTGTTACTCCTTTTCAAGCAATCTAATCTTTTTAATATTTTTAAGCGTTCCGCCCCATTGGCCTAAATGGCCGAATGACAGAGCATCAAATTCAGCTGTGATTTCAACAAATTTTCCATGGTACTTTTTTAATTTATTAATCTCTAACCGCGTTTCCATTTCTACCCATACCCGCGCACCATCGCTACCGTTTAATCCATAGGCTTCTTGCGAGGCGCTCATGTACCCTAAAACTCTCACAATTTTTTTATGATACCGTTCGGGCGTTACAACTAACTGCGGGATTATGACATCACATATTTCTACCGCCCCTTCTTCTTTATGATATAAATAACAATCGCTCCCCATTCGACCATCAGGCGTTCTCTTTTTCTCTGCACAGGCACTAGTTACAAAGACTAATTGAGAAATCAAAATAATGGTCAACACTTTAAGAACTAAAAAAATCTTTTTCATAAAAGCCTCCAGCCTGAAACACTTAGGAAAAAAACGTAGAGGTCGCTCGAAAGCTGCTCACTCTCTATTATTCCATTAAACCAATTGTTCGAATTAGATTTTCGGTTGCGAAAAACCTAACCTTAGGGATTTCGAATCGTCCTTTCTCAACCACTGCGACTCCCCCCGCGAGGCCAATCAAGTAATTCCCCTCAAATTCAACAATGCTTGTAGGGCCTCTCGCAAATATCCTTGCCCAAAACGCTTTTCTGTATAAGATATCAAGCCTACCTCGGGGACCTGCTGTGATTCCATAAACACCCAAATCCGTAGCAACCATAAGCCTCCCATCACTATCAATAAAGCTTGCAGAAGGCTTTTCAGGCAGCATTGTCAATATCTTGGGGGGCTCTGGGTTAGCAACATCATCCATTATATATACGGCACCTCTGGTGAGGCTCAGGTGTGAAATACCTTCAACAACTACCAAAGCATCACCAGTGTGGATTAAATTTGTTACATTTCCCTCCATAAGTTTTGTATAAACGCCATTTACTTCAACGCCAAATTCACCTCCAAACTCACCCTTGTTGACTGAAATAAACTTAGCGTTTCTAACGCTAACACTCAGATTTGATTTAGAACGCCTACCATAACTTAAAGCAATATTGCCGCTATTGTCAGTAAGAGTATGATCCTCTATTACAAACTTATTTCTATGTTTTTTATCCCTATATTGAAGAACCGCTTCAACTGGAAGCTCACGAAGCTTCCAACCCTCTAAAAGCTCACCAACACTTTGAGCTGAAACACAGTTCGAAAA
This sequence comes from bacterium SCSIO 12696, assembly GCA_024397955.1. Classification (NCBI taxonomy): domain Bacteria; species bacterium SCSIO 12696. Next base: position 710,769 of record CP073744.1, read on the forward strand.
AACAAAAGAAACAATTAGAAGAAATTTCATAAATACTCTCCTCATCCTGACAGCTCTATGGAGTTCAGCCGTCAATAATAAGATATGGGATAGGGAACGGATTAGAATTCTTTTACCGTCGACCTGAAAAGCTGGCCCTGACTACAACACTTACTGATTTAGAAGCACATCAATCCGACGAAACGTGATATTAATCCGCGCCTCTTCCACCCTATTTTCCTTGGGCACCTGATGCTGCCAAAACCGCTGTGTAGCCCCCGTCATTACCAGTAAGGCACCAGACTCAAGAGTTAGCTCGTAACGCTGCCCACCGCTTTTGCGGCGCATCTGAAAACGTCTTTTTGCTCCCAAGCTTAATGAGGCAATTACCGGGCTTTCACCCAACTCCGCTTCGTCATCGCTGTGCCAGGCGACGCTGTCGCTGCCGTTGCGATACAGGTTTATCAGCGCGCTGTTAAAACGTTTGTTTAACTCCCCTTCCACTCGTTGACGCAATTGCATCAACGCCACTGACCAGTCGTTTAAAGGCAGCCGTGTACCGGAGTAACCGTAATGAGCGTCCCTATCGCCGTACCAGGCATTAAGACGGGGAATTGGCACAGCACGAAAGGGCTCTGACCTCTTTAATTAATTATTCCGGAAATCTGTGCCACTTCCCTTGTCTTGTTATTCGTATTTGAGCTCAGAAATTTCGTCATCTTGTAAACAGGACTCCTTAATAACAAGATTTATTTCATTAGATTCCAGTTGAACTAGAGGGGCACTATTTGGGGTGATGTATCTTCCTGTTTTTGCTGAAATAACTTTATTTCCATATGGATTTATATGAAACCCCTTAACTTTGTATAACCCTAAGGGAAGCTTGTAAGAATCAGCCATATACCTACATGAAAACAGCCTACCAACAAAATCGCTAGGCTTAACGCTAACTATTTCATCACCACTTGGTTTAGATATTCTAACTCTAGGAAAAAAATGAAAAAATTTATTATTTTCATCCAGAATTTCAAAGAACATGTCAGCATATGCATCAGATTTACGAGCATCTGCAAACCTCCTATTAACTAATAGAGGTCGCTCTGAACCGTTAACTAGATAGGTTAAAATCCCATTTTCATCAGATTTAAGCTTAAATAAAATCATTTCACTTTCAGCGTAAGCTGGCACAGTTAAAGCCAGTAATAGCAAAAACACTTTCACAGTAAACATCCTTCTAAGGTGTATAATCAGAATAATGGCCACGCTTTGCCCTCTCAAAATTTTCTCTATTAAGCGTATTCATGTAATATCTTCTTAAACCTCTTATTTGATTAATTTCAGAAGTGCTTAGAGAGAATCTTTCAGCGTTTAGCAGATCATAGTTATAAGCCTGAACCTCCAAAAGAGCATTTCCCTGTTCATCTTTCCAGTGAATCCCTCTGTTAACTTGAAGTCGAACGTGTACTTCGATCTCATGAGATAACACAGAGCCTAGCCAGCCAACGCTCCGTTTAAAAGCGCCATTGCCTATTCGAACTCCGACCGTACCGTCTGCATGTTCATCTACTATGCCATCACTCGTAAGTTTAGGATCATACGTAACAGAAACAGTACCCTCACTACCAATACCATAGTAATCAAGGGCTTCATTAATAGCCAACTGCCTAGTTGCTGGATCCTCCGATTCAAACAAGCTTTTTAGTTTTTTAAATTGTTCTGCTTTCTTTGCACGTTGTTCGCCGCTAAACATCTGCCCAAACGCGGAAGTAAGGGCACCATTTGCAAATTTACCCCCTGTGGCTTTGGATATTGTTCCACCGACAATCGCTGCAGCTGCTATTCGAATTCCCGCAAACTCAGGCTTGGTGCCGAAGATTCCATTAATATCGATAGCCTCAGATAGACCAGCACTAACAAATCCATGCCCAAACTTGCCTCCCTGCAATTCCGAGAAAACGCCACCTGCAATTGCTTGTGCAAATATCCTTTCAGTAGTTTCTAAGCCTGACGCACCAATCTGTGCGAAAGCATAAGATTGTGCAAGGCTGATGGCTCCCGCTTTTATTCCATCAAATAAGCTACCACCATTTGCATAAGTCACAGCTTCGCTATAGGCCGCTACTGCATACGGCCCCCCATAGTAAGCAATGACAGCCGTAACAATCGCATTTAGCAGTGGTTTCCTTGATACATATTGCAGCGCAGGCTGGATGACATTTTTTCCAACCCAACTACTTTGAATAAATTTCCTCGTAATAGCCGCCCCAATTACCTTACTGGCTATAGCTCCTACAAAGTACCTACTAGGGTCTGTGGCATTAAGCGGATTGTTCCACACATAAGCATATCTATTGAGACTTTGTGTGTACGTCGGCTCCTGAATGTAAGGGTCCGCCTGAAGGAACCTGGCGATCTTCGGATCGTAAATCCGCCCATTCATATGGATCACACCCACCTCATCCAGCATCTCATGGCCCGTAAAGCCTCTGGTGGTGATGCTGCTGTCAAAGGTGGTCAATGCCCCATTGGCCAAGGCCGTCCAATCTGTAGCGTCCCCTCTCTCGCCCCAGGCGTCAAAGCTCATTTCCTGCACAATCGCACCGGTTTCGTCGGTGATCACGTCCAAACTGCCCAGATGATCGTGGTACTGGTAGTGGGTATCCACGCTTTGCAGTTGATCCGCACTGTTGAGCTTCAGGGTAATCAAGGTACCCCCCAGATGGCGCTTGATTTCTTTATCGCCATTGATCTGGGTAATCCACTCGGTGTTGCCCACGTACAGGGTGGTTTTGGTGCCACTGCTGTTGGTGTCGGTGCGTTTGTAGCGGGCTCTGTCCGGCCCATACTGGAACCCGGTGGTGTGACCGCCTTTGCTGATGGTTAAGGGCTTGTCAAAGGTGCTGTAAACGATAGTGCGGCCATCACCACTGAGGTTGTTGCCGTTGTCGTCGTAGGTGTAGGTAGCGGCTTCCGCTCCCGTAATTTGCGTCACCGCGTGTACACCCGCGTCACCGGACCCACTGTTGTTGCCTGTGCCGTAGCTGTAGTGGCCCACATCGCTTTTCTCGGTGATGTTGCCCAGGGCATCGTATTTCACGGTTTTCTCAGCCTGGCCCACAACCCGGTAGCTGGTCAGGCGGTTGAGGTCGTCGTAGTCAAACACTTCGGTCAGGTTTTTATTGCCGGACTGTTCTCTGCGTTCGAGCAGGTTGCCGATGGTGTCCCACTGGTACTCCAAGTCTTGAACTTTGACCCCCAAGGTGTGGTCAGCATCGATGGTTTCGATACGACCGGTTTGTTCGTCGTACACCCGAACAATACTGACGTTGTCACCCCGAGTTTCGCCCGTCACATTGCCCCGTGCGTCCATGCTGGTGATTCTGCGGTAGATACTCCGCGGCAAACGTTCACCGTTTTCATCGAAGGTATTGCCTTCAATAGCATCTCCGACCCAGTCCATATAACCGTATGGGTTGTAATGAGTGCGCGTGCCCTGATAACCAGTAGCGCCTGTGGGGTCGGTAGACGCATCGAAAGTTTGGTGGGTACGGCCGTATTGGTCGTAGGTCACTGACTCAGTAAAGGTGCCATCCGCACCATTAGCACCCAGTGTGGTTTTGGTGCTCGAGACCCGACCATAGGAGTCATAACGAACCGTTTTGACGTAATCCTCATCGTTATTGTCGTCGTTGTCTTGAAGCACAACACCCAATTGACCCAGCCCACCTGGGTTAGCAACTAATTGACCTGTTGACTCATCCAAGGTTTGGTCGTAAATCCAGACCGTGTCACTTTCCACGCTGTTATTCGTGCGGCGATCAATCCGATGGATCAGCCGGCCCAACACGTCGTAGCTCAGTGTGCTGGTCTGACCGTTGGCATCGGTTTGTGATTCCAGTTCGCCGTACACGTTGTAGCTGTAGGTCCAGTCTCCTTTGTCTGGGTCGTCCATGCTGGTTTTACGGCCCAACAGGTCGTAGACAATGCTGCTCACGTTACCCGCCGAGTCGGTCATGGTGGTCATGTTGCCCTGGGCGTCGTAGGCGTAGCTGACCGAGGAGGTGTCATGGCCGCTGCCCCCTTCGTTGTCGGTCACACCCACCACTTCGCCCAACGCGTTTTTGGTTTCCACCTTGCGGTGGCCTTTGTCGTTGATGGTGACGGTGCTGTAGCCGTTGTATTGCACGCTACCGGTGCTGTTGTCCGGCAGTGTGGTGGTGGTCGGACGGCCCAGGATGTCGTAGTCGATGGTGGTCCAGTAGATGGGAGAACCACTGTCCAGGTAGTAGGGTTCGCTCTGGCGTTTGGTGCGACCCGGGGTGTCGAACTCCACGTCGCTGGCGATCCAGTTGCCACTAAAACCCACACTCAAGCTACGAATCGCACGACCCAGTTTGTCAAAACACTGCTGGCTCTGCCCACCCCCGGCGCTGTGGCTGATGGCTTTGTAGACCGTGCCTGTCGGACAGTGGCTGGTGTCCGCGTCCGTCAGGTAGGTTTTACTAAAGCCACCGGTCTCGCCGCGTTCAAAGTATTTGCGGCCCAACGGGCTGTAAGCGCTGTTTACCGTCAGGCCATTGATGTCTTTGGCTTCGGTCACTTGGCCATAGACGTTGCGGCTTTCCACCGAACTGATTTGCTGACCCAGGCTGTTGAAGCTGCGTTCCACATAGCGCCCAAGAGGGTCGTACACACTGCGGCTGTAACGATCGGTTACCCCCGCCCCTCTGGTGGTGGCTTTGAGCTTGTTGCCGTGTTCATCGTAGTCATAGGTGGTAGTCAGCCGGTAGGTGACGTTGTCTGGTTCGATAACCTCCGTGGCCAGCAAGCCACGTTTGTCACCGCTGGTGATGTAGGTGAACGCACTGGTGCGGGTTTCGGTGTCAGAGACACTGCCGCTGCGGGTGCTCACCACCTGTGTGCGACTGAGGCGGCCCATTTCCGCATCCCATACGCTGGTGCCGTAGGTGTTGGTGTTGGTGGTGGTTTTGACAAACCATTAAAGGGCTCTGACCCCTTTAATGTGCTAACCTCCTTTGGATAGTTAGAAAAGCATTCCCTTTTGGAAGAATTTGAGCATTGTTATTTCCTGGTTGCTACAGGGAGAAAATTAGCAGGGCTTCGCTAGAAAATAAATCTGCCCCCTTTTCACGATGACTGACGAGGCGTTGGATGGGATTCTTTGACTACAAATACGTTTAATTGAGACCCGTCCCTGATTGTTCCATTTGCAATTGATTGCGACGAATGCCTAGCTCCATAGCTATCTCAGCTGGCGGCCGTCCCGTTTCCTCCATCAATCGAACGGCCTCCAGCTTAAAGTCGCGGGTATAGGTCTTATATGGCTTTCTTTTTGATGTCATGTGGATACTCCTGTGGCGACAGTGTCGCTGATTTTAAGTATCCGTTAAACTGGGGGAGCTTCATTACGTCCCCTATTATTGCCACGTCCCCTATTATTTTCTATTCGTGTCCCTTATTGCTCTAATTGTCTCAACCAATTACCATTTTTATACTTGTAGACAGACTCAAGTGAAGTATGCTGCTCCCCACTAATATTACTGCTTTCCAACAGCTGCTTTCTTTGTCTCTGTTCTTCACCGCTAAACTGTACATAATGAACAGATTCGATACTATCTAGATCTTTAGGAGCAGAAAGGCTTTTAACAGCCATATGTTCATCGACCCAACATATGATAGCAGGTCTATCGAAAATTATTTTTGGATCGATTTTTTTTTCAGCAGACCCAAAACTTACATACACATAATTTGAAAATGAATCACGAACTATCCGAACCCGGTGAAAATCTTTATGGATCTGATTCATAGATACATCCCATACACTAGCACGTTCAAATTCTAAGCGCTTAGTGCAAATGTTAATGATTTTTAAGTCACCTTTTTCAAAGGAGTCAAGCCCCTTATAACTACAACCATTCATAGAAAAAACAAACACTAACATTGTTATAAAGTATCTCATCATTTCACCAATTTTCCGCTCACTCCAAAATGGGACATTCTTCTGTGAGGATCAAAGTCTTGGTGACAATTATTATAGCCACCTTTACAAACTCTTATCTCAGTTAAAGATCTATGACTATGTGACATATATAAAGGTATTCCATTCCTCGTCGACCATTCAATATCAGCCGACTGCCCTACAGTATGTTTATTAGAAAAAAACTGACTGTTAAAACCACCGCCAGGGTGAGTATGATAGCCAGCAGCGATTCCCCTCGGATCAATAGAAGCACTCGTGCCATTGATACCCACTTCTGGTCTGTTATATGAATAACCGTCACCGTTTTCTCTAATCCCTCCGGCTATCTCAATATCATATTTATCGGATATAGGTTGTATCTCTGTTAATACTTCCTTTGCAGCATCATCCATAGCAGTCTTTCCGGTAAATACTTTATCTTTATCTAAAGTTCCATTCGTGAGTAGAGCATCAACTTCTTTCTGTGCTTTTTCTCTTCTTTGTTTTAGAGTTAGTTTCGAATTTGTTGGTGCCGGCCCAGATTGTTTTAATCGCTTGTTTATAGAGTCTGATAACTCGGCTACAATTGCCGCAAATGCTCCACTAACAGCACCATTACTAAACTTACCTCCTGTTAACCTTGATATTGTTCCGCCAATCACAGATTTAGTTATTATTCGCCCCAAGCCTGTGGACACAGCCTTAGTTCCTTTAAGCAAAGTGCCTGCTATAGCTCCAACACCAGCCGAGATAAACCCATGGCCAAACTTACCGCCTTGAAGCACATTGGCAATACCACCTATCGCACCGTAGGTTAGCACCCCGGTCACCGATATCGGATCTATCCCTAAATTTGCCGGTATTAAGGCTCCCGTTATAGCCCCCGTGAGCGCGCCTTTAAGGATATTTCCTCCGTTAACAGCAGCACTAATTGCACCTGTTATAGCACCTAACCCAACAGCACCCCAGCCTGCTAATAGCGCACTTGCCGCTCCTCCGGTCGCGATAACCAGTATGGCACCAACAATCAGCCCGGCAAATTTCTTGAAGAAGTAACCCGACGGATCAGTAGCATTCAGTGGGTTGTTAATGACATACGCATACCGGTTAAGACTTTGCGTCATCAGCGGATCTTGTATAAACGGATCGGCCTGAAGGAACCTGGCAATCTTCGGATCGTAAATCCGCCCATTCATATGGATCACACCCACCTCATCCAGCATCTCATGGCCCGTAAAGCCTCTGGTGGTGATGCTGCTGTCAAAGGTGGTCAATGCCCCATTGGCCAACGCCGTCCAATCTGTAGCGCCCCTTCTCTCGCCCCAGGCGTCAAAGCTCATTTCCTGCACAATCGCACCGGTTTCGTCGGTGATGACGTCCAGGCTGCCCAGATGATCATGGTACTGGTAGTGGGTGTCCACGCTTTGCAGTTGATCCGCACTGTTGAGCTTCAGGGTAATCAAAGCCCCCCCAGATGGCGTTTGATTTCTTTATCGCCATTGACCTGGGTAATCCACTCGGTGTTGCCCACGTACAGGGTGGTTTTGGTGCCACTACTGTTGGTGTCGGTGCGTTTGTAGCGGGCTCTGTCCGGCCCATACTGGAACCCGGTGGTGTGACCGCCTTTGCTGATGGTTAAGGGCTTGTCAAAGGTGCTGTAGGTGATGTTGCGGCCATCCCCACTGGTATTGTTGCCGTTGTCGTCGTAGCTGTAGGTGGCCGCTTCCGCTCCCGTAATTTGGGTCACCGCGTGTACGCCCGCGTCCCCGGCTCCGCTATTATTGCCCGTACCGTAGCTGTAGGTACCCACATCACTCTTGTAGAGGATGTTGCCCAGGGCGTCGTATTGCACGGTTTTGGCCGCTTGGCCTACCACCTGGTAGCTGGTCAGGCGGTTGAGGTCGTCGTAGCCAAAGTTTTCTCGCAGGTTTTTGTTACCGGATTTTTCTTCTCGCCATTCCAGGTTACCAATGGTGTCCCACTCGTACTCAAGGTCCTGGACTTCGGCCCCCAAGGCGTGAGTGGCATCAATGGTTTCGATGCGCCCGGTTTGTGGGTCGTACACCCGAGCGATACTGACGTTGTCGCCCCGGGTTTCACCCGTCACGTTACCCCGTGCGTCCATGCTGGTGATGGTGCGGTAGATACTCCGCGGTTGACCATTGCTGCCCAGCACTGCATCGCCCACCCAGTCCATGTAGCCGTAGGCGTTGTAATGGCTTTGAGTGCCCTGGTAACCGGTAGCCCCAGTGGGGTCGGTAGACGCATCGAAGGTTTGGTAAGTACGGCCGTATTGGTCGTAGGTCACTTGTTCGATGTAGCTGCCGTCGCTGCCGCCAGCCCCCAGTGCCGTGGCGGTGTGGGTCACCCGCCCGTAGGTGTCGTAGGTAACGGTTTTGACGTAGTCGTTAGTGCCGTCATCGCCGTTGTCTTGTTGAACGTTGTTCAGCAAGCCAAGGCCCAGCCCACTGGTGCCGTTGTTGTAGTGCCACTGGGTGTCGCTTTCCACACTGTTGTTGGTGCGGCGATCAATCCGATGGATCAGTCGGCCCAACACGTCGTAGCTCAGTGTGCTGGTCTGACCGTTGGCATCGGTTTGTGATTCCAGTTCGCCGTACACGTTGTAGCTGTAGGTCCAGTAGCCCTTGTCCGGATCATCCATCCAGTCTTTGCGGCCCAACAGGTCGTAGTGAATGGTGCTCACGTTGCCCGCCGAGTCGGTCATGGTGGTCATGTTGCCCTGGGCGTCGTAGGCGTAGCTGACCGAGGAGGTTTCATGACCACTGCCCCTTCGTTGTCGGTCACACCCACCACTTCGCCCAACGCGTTTTTGGTTTCCACCTTGCGGTGGCCTTTGTCGTTGATGGTGACGGTGCTGTAGCCGTTGTATTGCACGCTACCGGTGCTGTTGTCCGGCAGTGTGGTGGTGGTCGGACGGCCCAGGATGTCGTAGTCGATGGTGGTCCAGTAGATGGGAGAACCACTGTCCAGGTAGTAGGGTTCGCTCTGGCGTTTGGTGCGACCCAGGGTGTCGAACTCCACGTCGCTGGCAATCCAGTTGCCACTAAAACCCACGCTCAGGCTACGAATCGCACGACCCAGTTTGTCAAAGCATTGCTGGCTCTGCCCACCCCCGGCGCTGTGGCTGATGGCTTTGTAGACCGTGCCTGTCGGACAGTGGCTGGTGTCCGCGTCCGTCAGGTAGGTTTTACTAAAGCCACCGGTCTCGCCGCGTTCAAAGTATTTGCGGCCCAACGGGCTGTAAGCGCTGACCACGTCCAGACCATTGAGGTCTCTGGCCTGGGTAACTTGACCGTAGCCGTTGCGGGTAACCACTTCGCTGGTTTTTTGTTCCAGGCTGTTGAAGCTGCGCTCGACATAGCGGCCCAAGGCGTCGTATTCGCTGCGGCTGTAGCGAGAGGTAACCCCTGCCCCACTGGTGGTAGCACGCAGTTTGTTGCCAAAGTTGTCGTACTGGTACGTTGTGGTCAACCGGTAGGCAACATTGTCTGGCTCAATAACTTCCGTGGCCAGCAGGCCGCGTTTGTCACCGCTGGTGATGTAGGTAAAGGCACTGGTGCGGGTCTCGGTGTCGGCGACACTGCCGCTGCGGGTGCTCACCACCTGGGTGCGACTAAGGCGACCCATCTCCCGCTCCCAAGTACTGGTGCCGTAGGTGTTGGTGGTGGTTTTGACAAACTGGTCGCTGCCGGTTTCATCGTCGGTGGTGACGGTAATGGTCAGCGGGTTGCCGTAACTGTCATAGAGGTTGTCGGTGGTCACCGTTTGCAGATGAGCGCCTTGGGCACTGCCATTACTCGCCAGGTCGTAGGTTTTTTCGATGCTGCGGGCCAGGTACGGCGCGTAGAGTTTGGTGTCCGGCATACTGGTGCCGTTCCAGTCCACATGCCTGGGGTCGCTGAGGTTTTCATCCCAGTGTTTGAGCTTCCAGATGTTCTCGGACATGCTCAGTACATGACCATCATCGGTGGTGACGATGGTTTGCAGCGGCGAACCAATAAACGGGAAGTCTTGCCGGTAGGTGGTGGTGGTCATCACCCCGGTTTGGTTGTCCACGGTTCTCAGGCGCTGGAAGCCCAAAAAGCCTCGACCCATGGCCTGTACTTTGGCTTCGCCGTAGTAGTAGCTGATGGAGCTGGTGGCGTTGTTGTCCACAGTACCAGGGTTGGCATCATCGGCCGCCGGTGCGGAGCTAGCGACATCGGTCACTATGTACATGGGGCCGTTTAGCTCCAGTACCGGATCTCGCTGCCCGTCGTCGTTAACGTCTTTGCCCAGAGTGTGGGCACTGGATTGCACGTCCCAACCGCCGTTGAGCATGCTGTAAAAGTCGCCCACATTGGCAGTGCTGTAGGTGTAGTGGCACTCGTCCGGATCAAACTCTTCCTCGTCTTCGTCGTAGGGGTTGTCTGGGAAGCACGGACCGTCGTAGGTGTGGACGGTGCTACCAACGTTAACACGCTGATAGTGGCCGCTGGTGGCCAGGGTGCCGTAAGTGATATTAGTTTCCGCACCCAAACCATTGGTCACACCGGTGATGCGGTTGGTGGGCACGTTTTGTTGCGTGGAGAGATAAACTTTTGAGGTATTAGCGCCACCGTACTCCGTATCGAACTGCACCACATCCGGAATGCCATCAGCATTGACGTCCATAAATTGGAAACGGTGTTTTTTCTGGTCCTCGTCGCTGCCACTGATGTATTTGATATTAGCCGCAGGATCAAAACCATCACCGTTCCAATAACGAACTTTCAGGTAGTTCGCTTCGTAGTCAAACCAAACGATGTCTTGGTAACCATCGCGGTTGTAGTCCACCACCTGGATTTGCTGAGCGTTATTGTTGTTGAGACTTTCCTGATAACTGGTTTCCGTATCATTTTCTGCAGGGTACGGAACCACGACCTCGACACTCATGAACTCAGAGCCATTGCCTTTGCTCAACCTCACCAGTCGACTGCCAGTTAAAATATCAGCAGCACCATCCCCGTTAAAATCGTAGTAATCTCTTGAGTTTGGCGAGGATACCGTGGTCGTGGCTAGTGCTTCAGTTTTTATGGTGTTGGTGCTGCTGTCATAACCCCGATTCAGCCATACATGTCTGTAGCTGATTTCGTTACATTCAACCTCAACCTCTTCATCGTTAATGTCAGTTTCGGTGCACCAATTGTGTCCATAAACCCTGCCGATAAAGTCGACTCGACCATCACCGTCAAAATCACTCGGCGAACCTAAAATCTCGTGTGGATCCCAGTGATCTCGCGGCGCATACCAGTACGCCTGACCGGAGGCATTCCGCGGGTAATCAATCGTAATCGCCGCCCCAAAACGGTAAAAGCGGTTGGAGGTCACAGGCTCGCTGGGGTCAGGCTCCATCAAATACACCTGGTCACCCTGAACAATATCCACCAAACCATCGCTATTAACATCCAAGAGCGTCAGGTCTTTTTCCGCTGGAATACCCGTACCACTGGTAAAACCTGTAGTGGACAACAGCCAGCCGCCATTGCCCTGCGGGGTAGATAGGTGAACACGCCACACGTCCGCTTTGCCCGGCTGGTGATAATTGTTGTCCCACAGCAACACGTCCATGCGGCCATCGGCGTTGTAGTCGATTACTTCGATCTTGTACGCTTCATTAACCCCACCACCAAATTCAAAATCTTCGTAGGCCTTGATCCGTGAACCCAGCCCACCGGTGTTATTGGCCAACGCGTAATACAGCGCATGACGGTCAATATTGCCGTGGTTGTTGGTGCTCGCCTCCAGCCACACCAGGTCCATGCGGCCATCACCGTTAATGTCCGCCGGGCGGTAGTCCAAAATAAAGTCATCACCACTTTGCGTAGGACTGATGTTGGTAGTGCTGGTGGGATTTGCCGCTATCCCCACACTGGGCAGTGCCCAGTCAAAGGTAGTGGCCGGCAAACAACGACTGTCCACACACTCTTCAATGCTGGTGAGACGGCTGAGATCATCCGTAGCCGGCTGACTTTGACTGGTGCCGTTGTTGCTCTGATCCAGATACTTCAGGTGGTAGGTGCGCAGCGCCGTTTCACCACTGCCACCGGTGTTGTAACTGGTCACACTGGTCAGTCGCTGGCCGGTACTAAATTCGTACCCCGCCACATAGCCACGGGTCACATCGTTTCGGGAACCGTAGGTAAAACGAACCCGCGCGTTAGACCCACTGGGGCCACCGGCACTGCCATAGGCGTACTTCACCTCCTCGATGCGATGACCATCGGCGTCGTTGTGGTAATCGAACCAGATAGGATTGCCCACACTGTCCTGGAACTTTTTCAGGGCCCAGGTCAGGGTTTGACCCGCTGTGTTGTTTTGCTTGGCATCGGTAAAGTTGCCCGTCGGCACGTCTCCATAGAACGAGGTAGAGCCGTCCTTACGATGCACTTCCCAGTAATCCGGGTGACCGGTGCTACCGCCACGCGCGTAGATCTGGGCAAAGCTGTCGATCTCCGTGCGGTATTCGGAGTCCGGCGCTCCATAGGTACCCGACACCAAAATCAGGCGCTGGCCATCCAACGCAAAGCGGTCCTCCGGCCCCCAGGTGATGGGCATGGGGTCGCCATCCTGTTGGAGAGTTTGGCGCGAACGACTGATGCCACTCAAACCGCCAATGTTCCAGCCCAGACCCGCCAGGCCATTGCCGCCCTGGCTGGAATAGTTAAGGGACAGCTGAGGGGCCACACCCGCGGTACCCGCCGCCGTGGCAATGGGAATGCTGTAGGTGGCACTGCCGGATTCGTCCACCCGGAAGCTGCCCGCAATCGTGCCCACACTGTCGGTTTCGATCACTTCGCCTGCATTCACACTGGGTGCGGGTTCTACATGAGCGGTTGGCGCCGCTGGCGGTGGTGTGTGAGGTGCCACAGCAACACTGTGCACCGCGGTGTAACCGCCGCCACCAGAGCTGTTGAACGCCCTGACTCGATAGTCGTAAGTGCCTTCAGTGAGTGTGCCGGCCGTATACGTACGATCTGAACCGGAGTCAACCACACCCCAGCTGCCACCGTCCTTGCGCTGTTCCAGGCTGTAATAACCCACACTGCCCGCAGCACTGCCCCAGGTCAAGGTAATGCCCGAACCATAGCTTTGAGCTGGGCCACTGATGGCACCCGGAGTGCCCGGAACATGGATAACCGCCACCGTATCCGTGGCACTCCAGCCACTGCTGCCACTGCCGTTATTGGCGCGAACCCGATAGCTGTAGTTGCCATCCCCTTTGCCGGTGACGGCGTAACTGGTGCTGGCAGTGGTGGTGACGTCGGCCCAACTGCCACCATTGATTTGTTCTTGCAGCAAGTAGTCTACGGTGGTGCCGTTGCCCGCCGTCCAGGTTACCGTGTAACTGCCGGTACCATTGGTGGTCGGCACACTGGTGCTACCAGGGGTTCCCGGTGGCAACAGAACGGTCACCGCCGCTGCGGTACGCCACCCGGAACACTGGGTATTGCTGCCAACGGTGTGACACGCCCTGACCCGGTATTCATAAGTGCCGTCGCTTTGACCACTGTACGCTTTACTGCGGGCACTGGTGTCTTGCTCATTGGTCCAGCTACCACCGTTAACACGACGATCCATATCGTATGTGGTCAGTGTGCCGCTGGCCGTTCCCCAGTTCACCGTATGGTTGCCATCAGGACTGGTGGAAGGGCTGGCACTGATGCTGGAAGGCACACCCGGTGCAATGGCCACATGGGTGGTCACCGCACTGCTGTACACACTACAACCACTGACGTTACAAGCCTGTACCCGGAACTGGTAACTGCCGTTGCCCAAACCCGATACCGCTTTGCTGGTGGCGCCGCTTGTATGGATGTTGCTCCAGGCGCCACTGCCCAAACGTTGTTGCAAGGTATAGCTGTTGGCGCCGCCGGAGGCGTTCCAGTTCACCGTAAAGCTGCCATCGTTATCCGTCGCCGGCGCACTCAGACCTGAGGGCGTGCCTGGAGTCGCCACAGAACCGGCATTAGTGGTAGTGCGGTAACCGGAACACCCCTGATAACTACCCTGAGTGTTACAGGCCCTGACACGATAGTGGTAACTGCCGGTCATTAAGTTGTTGATCGCCCGACTGGTGGCACCGCCGGAGTACACTTCCAACCACCCACCACCGTCTTTTTGCTGTTCCAGGCGATACATGGCAACGGTACCCGTTGATGCACCCCAACTAACGGTGTGAGTACTGTTGGTCGTGTGTTGTGGCGAGATACTGATCGAAGGTGAAACACTCGGCGCAATGGCCACATCGGTACTGTCTACACCACTGTATCCCGAACAGCCCACCGCACTACAGGCTCGTACCCGATAACCGTACGTGGCCGTACCCAGACCAGATTCGGATCTGCTGGTGCCGCTGGCATTGTGGATGGTACTCCAGCTGCCACCGTTGGTTTGCCGTTGCAATTCGTAGCTGGTAGCACCGGTGGTGGTGCTCCAACTCACGCTGTAGGCGCCATCCGGATCACCGGAAGGCGCATTGGGAGTTCCCGGTGTCGCTGGGGTGGTGACGGCAAAAGTATTGCCATAGCGCCAACCCGAACAGCTGGTATAGCTGCCAGTGGTACGGCAGGCTCTGACTGCGTAACGGTAGTTACCTACTACCAACCCCGTATCTGTGCGACTAAGAGCAGAACCATCGTACTCTCCTACCCAACTACCACTATTAAATTGCTTGTTCAGATCGTAGTAGCTCACAGAGCCACTGGCCGCGCCCCAGCTGAGGGACACGGTACCACTGTAATTGGTGCCCGGTGTGGTAATGGAGCTGGGTACTCCAGGGGTGATCGCCACCTGGGTGGTGTCCACCGGGCTGTAAGCGGAACAACCCACGGCGCTACAAGCGCGCACCCGATAGCCGTATACCGCATTGCCCAAACCGGATTCGGAACGACTGGTAGCACTGCTGGTTTGGATGGTGCTCCAGCTGCCGCCATTGGCTTGCCGCTGCAGCTGATAGGAGGTAGCGCCGGTCGAACCAGACCAACTGACGGAGTATGCGCCGTTGTTGTCGTTGGTGGGCGCGTTGGGTTGACTCACCGCAGACGGAACCGTCACCGTGGCGTTGGACGAGTAACGCCAAGCTGAGCAATTGGTGTAACTGCCGGTGGTGCGGCAAGCGCGAATGGCGTATTGGTGGGTACCGGTGCTCAACCCGCTAAACGTGCGATTGCGAGAAGTGCCGTCGTAAGCGTTGCTCCAACTGCCACCATTAAAACGTTTGTCCACGTCGTACTTGGTGACAGAACCTGACGCCGCCCCCCAAGTCAACGAGTGACTGCCGGTGTAGCTGGTACTGGGGCTGATGCTGGCGGTGCCCGGTACCCCGGGGGCGATGGCCACCTGGGTGCTGTCCACACCGCTGTAACCGGAACAACTGCCAGCACTGTTACAGGCACGAACGCGGTATTCCCACACACCATTGCCCAGACCAGACTCGGAACGACTGGTGGTACTGCTATTGTGGATGGTGCTCCAGCTGCCACCAGACAGGCGGCGTTGCAGTTGATAGGTGGATGCGTGGGCAGTCGAGGACCAGCTGACCGTGTAGGCACCATTGCCATCACTGGTGGGCGCGTTTAAACCGGCAGGTGTTGCAGGTGTAGGATTGTGTACAGTGACGGTAATTGAGCCAACTGTATACGTATAATCAATCTCTTCCTCGTATTCGTCACCAGTGTTCTCATCTTCGTATGTCTCAATCTGAGTAACTGTGACTTTCACCAAGTAGGTGTAGGTGCCAACTGGCTTGTTGGAAAAACTTTTGCTGCGACTGGTCGCATGGCCTGCGATGTAATCAATGGATGTGCCGTTTTCGTACACGCGGTAACCAACAATGGTGTCCGCACCGTACGTCCAGTTGAGTGTAAACGACCCTGTACTGGGATTTGGCGTGGCACTGATGCCCGCAAACACTTGAGCACCAAACACGGACAGGCTCAACAGCAACAACGCCTTCGCTGCAACACCCGTAAACAGAGAAACCACCCTACCCAAAGTACCCATAACAACCTTCCCCATGGTCATTAAAACGACACGCGCACGAAACCAGCCGTGCGCATCGACGCAACAGAATCAGTGACAAAAAAAGACAGTGCGAGAAACCGCAAAAGACCCTGCACCCTGACAAGATGCAAAGCCTTCAAACCCCTTGAAACGCAACGGCCATCCATGACTGTGACCGACGCTTAACGGATTAAAAAATCAGAATATGTGTAAATAAACCCAGGGTTAGAACAACCCCCAATAACCGACAAAGACTGCCCAGAACAGACCAACATCCTTACAACCCCCCAATCCGAAACCTTTTCGTAAACGCAGCAATGCGCCGTCTCCCTACGCCTCAACATTCCTGTGATCCGTGAGACGAATACTTAAATGTATAGACTTGGGTTTTGGGTGTGTCAAACCATGGCAGGCAACTTTTTAGCAAGCTGAGCATCTTATTTTTTGTGTTCAAACAAACTGATGCACCACTGAAGTGCAAGAATAAGAATTTTTGATACTACCGTATCAAAAAAGATAATAAAAAAGCCTCCATTTGATACCACAATGTCAATTTTGACCGTTCACGAAAATCTTGAGTTTTTAGCGAAAATAGTTCGTCAACGACGGGAACTTTTTGGCCACAGCCGAAACACCGCCGCTACACTCACCGGTGTACCGGCAGCCACCATTCGGAAATTTGAAAGCTCTGGCAGAATTGCACTGCACCAGTTTTTGATGCTGTGTGAGGTTTATGGAGACCTCAACAAACTCAGCTTCTTGTTCCCAACACCCATCAACGGGTACCAACAAACAACGACTGTAAGTTCTGATGAACCAAAAGAAAACAGACCAAAGGATTAAGGCTGAGAGAAAAAGAGTCAGGACAAGGCCGTCAAACTAATTGTGCCGAGTTCAAGCGCTCAATCTTACGAAACGTAATATTAATCCGCGCCTTTTCTACACCACTTTCCTTAGGCACCTGATGCTGCCAAAACCGCTGTGTAGCCCCCGTCATTACCAATAAGGCACCAGACTCAAGAGTTAGCTCGTAACGCTGCCCACCGCTTTTGCGGCGCATCTGAAAACGTCTTTTTGCTCCCAAGCTTAATGAGGCAATTACCGGGTCATCACCCAGCTCCGCTTCGTCATCGCTGTGCCAGGCGACACTGTCGCTGCCGTTGCGATACAGGTTTATCAGCGCGCTGTTAAAACGTTTGTTTAACTCCCCTTCCACTCGTTGACGCAATTGCATCAGCTCTACTGACCAGTCGTTTAAAGGCAGTCGTGTACCGGAGTAACCGTAATGAGCGCCCTTATCGCCGTACCAGGCATTAAGGCGGGGAATCGGCACAGTGCGCCCGGCAATACGGATGCTGCTTTGCTGCCAGGGTGTGGATTTATGCAATTGAGTAAAGAGTTGATCCGCTTCAGCAGCAGTTAAAAAATCCGGCTGGTAATACAGTTCACAGCGCTCACCCTTGCCAGGGAGGAGGATATGCTGGGGATTGTTATCACCCACCCCGGAAAAAAGATCAGACACCGGGCAGTACTCGGGGCTCCATTTCCAGGGTTACGCCAAACATTTCCTGCACCGAAGCCACCACTTGTTGGGCCACTGCCAGCAACTCTGCACCGGTGGCTTCACCGCAATTGACCATGACCAGAGCCTGGCGATGATGCACGGTGATGTCACCAAGGCGGTGCCCTTTCCAACCGGCTTTTTCAATAAGCCAGCCCGCAGCCAGTTTGCTGTTACCGCCCGGTTGCGGATAAGCCACCAAATCCGCAAAACGCTGGCGCAGCGTCTGAGTTTGTTCGGCACTCACCACCGGGTTTTTAAAAAAGCTGCCCGCATTGGGTTCTGTTGCCGGGTCGGGCAACTTGCTGCGGCGGATATCGCACACTTGCTCGCTGACCACTAACGGAGTCACTTGCTCAGGTTTCAAGTCATTCAAGGCTTGCTGTAACGCGGGGTAATCGAGCACCAATTGTGGCTGTTTCGACAGTTCAAGGGTGACTGCGGTAATCACCACTTTGTCTTTCAGGCTGTGCTTGAACACACTGTCGCGATAACCAAACTGGCATTGATCTCGAGTTAACGTCTGCTGCTTGCCAGAATCCAGATACACCACATCCACCGACAGCAAGCGATCCGCCAGCTCCACGCCATAGGCACCAATATTTTGTACCGGTGCAGCACCCAGTGTTCCCGGGATCAGCGACAGGTTTTCCAACCCATACCAACCCTGCCCCAGGCTATGCAGAACAAAGTTGTGCCAGTCTTCACCGGCAGCCACGGTTACCTGAACGCTATCGGTGGTTTCCGCGATAACCTCAATACCTGGTAAGGCAACCTTTATCACCAGGCCCGGAATATCCGCGGCCAACACCACATTACTGCCGCCGCCCAACAAAGTAATCGGCCACCCCTGTTGCCGGGCTTGCGCCAATACCTGCTGCAATTGGGGTAACGATTCAACCACCACAAAACGCTCTGCCACGGCAGGCAGGGCCAGGGTATTATGAGGTTTCAGAGAGGCCTGATCGCGAATGGTCATCGCCGGGCCAATTGATGATGCTGGCAAATATGATCCAGCAAACCTTGGGAAGCCTGTTCCACCAAATCCAACACCAGCTCGAAGCCGTCTTCACCGCTGTAGTACGGGTCAGGCACTTCGCGATAGTCACTGCGCTCGCCGTAGCTGAGAAACAGCTGAAATTCGCCGCTGTAGTCGGCGGGCTTAAACGGCTCCATATTGGCCATATTGCTGTCATCCATGCCGAGGATGTAGTCAAAACGGCGAAAGTCGTCGCCGGTAACCAGACGGGCGCGCAAATCACTCAGGTCGTACCCCCGGTTCAGGGCTTTGCGTTGAGCTCGCGCATCTGGCGGATGGCCGATATGCCAATCACCGGTACCAGCGGAGTCCACCAGAATTTGCTCAGTCAAACCGGCCTCATCCACCAGATTCTGGAAGATGCCATGGGCGGTCGGCGAACGACAGATATTGCCAAGGCAGACAAATAAAACGCTGACAGCGGGTGCAGCGGTCATGACTTGCTTTCCAAGTGTTCAATAACCCGCTGCAAGTCTTCCGGAGTATCCACTCCGCCCGGTACATCAGCCGCAGCCTCCTGCACATGAATACCCACGCCTTGCCACATAAAACGCAGCTGCTCCAGGCATTCAATGGTTTCCAATGGCGCTGGAGCCCAGCGGATAAACCCATTCAACTGCGCCACCCGGTAGCCATAGATGCCGATATGGCGCATAGGCACCAGGCCTTCGGGCAGTGAATTGGAGGCACCCTGTTGCGCCATATGGTCCCGCGGCCAGGGAATCGGGGCACGGCTGAAGTACAGCGCCATGCCGTTAGCGGCGGTGACGACTTTGACGATATTGGGGTTGGCAAAATCATCGGCGCTGGCAATGGGTTCACACAGCGTAGAAACTCCTGCCGTAGGGTTAGCCGCCAGATTAGCCGCCACCTGATTGATAACCTGGGGAGGAATCAAAGGCTCGTCCCCCTGCACATTGACCACAATTTGCTCTGGCGCCAATTGCAGTTGCGCCGCCACTTCCTGCAAGCGGTCAGTACCGGAGGGATGGTCGGGGCTGGTCATGCACAGCTCGCCGCCAAAATCGCTGACCACGTCGGCAATGCGCTGATCGTCAGTTGCCACAATAACCCGTTCCGCATCACTGGCTTGAGCCTGGCGATAGACCCGCTCGATCATGGTTTGCCCGGCAATATCACGGAGCGGTTTACCCGGTAGCCGGGTCGATGCGTAACGAGCTGGAATAACCACTAAAAAACTCATATTTCAATCACTTATTTGATTTTTAGAGATTCTACTTTAATTTACTTTTTACCTTAACTTATTAAGCAAACCATCAAACCACTCTGAAGGCAGTTTTGCCGCCACATCCAGCACCCAGCAATCTGCATCACTGGAAGCAAAAGAGCGGCATTTCACCGCGTCCTTGGCAGTCAGGATAATGGGCCTACCGGGCGTCAGCTCCAGGTCCTCCGGGCAATATTTATGGTGATCCGGGTACGCTGTCAGCGTCGGCACAAAGCCCAGTTTGGTCAAAGTATCCACAAAGCGTTGGGGGTTGCCAATACCCGCTACCGCATGAACCTCGCGGCGGGTAAACGGCCAATCTCGAGCGCGAACCGGCTGGCGCTTTGGCCCCGGCAGCAAGGGGCGCAATTCGCCGACGGGCTCCACAGACATTACCGTTGGCACAACGCCAATTTGCTCGGCAATTTGTGGCGCCAGTTGACCGTTACTGATAACAAAATCCACCTCGGACAATCGGCTCAGAGGCTCACGCAGAGGCCCCGCAGGGAACAGCTTGCCATTGCCAAACCCCCTGTTGCCATCGATAACCGCAATCTCCAGCTGCCGCGGCAGGCGATAGTGCTGCAAGCCGTCGTCACTGAGTATGATATTGCAGTCACTGTGGGTAATCAGGTACTCAGCTCCTTGACGGCGGTTGGGGTCCACCACAACCGGGCACTGGCATTGGCTGGCAATCAACACCGGCTCATCGCCGCCCTCTTGCGGAGGCGTATCTGCGCTGACCATCAATGGATACGTCGGTGCCTTGCCGCCATAGCCACGGCTGATAACACCGGGGCGATAGCCTGCGGCCTGCAAAGCCTGAACAAGAAAAATCAGTAACGGGGTTTTGCCGGTACCACCGACGCTGATGTTGCCGACAACAATCACCGGTATCGATAATGGGTTATCCGTTGCCTGGCGTTGCTGCGCGAAACGACGGCGCTTGCTGACCACCGCGAACAGTTTTGACACCGGCCGCAGCAAGCGGGTCAACCAATTGTCCTGGTACCAGCCCTGCTCCAGCAGTGAGGGGCCTTTAGCCGCCATTGCTGCTCTCGTCAAAGCCCCGGCGGTGCAGTTGCGCGTAGCGCCCTTCCGCAGCCAACAAATCGCTGTGGGTGCCCTGCTCCACAATGCGGCCGGCCTCCATCACCAGAATGCGGTCGGCACTTTCGATGGTGGTGAGGCGGTGAGCGATGACAAAAGTGGTGCGGTCCTGCATCAACTCTTCCAGGGCCATCTGAATACGGCGTTCGGACTGGGTATCCAGTGCCGACGTGGCTTCGTCGAGGATCAGGATGGGAGAATCCTTGAGCAGTGCCCGGGCAATCACCAGACGTTGCCGTTGACCACCGGACAACAGTCCACCCCCATCGCCCACTACGGTATCCCAGCCATTGGGCAGCCTTTCGATAAATTCCAGAGCATTAGCGGCACGAGCCGCTTCAATAACTTTTTCTCTGGGTAGTGCAGCCAGCTCGCCATAGGCAATATTGTTGTACACCGTGTCGTTAAACAGGGTGACTTGCTGATTCACAAAGGCAATGTGGCTGCGCAGGTGGGTCAAACAAATGTCGTTGACATCAATACCATCCAGGGACAAGCAGCCACCGTTGTAACAGTAAAAGCGCGGAATCAGGTTGACCAGTGTGCTCTTGCCGCTGCCGGAGCTGCCCACCAGAGCAATGGTCTCTCCGGCGCTGACCTTAAAACTGATGTCTTGCAGCACCGGGCCATCTTGATCGTTGTAGGCGAAGCTGACCTTATCGAAGCAAAACTCCCCTTTCACCTTGTCCAGGGTTCGGCTGCCGCTGTCTTTTTCTTCCTCGGCGTCAATGGTTTCAAAAATCGACTGCCCCGCAGCCAGGCCACGCTGCACCGGTTCCATAATGCTGGTGAGCTTGCGCACCGGGCGGGTCATGGAGCCCGCTGCGATCAGGAAGATAACCAGGGTATTGGCTTTGATATCGGCAATAAAGCCCGGGTCCAGTGCCCAGAAAATCAGCAGGCCCATGGCGGCACTGATAATCAGCTGAATCACCGGTGAACTGAGGCCCTGCACCAGGCCCATTTTGACCACCTGGCGGCGGTTCACTTGGCTGGCATCGTCCATGCGGCCACGTTCGTAGCGTTCACCGCCAAACAGGCGCATCACCCGGTAGCTGTTGACCAGCTCCTGGGATACCTGGGTAACGTCTCCCATAGCCCCCTGAATGCGGTGACTGATGCGACGAAAGCTTTTACTCACCACCGACACCACCAGGGCAATAATCGGTACCACCGCCAGGAACACCAAGGTGAGTTGCCAGCTGTAACTGAGCATCAGCAACAGGTAAAACAGCACCATGGAGCTTTCGGTGACCACGGTTTTGGTGGCATTGGTAAGGGAATCGCTAACCTGGGTGACCTGATAGGTCAGCTTGGTAATCATATGCCCGGACATATTGGCGTCGAAGTAGGACGCTGGCAGTCGAGTCATTTTGTTAAACAATTCGGTGCGCAGGTTATGCACCAGCATGGAAGACACAAACGCCATACCGTAGGTGCCTGCCAGAAACCCAAGCCCCCTGACCAGCGCCACCGCCACAAACAGCGCGGGGATCGCCAGGCGGGCATCGGCCATCATGGTCTGGTAGGCGTCGCTACCCCACAGGTAAATAACCAACTCTTCGATCACACTGGGCTTGTCATTGGCATTTGCCAGGGCAGCTGTCTGGCCGTCCAGATCTACTTCAATGCCCAGCTGGGTCAGGTAATCCAACAGGATTTTGAGCAAATCCAGAAAAGCGGCGTTCATTGCCGAGAACAACATCAACGCCAGGCTGCTGAGCAAAAAGATCAACCAATAGGGTTTTACATAACCGAGCAGACGAAAACAAAGCTCACGGTCGGAGCGCTGCTGGCTGGTGCTTTCCGTATCGGGTGTGGACATCAATATCTCTTGCATCGACTACTTCGAATCGCCGCCTTCCGGACGGCGAGTGGTAATACTTAAATTGGCAAAACCCGCCTGACCCGCCGCATCCATAGCGGTAATTCCGGCCTGGAAACTGGCGTTGGCGTCGCAGGTCACCACCAGTGGAATACTGGTGTCACCACCGGACACGTCTTCCAGTGCCGCTATAATGGTGGTGCTCTGGCGATTTACCAGTGATTTGCCATTAACGCTGTAATTGCCTTCGCTGTCCACCAATATTTCGATCAATTTTGGCGGCTCTGAGCTGGCCACGCCCTGGGCTTCTGGCAGTTCTACGGTTAAACGGGTTTCCTTGGTAAAGGTGGTTGAGACCATAAAAAAAATCAGCAGCAAAAACACCACATCAATCAGCGGTGTCAGATTAACGCCCTGTTCGCGGCTGCGTTGACGCTTAAACTTCACGCTTTTTTGCCGCCGGATTGTTTGCGGGACGAGCCCGGTTGGGCCGCTGAGGTGCCGATGTTTGAGGTCTTTCCCGCTGCGGGTTTTGCGGCCTCTTTGGTGGCTCTTTACTCTGCTGCCCAGAGCGAGAGTTTTGTTCAGACCGAGAGCCTTGTTCAGGGCCAGGTTTTTGTCGCGGCGTCGGGTTTACTTTTTGAACCTGGGACTGATCCGCTGCGGATTGATCCGGGGTAAACAGACGGTCGCCGTGAAGGGCGCCCACTAATTTGATGGCCTGATCTTCCATATCCACCACCAAACCATCCAGTTGACGCTCAAAATAGCGGTGCAGCATCAGCGCCGGAATCGCCACCGCCAAACCCGCTGCGGTGGTGATCAAGGCTTCGGAAATACCACCGGCGAGCACTGCCGCATTGCCGGTGCCTTCCAGCATAATGGCGGTAAATACCTTGATCATGCCGATCACGGTGCCCAGCAGTCCCAGCAGCGGAGCCACCGCCGCGATGGTCCCCAAAGGGGCCAGAAAACGTTCGAGATCGTGAATCACTTGGTTGGCGGCTTCTTCAATGCAATCTTTCATCACATCGCGGCCGTGCTCGGAATTGCTTAGGCCCGCCGCCAAAATTTTGCCCAGTGGTGACGAATCTCTAAGTTCTTCCAGCTTCTGACGGGTAATTTCATGGTGGCGCAACCAGTGCCACACTTCTGCCAACAGATTACTGGGTACAACCCGCTCCCTGCGCAAGTTCCAGTAGCGCTCTACCGCAATGGTCACCACAGCGACCGAACACAGCAGGATCGGCACCATCAGCCAGCCACCGGCAACGATTAATTCGTACACTGATTCCCCCAACAAGACCTATTATTTTAAAGGCGACACTTTACCACAGCCCCTGCCCTTTTCATCCAACCCATTCACCATTCACGTACTCACCTTTCACTGCCAAAAATAACGATAACCCTGGCGCTCACCAACCAGCATCCACTTGCCCTGTTGCAGGGTGGCACTCACTGCTCCAGATTCAGCAGTTGACCACTGTTGGGAGCCCACTCGCTGATAGTTCATCACCACGTTTGGATGAGGGTGGCCAAAGTGATGCCGATAACCCGCCGAATAAATAACATGCTCGGGTTTAAGGGCATTGACGAATGGATAACTGGACGAAGTGGCGCTGCCGTGATGAGGTGCCACCACAAGATCCACAGGCCCAAGGCGCGAGTGTATTTTGGCCTCCTGGGTTGACTCTATATCGCCGGGCAGCAGCAAGCGGTTAGTTCCGTGGGTGATCAACAGAACACAGGATGCGTTATTGCCACTGCCATCAAAAGCTAACGGGCTTAACACCTGAAACTGTACATTATCCCACTGCCAGGATTGCCCCCCGCGACACGGGGTGACATCAACAGAGGTGCCCAGTAGCTCCCCTGAGTAAATATCCCCAACCGGTATGGACGCGAGCAAGCCGCTAACGCCACCGGCATGGTCATTATCCCCATGGCTAACCATAAGTCTGTCGACACGGCGAATGCCCCGACTGCGCAGAAAAGGTGCCACTACTGCGCTGCCAGCATCAAAACGTTCACTAAACGCGGCTCCGACGTCATAAACCAGGGTGTGGTTTTTGGTCGTTACCACCACTGCCAGCCCCTGCCCTACGTCTAAAACCGTTGCACTTAGCGTTGGGCGCTGAGGGGTGGCGATAAACACGACAATAAAGGGCAGCAAGCCTAACCAGCGACCGGACACACCTCGCGGTAACAACATCAGCAACCCGGAAGCCAGCAGCAGGATTACCATTGCCGGGGATAACGCCATCGCCGGAATAGCGACAACTGAGCCGCCATCCGCCCACTGCAAACCCTGATAAAACCACTGCAATTGCCAACCCGCCAGTTGCCAACACCAACTGCTCAACTCCGGTATCGCCGAGCTGGCGATCACCCCGAACAAACACAGCGGCACTATCAATAGGCTGAGCCAGGGAATGGCAAGGCAATTAATCACTATTGATGTCACCGAAAGCTGGCCAAACAAAGGCAGCAACAACCCGGCCAGCACTACAAACACCGTCCACTGGGGGCGACCAAACTTTTGCCAGTGGCCCTGCCAACCTCTGACCTTTCCTCGCAGCGGCGCAAACACCCAGAGCAAGCCAAACACTGCGCCAAAAGACAGCCAAAAACCCGAACTGTGAATCGCCAACGGATCTATAATGGCAACCGCCGCCAAAGCGGCTGCCAGATAGCCGAAAGAGGATTGATAACTGCGCAGTAGCCGTACCACAGCAACAGTAGCCACCATTGCCAATGCGCGGGTAGCTGGCAGCCCAAACCCGGATAGCGCCGCATAGAACCCAGCTCCAACCAAAGACGCCAGTGTCGCCCACAGCTGCACAGGGAAAGCAGGCCACAACAGCGTCAACGGTCGGCACAACAGATTAACCAAGCCATAGCACAACAGGGCGAAAAGCCCCACATGCAAACCGGAGATCACCAGCAAATGGGTGGTGCCGGTGCGCTGAAACAATTGCCAGTCCACTTTGCCGAGGCCACTGCTGTCACCAATCACCAAGGCGCGCAACAGTCCTTTCTGGCGCTCATTCAACGGCTGCTGCTCAATGCCCTGTCTCAAGACATGACGAGTGTGGCTAAGCCATTGTGCATTTGTCCCCAGCAATTGGTTTTCAGCGGATTGGCGAACATAACCTGTGGCGGAAAACCCCTGTTGCAACAACCAGTGACGGTAATTAAACCCTCCTGGGTTGCTGAAGCCTCTGGGGCACCTCAACTTCACAGTGAGTCGCCATCGCTGCCCTGGCTCTATCTGTTGCTCAGTGCCGTACCAACTCAACAGCAATTTATCCAATGAGGGTTGCCAGTCATTATGGCCGTACAACAAACGGCTGTTATCAAGCTTCAACTGAAAGCGGGTTCGCCTGTGGTTGGTTTGCGGTAAACCGACAATGACGCCTTCCACCAAAAAAGTTTCAGTATCCAGAGATAATGGCAATTGGTGGCGCATCAACTGATGGCCACTGACCGTGCCCCAGAAAATGCCAGCGACCAAAAACAGAAAGGAAAAAGACCGTTTGTAAGCGGCGAAGACAGCGATAATTGACGCTGTAGCCAACAGCCAGTTGGGTGGCAGTACACTCAGCAAACTGACCGCAAATACACCGACAGCAAACAACAGTAATGGTTGAATCACAAAAACGTCCTTGTTTTGAGTAACCCGGCAATAATAAAACTCCGGTTTATAAGCGACACATGGATGTGTCACCGCTGGCGATCATTAAATCGATCAGGATCGATCGATTTAATTATTCGTTAATAGCGGCACTTACAGAGCCAAACAGAGTCACAAAAAGACAGACAGCCCTCAATGCTCCGTCAGAGGGTTTTACCTTACTGCCATTGTGAATCACAATAGAGCTTGATCACAATAACAACAACCGGGAAGCCAGCGCTTATGTCAACAGCTTTGATTCTCTCTGGAGGAGGTGCCCGCGGCGCCTACCAAGTGGGCGTACTCAAAGCGTTGTCGGATATCTTGCCTCGGGATACCTATAACCCGTTTCCCATTATTTCTGGAACCTCCACTGGTGGTATTAATGCGTTGGCCCTTGCCGGTCGCCCGGGCCACTTCCGCTTGCGGATGCGCAAACTGGAGTATATCTGGCGCAGCATTTCACCAGACAAGGTGTACCGCTCAGACGCCATCGGCGTACTCAAAAATACCATTAAGGTGATGGTGTCGTTTTTCCACAGCGGTTACCCGTTTGGCTGCCCGGTGGCGCTGTTTGACAACTCCCCACTCAAAGAACTGCTGCAGCAAACCGTTCGCTTTCGCCATATCGATGAAGCCATTGCCAGTGGCGAGCTGCAAGCGCTTTGCATTACCTGTATGAGCTACACCACTGGCCAATCGGTCGCTTTTTTTCAGGGCTCCAGCCACCACGAACCCTGGGAGCGCTCCAGACGCGTCGGTGTAAGAACCGGTTTGACCGTGGATCACCTAATGGCATCTGCCGCCATTCCCGCGCTGTTCCCTGCCAAGCAAATCGGCGATCACTATTACGGGGATGGCGCCATTCGCCAATTAAAACCATTGAGCTCGGCACTGCAGCTGGGAGCAAGAAAACTGTTTGTGGTCGGCGTCAGTGACAACCCACGCCACAAGCCCGACATGACCAAACCGGACCACCCACCTTCCATAGCCCAGATTGTCAGCCATATGTTCAACAGTGCTTTCATCGATTCCATGGAAGCAGACCTGGAAACCCTGCACAGTATTAACCGTTTGGTGGAAGTGTTTGATAAAGAAGAGCGCAGCGATCTGGGCATTGATGACATGCGCCCCATTGATGCTCTGCTGGTCACTCCCTCTCAACCCATCGATGTTATCGCCACCGAGTATCTGAACAACCTGCCTACCAGCCTCAAACTTTTTATGCGCGCTATAGGTGCTACCGCCCAAGGCGGCGGTGCCAGTACTGCCAGTTTTCTGTTATTCGAAAAAGAGTTTTGCACTCGCTTGCTGAATATGGGCTATCGAGACGCCATGGAACAGGAAAAGGAAATTCGCGCGTTTTTTGAATGCTAAAAATTGGCTATTGCCTGATCACATACTTCACCAGATCAAACCCCTCGTAATCCATACGGCCGTCGTATTCCAGGCCGCTTTTTTCAAGCACGCGAATTGAGCCAATATTTTCTTCCAGGGCCAAACCAATGATGCATTCCAGACCCAAGCTGTTAAGCCCATACTGAACACAGGCCCGAGAGGCCTCGGTACCCAGGCCATTGCCCCAAAAGCGTTTAAAAAATCGGTAACCCACGTCCACTTGGTCAAGGTCATCGAGATATTTGAGCCCGCACCAACCAATCACTTTTTGGCTGTCTTTCAACACACAAGCCCAGCGACCATAACCGTATTGACGATAGTCACGCATAGGTCGTTCACGGAGAACTTGCAGCGCTTGCTCCGGTGTTTTGAAACAGTCTTCACCGGTGTATTTCATTACCTCAGGGTCGCTGTTGAGTTCAAAAAACCAACCCTGATCCTGCTCATCCATTTCACACAGCCACAGGCGTTCGGTCTCTATAACCGGTTTTTCGCAATTCATTGTTTCACCATCGGTTGTTGCACCAATACCCAGGGCTTCACCACACAACTCCACAGCAGAGCATCGCCATCAAACCATTGCTGAGCCTGAGCGTCACTGACCTGCCCCAACTGACCCGCATCCATCCACTGTTTGATCTGGGCACTGTTATCCTGAGAAATTTGCAACGCCACTTCCGTCAAATCCAACTCTGGCGCCGCCGCAATTACCGAGCCTGCAGCAAAAAACCGCTGTAACTCGTGCCAGCGAACCTGTGCAGTTTCCAGGTTAAGTTTGGCTTTGAGCACGTCTGGATCGCGCTCCGCCTGGATCATTTTTTGAACATCATCCATCGTCTTTTGTCTCCGACAATTCGCTGTCGATCACCAATTGTTCTTTTTTCGCTTTCGGCAACTTTTTGATGGCGGCTTCCAGGCGCAAGGCCTTGGATTGACTCTCTACCGACTGTTGATACACCAGCTGCAGCGGGCCTTTGCCCCGCAAGGCCCGAGCGCCCTTACCGCTGCGATGCTCGCTAAGGCGCCGCTGCACATCCGTACTGATGCCGGTGTACAAGGCTCCGGAGCCGGTGCGGATCATGTACACAAACCAGCTGGACACATCAGCACCCTCAATTACGCCAATTTCAACCTCGCCAAAAGGCGAATCATACCCCATTCCTGCCGTCACCAAACTGACATAAAACTGAGACAACCCTGTAATCACCAACCACTAACTTGGCGAAAACTCAGTAATAGGCTGACTTATGCTCGACGTGGACAACTTGGTACAGCAGCACTGCCCAAAGGCGGTTGAGGACAAGCCGTTGATTGCTCGTCCGCTGACAAAAGTGCTCCGCCTGCTGTTTCACGAAAAGGATTTTAAGCAATTTGAGCAGGATTATCCGCACCTGGAAGGCTTTGACTTTGTCGAGCAGTGCTTGGCGCACTTTGGCTTTAGCTATCGGGTAAGGGATAACGAACGGGAATCCATTCCCAACACTGGCCGCGCGGTGATTATTGCCAATCACCCCATCGGTTCGCTGGACGGATTGGCACTGCTAAAGATGGTGCGGGAAATACGCCCTGACGTAAAAGTAGTAGCCAATGAATTATTGGCCACCATTAAACCGCTTAAGTCCTTGTTGTTGGCCAATCCGTCAAATCGCACAGACTTGGCTGAAGTGCGCCAGCAACTGGAAGACGAAGGTGCCCTGATCGTCTTCCCCGCCAACGATGTGTCCCGCCCAAGCATCAAAGGTGTACGGGACAAAAAATGGGATTCTACGTTTTTGCGCCTGGCCAGCAGCACTAAATCACCGGTGTTGCCGGTGTTTGTCGACGGTAGAAACTCCGCGTTTTTCTACGCACTCAGCTTTATGGCTCGCCCGGTATCTACCCTGTGGCGGGTGCGGGAAATGTTTCGTCACGCCAGCAGTTGTATCGATATACGCATAGGCGCTCCGGTCAGCTACGACAGCTATCAGCAAGTAGCGGTACCCATTCGCGAAAAAGTACGCCTGTTCAAGCACCACCTTTACCGTATTGGTAAAGGCAAGCGAGGTTTCTTTAGTACCGAGGTGGCGATTTCTCACCCGGAAAATCGCGCATTGCTCAAAGAGGAAATTGAGCAGTGTAAGCGGCTGGGCGAAACCGCCGACGGCAAGCAAATTTACCTGTATTACTACAAACCCAATTCAAGCATCATGCGGGAAATCGGCCGCCTGCGAGAAATTGCATTTCGTGCGGTGGGTGAAGGTTCTGGAGGCCGCAGGGACAACGACTTATACGATCAGCATTACATGCACTTGCTGCTGTGGGATCCACTGGAGCTGGAAATCGCCGGAGCCTATCGCTTCTGCGATGCCTCGGAATCCATAGATACCATGGGCCAGGACAAGCTCTACTCCGCATCCTTGTTTAATTACAACAAAGCCATGAAGCCCTATTTCGAGCGAGGCCTGGAGCTGGGCCGCAGTTTTGTGCAACCCAAATACTGGGGTAAGCGTAGCCTGGAATACCTGTGGTATGGCATTGGCGCCTTTCTGCGTGAGAACCCCAACTATCGCTACCTGTTCGGCCCTGTAACACTGAGCGACACCTATTCCGAGCACGCCAAAGACATGATTGTGCACTTTTACAGCAAGCACTTTCCGGCGCTGCAACCACTGGCTGACTGCCAGATGCCCTACACCATTGCCAGCGACAAACAACAGCAATTGAATCAGCAATTCCCTGGCAAGGACTACCGAGAAGAGTTTGTTTCACTCAAGGGCCAGCTCAGTCATATGAACTGCAGCGTACCCACCCTGTACAAGCAATACACCGAGATTTGCGAGCCCAATGGCGTGCAATTCGCCGGTTTTAATATCGACCCGGATTTTAAAAATGCCATCGACGGCTTGATCGTGGTGGATTTGGCAAACCTGAAGCCCAACCGCCGGGAGCGCTACCTGGGTATTAAATAAAGCGCTTCGCTGGCCAGACCAACGAATTTACCCCCTCGCGACAGTGAGTTTGCCCTCTGGAAACAGAGGGTATTTTTTTATCTTCAAAAAATGTTTCACACACCAGACTCAGTAATGAGGCGGCGGCGGTTCTTCACCGCCTTGACCACTACTGGCACCCAGTTCGGCTGCATTAAAACGCTCAATCAGTGTTTCACAGGCCAGTTGCAGCTGATCCAGCTGATCCTGCTGCTTACACACCACCTGATTGAGTGCTTGTATGGTGTCTTCCTGATAAGCCAGCTTGGTTTCCAATTCAACAATGCGGTCGTTTTCAATGGGCATTTGCGATGTTTCCTATATTTTGGGGCCGGATCATACCCCAATTCCCGATACCATAGTCGAGCCGCTAAAATCGCCACTCCGCAGCCGTCGAAACAGTGTATAAGCGCAGTATTTTCACTTACTATCTGCACCCTCCCTCACACATAACTAAAACAGGGCCGAAAACACACCATGAGCATTTCCTTTTCCGTAGAAAACCCAACTGTTTGTGTTATCGGTGGTGGCAATGCAGCCCACGTACTGGCGGCGCTGCTGCCCTCTCGCAATATTTCCACTCGGGTACTGGCTACCTTTGGCGACGAGGCCAACAGAATGGCCGCTGGCGTTGCCGAGCAAGGCCATCTGATTGCCGAATTTGCTGCGCACAACGCGGTTGCCGGCACTATTACCGGTACCCCAGAACAGATTTCCGCTGATGCCGCAGAGGTGATTCCCGGCAGCGACGTACTGTTATTGCCACTGCCGTCTTTCGCCTACGCCAGCGTGCTGGAAACCATCAAACCGTATCTGAAGCCCGGGATGGCCATTGGCGTCACACCCGGCCAGGGTGGCTTTGACTGGGTAGCACGGGAAGTGTTGGGTGATTTGGTGGACCAATTGGTGCTGTTTGCCATTCTGCCTATGCCCTTTAACTGCCGTATCACCGATTACGGCAAGCGTGTGGAAGTCCAGGAATTCAAACACAACTACCGGGTGGGCGTGTTACCCATCAGCGCGACCGACAGCATTATCCGGCTCAACGAAAAACTGTTTGGCCATACAGAAAGCTGCGGCCATTTTCTCAGCTCTACCCTGTACCCCGTTAATGCCATCCTTCATCCTTCCCGGCTTTACACACTCTGCAAAGACTGGACACCAGGGCAGGTATTGCCGGAAAACCCGCTGTTCTACGAAGGCATGACCAGCGAAGCCGCCGCCATGATGAACGCGTTGAATGCAGACCTTATGGCTATCGGCAATGCGCTTGAGGCTGCGGGTAAGGAATCCATTAAAGTGCCCCACATCTACGACTTCCTGACCCGTTACGTGTACGAAGACAACTCACCAGACCTGGCCACCTTCTTCCGCACCAGCCCCGCCTACAAAGGCTTTCGCTGCCCCTTTAAAGAAGTAGACGGCGGCTGGGAGCCAGACTTTGGCAACCGCTACTTTAGCGAAGACATTCCACTGGGCTTGTGTGTTTACAAAGGTGTCGCCGACCTGGCCGGTGTTGAAACCCCGGCAATCGACACCGTGGTTACCTGGGCCCAACAGCATATGAGTAAGGAATATATAGTGGATGGCAAACTGTGCGGCCGGGATATCGATGAAACCCATGCACCGCAGCGGTTTGGGATTACTTGTATAGAGCAGCTTTAGCCAGGCTAATTTTGCTTGTGCGCTGCGCTCGGCAACGCCAAGGGGGAGAAAACAACGCACGAACCAAGCTTCGGAGTGATAATAATCCCCTTCGACCTTGCCGAGTGACGGAGGTGACATAGGGTGAAACGGACAGGACGTCCGTTTCAGTGCAGCGGGTACAGGAAGTACCCTCTGCACGACCCGGCGATGGCAGCGAAAGAACGAGGGAACCCCGCAGGGGCAAGGGTGACTGGGGCGTGCTTTCTTTGCTTATCTTTCTTTGCACGAGCAAAGAAAGTCACTCGCCCAGCAGGGCGAAACCTAAAAATAAGATTTATGCAGAAAACAACAACAAAGTAAAAGCCGCCATATTGCCGCGCCACTGCGCTCTTCGTAATAACAAGATTCCACTTCTAACCCAACACTCACCCCGCTAAAATAGCGCCCCCAACGCACCTGCCAGAAGTAAAAGTCCATGCCGTTACTGCATCCACCCGAACCCCCTGCCGCTGGCCAAAAACATCGCTGGGGAGGATTACAGGGCGCTGGTCAGGCATTGGCTATTAGCGAAGCAGCACAGCAGTTTGATGGCCTGACGTTGGTGATTACCGACGCCGCCAAAGCAGCGGCGCAGTTGGAGACGGAGCTGTCGTTCTTTAACGGCGAGCTGCCAGTGCTGCACTTCCCTGACTGGGAAACTCTACCCTACGACCTGTTTTCTCCCCACCAGGATATTGTCTCCGAGCGATTGCGCTGCCTGCATCGTCTGCCTCAGGTAAATAAGGGCATTTTGATCGTACCCGCCTCCACCCTGATGCATCGGCTGGCACCGCCGTCATTTATCGGTGGCCATTCTTTTGTGTACAAAGCCGGTGATACCGTGGATGTGGACCACTTGCGGGAACAGCTGCAACAGGCGGGTTACCAGTGTGTGGATACCGTCTACGAACACGGCGAATACGCAGTGCGAGGCGCGTTGGTGGATATCTTCCCAATGGGCTCTAAACATCCCTTTCGTCTTGACCTGTTCGACGACGAAATCGAATCCCTGCGCAGTTTCGACCCGGAAAGCCAGCGCACCATCGACCAACTGGACGCCATCGACCTGCTGCCCGCCAAAGAAGTGCCGCTGGATAAAACCGGCATCCGTCGTTTTCAGGACAACTGGCACAGCCGCTTTGAGGTCAACCCACGCAACTCCACCTTGTATCAGGACATCAGCAACGGCGTTGCTTCCCAAGGTATCGAGTACTTTTTGCCTTTGTTTTTCGAGCAATGTGCCACCCTGTTCGACTACCTGCCCGGCGACACCCAGGTATTTACCAGTGGCAACCTGGAAGCCTCCACAGAACAATTTTGGCAAGAGGCCAGCGGCCGTTTTGAAGAATACGGCGTGGATCGGGAGCGGCCTCTGCTGCCGCCAGCCGAAGTATTTGTGCCCGTCAACGAACTGTTTGCCACACTCAAGCAATGGCCGCGAATAAATATCGGCAGCAGCAAACAATCCGGCACTGGCGCCAGCAATTTTGCCGTAATGAACGCCCCCGAAGTGGCAGTGGATTCCCGCGCCAGTAATCCGTTATTGGCCCTTGAAAGCCACCTGTTGGAACAGCCAGAACAGCGAATCCTTTACTGCGCCGAATCCGCTGGCCGCCGGGAAACCCTGTTGGAGCTGCTGGAAACCATTCGCCAGCAGCCGGTGGAAGTTGCTAGCTGGCGAGAGTTCCTCGATAGCAGCCATTCCAGTGCTATTACCATAGCCCCACTGGATCGCGGCCTTTCAATTAAAGCGCCCTCTATCTGCTTAATCAGCGAAGGCGACCTGTTCGGCCAGCAGGTGATGCAGCGCCGTCGCCGCTCCCGCACCCAGGATCAGGCAGACAACGTCATCAAAAACCTCACCGAGCTGCGCGAAGGCGCGCCGGTGGTGCATATCGATCACGGCGTAGGTCGCTACCGGGGTTTGCAGACCATCGGCGTCAACGATGAGATGCAGGAATTTCTGACCCTGGAATACGCCGACGACACCAAGCTCTATGTGCCGGTGTCGTCCCTGCACTTGATCAGCCGCTACAGTGGCTCGGAAGAAGACACGGCACCCCTGCATCGCTTAGGCAGCGAAAGCTGGCAAAAAGCCAAAGACAAGGCCGCCAAAGAAATTCGCGATACCGCCGCCGAGCTTTTGCAAGTGTACGCCCAACGAGCTGCCCGCCAGGGCTTTAGCTTTAGCGACCCACAGCAGGATTACCTGGCCTTTAGCCGCGACTTCCCCTTTGAAGAAACGCCAGACCAGCAAGACGCTATCGACGCGGTGAAAAAAGACCTACTGGCAGAACAACCCATGGATCGCCTGGTGTGCGGCGATGTGGGTTTTGGCAAAACCGAGGTAGCCATGCGCGCCGCTTTTATTGCGGTGAGCAATAGCAAACAAGTCATCATATTGGTACCCACCACCCTACTGGCCCAGCAGCACTACGAAAACTTTAAAGACCGCTTCGCCAACTGGCCGGTGACCGTGGAAGTGCTGTCCCGCTTCCGCACCGCCAAAGAACAGGATTCAGTGATCCAGCGCGCCGCTGAGGGCAATGTAGACATTTTGATTGGCACTCACAAACTGCTGAACAGCAGCATCAAATACAAAAACCTGGGGCTGCTCATCATCGACGAAGAACACCGCTTTGGGGTGCGTCAGAAAGAAGCTGTCAAAGCCCTGCGCGCCGAGGTGGATATTCTGACCATGACTGCAACGCCGATTCCCCGCACATTGAATATGGCCTTTGGCGGCATTCGCGACCTGTCCATTATCGCTACGCCACCGGCCAAACGATTGGCGGTAAAGACTTTTATTCGCCAGAGCGAATCACGGCTGATTCGCGAGGCGATTCTGCGGGAAACCCTGCGCGGCGGCCAAGTGTACTACCTGCACAACGAAGTCAAAACCATCGATAAGGTGGCACGGGAATTACAGGAGCTGATCCCGGAAGCCCGCATCGGTGTCGGCCACGGCAAGATGCGCGAGCGGGAACTGGAACAGGTGATGTCCGACTTCTATCACCAGCGTTTTAACCTGCTGGTGTGCACCACCATTATCGAAACCGGCATCGACGTTCCCAGCGCCAACACCATCATCATCGAGCGTGCCGACAAATTCGGCATCGCCCAGCTGCACCAACTGCGCGGCCGGGTGGGTCGATCTCACCACCAAGCCTATGCTTACCTGTTAACCCCGCACCCGAAAACCATGACCAAAGACGGCGTCAAACGCCTGGAAGCCATTGAAGCCGCCGACCACCTCGGCAGCGGTTTTACCCTGGCCACTCACGATCTGGAAATACGCGGTGCCGGCGAATTGTTGGGTGATGAACAGAGTGGTCATATCCAGCGCATCGGCTTTACTCTGTATATGGAACTGCTGGAAAAGGCAGTACAGGCGATTCAGGAGGGCAAAGAGCCAGATGTGGAAGCAGCCATGCACGACAATGTGGAGATCAACCTGCGAATTCCCGCCCTGATCCCCGACGACTACCTGCCCGACGTACCCATGCGCCTGCAGATGTACAAACGCCTGGCCAGCGCTCGCAACAGCGGTGAGTTGAAAGAGCTGCAGGTGGAAATGATCGACCGTTTTGGTCTGCTGCCGGAGTACCTGAAAAACCTGATTCGGGTTACCCAACTGCGCTTGCAGGCAGAAACACTGGGCATTACCAAAATCGAAGCCAACGCCACTGGTGGTGGCATCAGCTTTGGCAGTAACACGTCTGTGGAGCCCATCACCATCGTACAGCTTGTACAACAGCAGCCAGACCGTTATCGTTTCCAGGGTGCCACCGAGCTGCGCTTCTCGGCGGCGATGAAAACCAGCGATTTGCGTATTAATACAGTGAGCAAGCTGTTGCAGGTATTAGAGGACAAGGGAGATAAGTAATGAGTGTTAAAATAAACAGCGAACGGCGAGGTATCGGTTTGAGAAGTATCCGTTTGCCTTTGCTGGTTTCCCTTCTTCCTATGGCACTAACCTTACCCGCTACAGCTGCAAAAGACGACGCAGAAAAGTGGTACCAGGTGGAAGTGATTATCTTCCAACAGACTGACCACTACGGTCAGGAGCAGCCTCGCAAAGACGTAACGCTACAATACCCCAGCAACCATCTGGAACTGTTTGATCCCAACCAGGTGATTGAAGAAGCGGACAGCCAAGAAAATGGCCTGGAAGGTGATTCAGAGGTTATTGAGATCATTGAACAAGCACCGCCTGAAGCCACACCTTCCATTTTACTGACAGCGGAGCCTGAGCAGCCACAGGCAGAGCAAGAGCAGCCCTTCCAGATTTTGGAGTCGGATCAGCGCCAGCTTAACAACTACGCGACTGCCCTGCGCCGTCGTTCCGGTTACCAGGTGTTATACCATCAAGCTTGGCGTCAACCGGGCATCGGTTCTGCTCAAGCTCCCTGGATACTGGTACGCGCTGGGGACCGCTACGGCGAACACTTTGAATTGGAAGGCAGCTTGCGCCTGGTACGCTCTCGCTACCTACACATGGAAACGAACCTGTGGCTGAGCCGTTTTGTGGAAAATCTGGAACTGGACACACAGCCCAACTTTGAAGGGACAGAGGGCGCTGAAAATGTATGGCCGCTGCTGCCTGAATACCCAATTGCACCACCAGAAACAACCATCGAAGTATTGGAAGACAATACGGACAACCCTTTTGAAAGCACTACTGAACAAAGTCTGGCTATCGGCATTGGTGAACTGTCTCTGGAAGCCTCGGAGGCACCTCTGTTCCAGATCGGTGAGCAAGAGTTTATAGAGCCTTACAAAGTCAACGAAGTTAACTTATTCAAGGCCAGCCGCCGTATGCGACGGGATGAACTGCACTACATCGACCACCCTAAAATGGGGGTATTGGTGCAGGTAAAGCACTATGAAGTACCAGAGCCGAAATTAGAAAAACCTGAGGTCATACCGACGCCATTATTACAGAGCAATCGTTAAGTTGATTCACTAGCTATCTGGATCAAGGAGCAAGTCACCTCCTATTTCCTTGATAAGCTCATTAGCTCTGTCAAAAGCGCGGTCTACGCTGTACCTATTGCTATATTTTGGATAACCGGCTTGTTTAATATCCTCGCTTAGATGAAGAAGCGCCTTTTCATAAGCTTTAATTTTTGTGATTTTATCAGCGCCGGAAACATCCAGATTCCAAACAACTCTTATATTGTCGACTATTGCGTTCAAAATACGTACACGCTGAGATTCTTGCCCTACGTTTAACGAGTCCATAGTATCTTTTGCCAAACTTACCTGCTCAGCCAACTGTAAAGAAGATTCATCCGCTAACCATACTTTATGAACTACAGCGCCAGAAACAAAACAAACTAAAAAGCCTATAATTGCAATTGGAGTTTTCATAAATTTTCCTTAATCTCCAAAAAAGTCACAACATATCCCTCACCCCGCAAATAGCAACCAGAAAATATCTGACTCTTGCACCAGCGGTCATTAAGATTATCCGTCAGAGCAATAGCAAAAGTGTTTTCTGTCACTTCAAGCAGCTGTGCTTTATCAAAACCAAAATACTTGTTCACTGTCGGATAAAGTGCTTTAAACAAGCTTTCCTTGGCAGAAAATAACAGGGTTAAGAACCACGCTTTCTCCCAACCGCCACGGTTCAATAATTGGGTATCCTCTGGTATCGCAATGGTGTCGTAAATACGCTCGCACACCTCATCACTCACCTGCATTTCGCAATCGATACCAATCCCAACGTAATCCTTTTTCCAGGCCGCAACAGCGACTGCTTTACCAGCAGTGTGTGAAATTGAACCAACGGTATTTTCTGGCCATCTGGGAATGCGATTTTCGCCACTGTGCACCACCAGATCACGGCTCCCCAATGCATTGAGCGCACGGGCGGCGCAGTAGCGACCGGCCAGGAATTCTGCCTGTCGTTTGGGTACGGCTTTGCTGACTCGTGGAGGCAAAGGGATATCGAGCTGTTGGTAGCAGTCCGGCTGATACGCCGCCAAATCAAAACCGGTGGATTCGATCAACAGGCCCTGTTCACCTAAAGGTGCGGCAAAGTTGTCGTTTACCAGAAAAGACATCAGCTATTTTTCAACGGGAGCGGTGTCTTTTATAGGGGGTGAGTCGTCTTGTTTTAGCTGTTCCAGCTCAGCGCGAATACCATCCGCCGCCTGCTGCATGTCCCGGGCGGTATCTTGCAGCACCGAACTCATCTCACGAACAGCGTCATCAAGAGCACCATCCACCGCCTCACCGATGGCATCGCCCGCTTCGCTAATGGTTTCTGCCAGCGCATTTTGCAACTGCTGGAAAGAACTGCCCAACATGGACTGGGTGGTGCGACTAAAGTTTACCCGCCATTGACCTTGATGTTGCTCTAACACGGTATCAAAAGACAGGCCGATGCGACTGCTGCCATTCACGGAATCGAAAGCGGTAGCCACCAACGAAACATCTGCCCCCTCTTCCAGGCTGACATCACCGATTTGCAGCGCTTCGATACGGCGATCATCGTTGATGCTGATGCCGTCCATACTACCTCTGGTGGCCAGCGCCTTGGCCGCTTCAACATCCCCATCCGCCATCGCTTGCCAAAACCGCTGAGATACTGCCTGGGGAGAATCGTTATCGGTGCAGGCGCTGAGGAGCAGTGCAGCCAGCAGCAACCAACACAGCCTGAACTTTTTCGTCATCGCGAAGGCGCGTAGCGACTGTGGCGATCTCCGTAAAGGTTGCACCAAATTCGAGAGATTGCCGCGTCGCTGGGCGACTCGCAATGACGGGCACATATTTTGAGCATTCATCGTTAAACTCCTTTGGAAACTCCATTGCAAGTGCGCACCAGTACACGACGAATTTTTGGAATGCTCTGTTCCAGAACAGCCTGAATATCCGCCATTGATATGGTATCAACGCTGCGCCCAGCAGCCGGGTTGACCACCAACGCCAGGCAAGCGTAGTCCAGCCCCAGCTCACGTGCCAGGGCTGCTTCTGGCATAGCCGTCATGCCCACCAGATCACAGCCATCCTTTTCCAGGCGATCAATCTCCGCTGCACTTTCCAACCTCGGCCCCTGGGTGACTCCATGCACACCGCCATCAATCCCGGCAACACCTTCGGCCTGCAGGGCACTTAGCAGCTGCTGACGCAGTGGCTCAGTGTACGGCTGGGTAAAATCCACATGTTCCAGAGGGGCATCCGGGCCATCAGAATAGGTGTGTTGACGACCCCAGGTGTAATCGATGATCTGATCGGGAACCACCAGAGCACCCGCTCCCATATCGCTGCGAATGCCTCCCACGGCGTTTACAGCGATCACCGCAGCCACTCCCTCCTGTTTTAAAGCCGCCATATTGGCTCGGTAATTGACACAGTGAGGTGGGATATTATGACTGCTGCCGTGGCGGGCGAGGAACACCACATCGGCACCACCCAGCTGGCCGCAGAGCAAGGGCGACGATGGTGAACCGTACTGAGTGGTGACCGTTCTGCTGTGATGAATTTGCAGCTCCGGCATTTGAGTTAAACCGGTGCCGCCAATAATGGCCATTTTTTGCATAGTGATTTATTTCGAGTCAGCCAGTAAAAGGAGCTCTTGGCAATGACAAAAGGCGCAGCAGGTTACTCCCACTCCACCTTCAATCCATAGATACCCGGTAGATTGCGCCAATACCCCAGATAATCCATACCGGAGCCAAACAGATAGAGGTCGCTAGTGGTCAAGCCAACGAAGTCCGGGCGAATGTCTGCGCGCTCGCGATCGTGGCGTTTTTCCACCAGAACTGCCGTATGTACAGCCTCCGCGCCTTCCGCCTTACAGTGCTCAACAATCGATTGCAGGGTAAAACCTTCGTCAAAAATATCGTCGAGAATCAATACGGTGCGATCTTTCATATCCTGTTGTGGCCGCGCCAACCAATTGATATCCGAACCGATGGTTTCGCCGCGGTAGCGGGTGGCATGTAGATAATCCAATTCCAGAGGAAAGCGCAGCAGCGTCAATAGCTGGCCAGTAAATACCACACCACCATTGAGCACACAGATCACAATGGGGTTGGTATCCGCCAGTTTTTCAGTGATATCAGAAGCAATACGCTCAATGGCGGAATCCACTTCTTCTCCGGAACTCAGCTCCAGAGCGTAATCCAGTATTTCTACAACGTCAGGCAGTTCATTTGCAGGTGAGTCACTCAAAAGGTTTATACCTCTGTGGTTGCCGTATGGGTGGTGGTCGCTATGCCATTGGGCACATGCACCGTTGAGGTGGGGAAAGCAATTTCCGCCTGATGGCTATCGATAATGGCGGCAACTTTCAGCAGCACATCCTGCTTCACTTCATGGAAGTGCACCCAATTACAGGTTTTGGTAAAGGTATAGACAAAAAAGTCCACCGAAGATGCGCCGAAGCTGTTGAAGTTAACAATCAGGGTTTGTTTGGTGTCAATCTCTTCATGGGCTAACAGCATCGCTTTTACGTCCGCAACAATGGCATCCATAACCGCAATGTCGTCATAGCGAATACCAATGGTTTCATAGATGCGGCGGTTGGTCATCCGCGATGGGTTCTCTATGGAAATCTGGGTAAACACCGAGTTGGGAATGTACAAGGGGCGCTTGTCAAAGGTGCGAATGCGAGTCATACGCCAGCCAATATCCTCCACGGTTCCCTCAATTTCCTGGTCCGGCGAGCGCACCCAATCCCCCACTTTAAAGGGCCGGTCGAAGTAGATCATCATGCCACCGAAGAAGTTGGCGAGCAGATCCTTGGCGGCAAAACCCACGGCAATACCGCCAATACCGCCAAACGCCAGCAGGCCGGAGATACTAAAGCCGAACACCTGCATCACAATCAGCAGTGAGCTGATAATGACTGCGGCCCGCAACAGTTTGCCAACCGCCCTGGCGGTGGTTTGATCCACGGGCGGGGTCTGATATTCCGGATCGAGGAAATTGCGTTCAGCTCGCTTCAAAAAGTTGAGCAGAAACAACATCACCAAAAAGATCACTGCTACCTTGTTGGCTTGGGCAATCAGTTTTTCCCACGCCGGGTCACTGCTAAAGGCGATTTCCGCGGCAAAGTTAATCCCCAAAATCCACACCAACCACACCAGTGGCCGTCGAAAGGCTTCGATCAGGGCATCGTCCCACACGGTTTT
This sequence comes from bacterium SCSIO 12696, assembly GCA_024397955.1. NCBI lineage: Bacteria > bacterium SCSIO 12696. The sequence continues at coordinate 752,401 of CP073744.1, forward strand.
GGTTTTTGCCGCCTGTTTTTCCAGGCGATTGATGACTTTATTCACCAAAAAGCCCAGTGACAGCGCCAGCAATACAATCAGAAATACTTCCGCCATCCAGAGAAATTTCTCTCCGACTATATTCGCCAGCCAGCTTTCAATTGCCTGCACGTAGATCTCCTGTAGTACCTGTTTTTAGCACCTATTTTTAGTGTCTATTTTGCGGTCAAGTGATTGAGTTGTTGTTGGGTGCGCTGATACCGCTCGCTCAATTGCAACTGCTGCCAGGACACCTTGCCACTGGCACACATCTGTTCAATACCCTTGGTTGCTAACGGAGGGTGCTGATGCTGTTGCAACCAGGCCAGCACTTCCAGTGCGCCCTGGCGGTTGTTACACACCAGCACCATATCACAACCAGCGTCCAGTGCCGCAGCGGCTTTTTGCGGGTAGCCACCGGCCACATCAGCCCCCTTCATCGAAAGGTCATCGCTGAAAATTACCCCGCTAAAACCCAGCTCCTCTCGCAGCACCTGTTGCAGCCAAAACGGACTGAAGCCCACCGTTTGCGGCGCCACCTGAGGAAACAGAATATGCGCTGGCATAACCCCGCGATAGTGACCCAACAAGCTCACAAAGGGCACCATATCCCGCTGACGCACCTCATCCAAAGTGCGGTTGTCAGTGGGGGTTTCTTTGTGACTGTCCGCCACCACAGAACCATGGCCCGGGAAATGTTTGGCCGTAGCGGCCATACCGGCTTCCCCCATCCCCGCAATAAACTCGGTGGCACAGGCAACCGCCTCTTTTACATCGTCAGAAAACGCCCGGTCGCCAATCACCTGGGAGCGATCTGTGTCCAGATCCAATACCGGGGCAAAGCTGATGTCCAAACCGCAGGCACGCAGTTCACTGGCCATCAACCAGCCGGTATCGCGGCATAAGGTCAGGCCGATTTTCGCGTCTTCACGATAGCACTTGCCCAGTTGCTGCATATTAGGCAAACGCGTGAAGCCGGTTTTAAAGCGCTGCACCCTGCCCCCCTCCTGGTCCACTGCCAACAGCAGCTCCGGGCGAACGGCGCGAATTTGTTCGACCAAGGTACAAAGTTGCTCGCGGGACTCAAAATTGCGAGTAAAAAAGATGACACCGCCCACTTCGGGCTGTTGCAACAGAGTGCGCTCGTCATCGCTGAGCGTTGTGCTCTCAAGGTCGAGCATTAAAGGGCCTAAAGGCATCAATCCATCCTGCCGGTCAATCGTGAAAGCGGCCACGTTAAGAGCCTCAAGCGGTAATGTCAACGCGCCTTTTCAGGGCACCAGCCCACCCCAAACTGGTTGCTTTTTGAACAAGTGAGTTTATGGACGGATGGCGGGGGGAAACCTAAAATGATTTTCACAAACTCTATTTCATTCGGTAAAACTCCCATGCCTACCCCATTTCTACAACACCTGGCGGCCGAGCTCGACCAAATCCGCAGCGACGGCCTGTACAAAGGCGAGCGGGTAATCACCTCCCAGCAAGCGTCTCAAATTGAGGTTCAAGGCGGCCAGCAGGTACTGAACTTTTGCGCCAATAACTACCTGGGCCTGGCCAATCACCCGACATTAATCGAGGCCGCCAACGCTGGCCTCAATAAGCACGGGTTTGGGGTGGCTTCGGTACGCTTTATTTGTGGCACTCAGGACATTCACAAAACCCTGGAACAGAAACTCAGCGAGTTTCTGGGCACCGAAGACACTATCCTCTACTCCTCTTGCTTCGACGCCAACGGCGGTTTGTTTGAAACCTTGCTGGGCCCGGAAGACGCCATTATCTCCGATGCGCTCAACCACGCCTCCATTATCGACGGTGTGCGCCTGTGTAAGGCCAAGCGTTACCGCTACGCCAATAACGACATGGCAGAACTGGAAGCGCGCTTGCAGGAAGCCGACGAGGCCGGCGCCCGTTTTAAACTGATCGCCACCGATGGCGTATTTTCCATGGACGGGGTAATCGCCAACCTTAAGGCGGTCTGTGATTTAGCCGACAAATACGACGCCCTGGTCATGGTGGACGACTCCCACGCCGTGGGCTTTCTCGGCGACAACGGTCGCGGCTCCCACGAATACTGCAATGTGATGAATCGGGTAGATATCATTACCGGCACCTTGGGCAAAGCCATGGGCGGCTCTTCCGGCGGCTACACCTCTGGCCGCAAGGAAATTATCGATATCTTGCGCCAGCGCTCGCGCCCCTACCTGTTCTCTAACTCCATGGCACCGGCGGTGGTGACCGCTTCCATCAAAGTGATCGAGATGCTGTCGCAGAGCAAAGACCTGATCCAGAAATTGGCGGATAACAGCCGCTATTTTCGCGAGCGCATGACCGAGGCAGGGTTTACCCTGGCCGGTGCCGATCACGCCATTATTCCCGTCATGATTGGCGATGCCCGCCTGGCCGCAGAGTTTGCCGACAAAATGCTCGAGGAAGGCATTTATGTGGTGGGCTTTTCGTTCCCGGTTGTACCCAAGGGTCAGGCCCGCATTCGCACTCAAATGTCCGCAGCGCACACCAATGAACAGTTGGACAACGCAATTGCGGCGTTTATTAAAGTGGGTAAATCACTCGGCGTTATTTAAACCGCGGCTGAAGGCACTTCGATATGCGCCTTCACTTTTCGGAGCCAACCATGAAAGCATTATCCAAACTCAAAGCTGAACCGGGAATCTGGGCCACCGAGGTCGACAAGCCCGAAATGGGCCACAACGACCTGCTCATCCGCATTCGCAAAACTGCGATTTGTGGCACCGATGTGCACATCTACAACTGGGATAAATGGTCTCAGCAAACCATTCCCGTGCCCATGGTCGTAGGCCATGAATTTGTCGGAGAAGTGGTGGACATGGGCCAGGAAGTGCGCGGTTTTAATCTCGGCGACCGGGTATCCGGCGAAGGTCATATTACCTGTGGCCACTGCCGTAACTGCCGTGCCGGACGACGCCACCTGTGCCGTAACACCGTCGGCGTCGGTGTGGACCGCCCCGGTGCTTTTGCCGAATATCTGGTGATTCCCGCATTCAATGCCTTCAAATTGCCCGACGATATTAGCGACGATTTGGCCGCTATTTTTGACCCATTTGGCAATGCCGTGCACACCACTTTGTCTTTTGACCTGATCGGCGAAGACGTGCTGATTACCGGTGCAGGCCCCATTGGTATTATGGCAGTGGCTATTGCCAAGCACTGCGGTGCTCGCCATGTGGTGATTACCGACTTGAACGAATACCGCCTTGACCTGGCTAGAAAAATGGGCGCAACCCGAGCCGTGAATGTCGCCAGTGAAAAACTGCCTCAAGTGATGCAGGAATTAGGCATGACCGAAGGCTTTGATATCGGCCTGGAAATGTCTGGTGTGCCGGTGGCATTTAACGACATGCTCAACAACATGAACCACGGCGGCAAAATTGCCATGCTCGGCATTCCCCCCGGAGAAATGGTCATCGACTGGAACAAGGTCATTTTCAAGGGCTTGGTGATCAAGGGCATTTACGGACGAGAGATGTTTGAGACCTGGTACAAGATGAGCACCCTGATCCAAAGCGGCCTCGATTTGAGCCCCATTATTACCCACCACTACTCTGTGGATGACTTCCAAAAAGGCTTCGACATGATGTGTTCCGGGCAGTCGGGCAAAGTAATTTTGGACTGGCAAAAATAGTATTCCACCACCGCCCCCGCGATAACGAACATTATAGATACTGAAGACGCAGAACCATGAAAATAAACATCATCACCACTGGCGGCACCATCGACAAAATTTACTTCGATGCCAAAAGCGACTACCAAGTCGGCGACCCGGTGATTGGCGAATTGCTAAAGCGCATGGAAGTGGGCTTTGAATTTCAGGTGCATTCGGTATTGCGCAAAGACAGTCTGGACTTAACCGATACAGATCGCCAACTGATTGTCGACCGGGTGAAAGCCTGTGACAGTGATTATGTATTGGTCACCCATGGCACCGACGGCATGGTGGAAACCGGCAAATGGCTTTGTCAGCAAGTGCCGGAGAAACACATACTGATGACCGGCGCCCTGCAACCTGCGGCATTTCGGGAAACCGATGCCATCTTTAATATCGGCTGCGCACTGGGGGCCCTGCAAGCGGTAGAGCCCGGTGTCTACATCGCCATGAACGGCCAGCTGTTCAACGCCGCCAAAGTCGTCAAAAATGTGGCCGCCAATCGCTTTGAACCCGCCAACACCTAAAAATAGCGTTTCTACCCAGCAAAAAAGCCCTTAGCGGGCTTTTTTGTGCTTATTTTTTTAGATATTTTTTTCATTACCCATCTATTTTTTATTCTTCTTTCCTATAAGTGACGTTATTTGGCTCGCGCTAATCCTTTGAATTTTCTTTGCTTTTAAAAACACCGCCGCAAACACATTATTTTTGGAAATTTTACTGAACAGAGTATTCCCCTAACGGCAATAGGAAAGCCAGTTCAGCAGTGATAGGGTTTTAATTCTATTTTCAATATTGGAGCATTGTCGTGGCCAAGCACTATCCTGAAATTGGTTCCTGGTATCAGGACGCTGCAGAGGATGTGCTGTTTGAAGTGGTCGCGGTTGACGATGCCGCCGCCACCATCGAAATCCAGTTACTGGGAGGCGAAGTCAGCGAACTGGATTTTGAAACCTGGGGTCAGATGTTAATCCTCAGTGCTGAAGCCCCCGAAGATTGGCGAGCCTCCTACGAGCTGAGCAGTGAAGACAGCCACGAACTCGACGACATACACATCCCCGACAGCGTACAAGACCCTCTCACCACTCTCGACTCCCACCTCGGGTTTCGCAGCGACGATTGACCCATACCGACCTCTTTTTATCAGATAAATTATCTCTTGCATCTTGTTTTTTACAGCGCCATACTGGACACAATTACAGCTGTATAAAAAACCAGTCAAAGGACGTTCTGATGATTGAACTGACGCCGCGCCAGCAGCAAATTCTCGACTTGATAAAATTGCACATCGACGATACCGGATACCCCCCTACCCGTGCAGAGATTGCCGAGGCCTTGGGCTTTCGTTCTGCCAACGCCGCTCAAGAGCACCTGAAAGCCCTGGAACGTAAAGGCATGATCGAGATTATTCCCGGTGGCTCTCGCAGTATTCGTTTGCTGGTGGATGACACGGTTCCGGACGGCCTGCCCGTGGTCGGCCGGGTGGCCGCTGGCAGCCCGATTCTGGCGGAAGAAAATGTGGAGGAATATTACGAAGTGCCGGAACAGCTGTTCCACCCCGCCGCGTCCTACTTCCTGCGGGTTCAAGGCATGAGCATGAAAGACATCGGTATTATGGACGGTGACCTGCTGGCAGTGCACCGCCAGGAAACCGCTGAAAATGGCCAAGTGGTGGTGGCAAGAGTCGATGACGAGGTGACCGTCAAGAGACTCAAGCGCACCCGCAGCAAATACGAAATTCACCTGCTACCAGAAAACCAGGACTTTGAACCCATAGTGGTTAATCTGCGAGAGCAGGATTTCGCCATTGAAGGGCTAAGCGTCGGCGTATTAAGAACCGATATGTAAACCAAACGACGAAACCCATATACGTAAAAAGGCAGCTATTGCTGCCTTTTTACGTATTCGCACCCATAAGGTGGATTGCTGGCTTAGTGCAGTATGCGAGGTGCCTCTTCACGCGCTTCCTGTTCGCTCTCTTCCTCATCATTGATCTGCTCGACCACCTCGATACCGGCGTCGATCATCGCCTTGGCCACGTCCACACTGGAGTCGCGCAAGTAATGCTGGGCTTCCTTGGAAAAACGAATACGCACCAGCGGTTCACCGCCGCCATCAGTGCGTTGCAGCGCATAATCACCGTCAGAGAGTTGAACAATTTCGTACAAAGTAGAAGACATGGGGTTACATCTGTGAAAACAAGTTACCCTGAGAGTCTATCATAAAAATAAAGTTTCAGGCTTCGGGCTTCACCGCTCTCAGAATGACACTTGCTCGCAGCCAGCGGCCCGTCGCACGAGGTTATTTTTTCTTGCGCTTATCCTCAACGTCCCACTTACCATTCTTATACCAGGCACGAAAGCCGGTGGACTTGCCCTCCACTTCCGCCTGCACATACTGCTCTTTGGTCTTGCGACTGTAGCGCACGTAGGTGGGCACACCGTCAGGGTCAGCAACGGGGGCGCTCCACAGGAAGTTGTATTTGGGGTCAATCTCGTCCTTGTGAGGCAGCATCTCGGCAATCTGTGGTGAGCGGGTCTCACGGTGTTTGGGGAACTGGCTGGCAGCCAGGAACAGGCCACTGGCACCGTCGCGCAGAATGTAATGGTCGTCCACTTTGACGCACTGCAGTTCCGGCATGGGCACCGGGTCCATCTTCGGTGGCGCCGGCTGGCCGTTCTTCAGCAGCTTGCGGGTGTTTTTGCAGGTTTCGTTGGTGCAACCAAAGAACTTGCCAAAGCGGCCGGTCTTTAGCTGCATCTCACTGCCGCACTTGTCGCAATCCAGTACTGGGCCTTCGTAGCCCTTGATCACGAAGGTGCCCTCTTCCACCTGGAAGCCATCACAATCCGGGTTATTGCCGCAGATATGGATTTTGCGCTTCTCGTCAATCAGGTAGTTTTCCATGGCGGAGTTGCATTTGTGGCAGCGGCGCTTTTCCATCAGCTGACGGGCTTCCGCCTCGTCATCGTCATCCACATTCACCGCCTCGTCGCCGGGCAGCAGATTGAGGGTGCCTTTACAGCGCTCTTTGGGCGGCAGGCTGTAGCCGGAGCAGCCCAAGAACACCCCAGTGCTACCGGTGCGCACCATCATATGGCGGCCACAGAGCGGGCAGGGAACGTCAGTTTCCGAAGGCGCATTGGGGCGCATTCCCCCTTCGGCACTGTGGGCCTGCTCCAGTTTGGCGGAAAAGTCCTGGTAAAAGCGGTTGAGCACGTCCTGCCAATCCAGGTCGCCATCCGCCACTTTATCCAGATACTCTTCCATGGCGGCGGTAAAGCCGTAGTCCATCAGGTCGGTAAAATTCTCGTTAAGACGATCGGTAACAATATCGCCGATTTTCTCCGCGTAAAAACGCCGGTTTTCCACCCTTACGTAACCGCGATCCTGAATGGTGGAAATAATTGAGGCGTAGGTGGACGGGCGACCAATGCCGCGTTTTTCCAGTTCTTTTACCAGTGAGGCTTCGCTGTAGCGAGCCGGTGGCTTGGTAAAGTGCTGGTTGGGAATCAGAATATTCAGGTTGAGCTCGTCGCCCACCGCCAGATCAGGCAGTTCAACATCGTCGTCTTTTTTGCGATGCGCGGGCAGCACCTTCAGGTAACCATCAAAGCGAATCACCCGGCCTTTTACCCGTAACTCGTAATCGCCGGCGGTGACTGTCACTGTGGTGCTGGTAAATTCTGCAGGTACCATCTGGCAGGCCACAAACTGCTGCCAGATCAGTTGATAGAGTTTGCGAGCGTCCGCCTCCATGTCCGACAAGTCGCCTGGCATGATATCGATATTGGACGGGCGAATTGCTTCGTGGGCCTCTTGGGCACCGGATTTGCTGCTGTAGGCAATGGGTGCATCGGGCAGGTATTTGTCGCCAAAACGCACACCGATAAACTCCCGGCAGGCGTCCACCGCCTCTTTACTGAGGTTGGTGGAGTCGGTACGCATATAAGTGATGTAACCCGCTTCGTACAAGCGCTGGGCCATCATCATGGTTTTCTTCACCCCATAACCGAGGCGGGTACTGGCCGCCTGCTGCAAGGTAGAAGTAATAAATGGGGCCGATGGCTTGGACTTGGTGGGTTTGTCTTCCCGGTTGCTGACTCGGTATTGGGCCGGCTTCAGCTGTGCCAGAGCCGCGTCGGTCTCCGCCTTGTTGCCAGGGCGAAACGCTTTGCCCTGATGGCGGGCCACATCAAAACGGATAATTTGTTCAAGGTCTTCCGCCGTTCTTTCCAGATCCGCCTGAACCGTCCAGTATTCTTCCGGAATAAAAGCGCGAATCTCCCGTTCGCGCTCCACCAGCATTTTCACCGCCACCGATTGCACACGGCCGGCGGACAGGCCACGGGCGACTTTTTCCCACAGCAGTGGCGACACCATATAGCCCACCACCCGGTCGAGGAAACGGCGGGCCTGCTGGGCGTTTACCCGGTTGTTGTCCAGCTCACCGGGCTCGGAGAAGGCGTCCTTAATAGCGCTTTTGGTGATCTCGTTAAACACCACCCGCTTGTAGCGGCCCAGGTCACCGCCAATGGCTTCCTGCAAGTGCCAGGCAATCGCCTCCCCTTCTCTATCCAAGTCCGTTGCCAGATAGATATGGTCGGCGTCTTTGGCGAGTTTTTTCAGCTCCGCGACAACTTTTTCCTTGCCCGGCAGAATCTGGTAGTTGGCCGCCCAGCCGCGATCCGGGTCAATTCCCATACGGTTGACCAGCTGTTCTTTGGCTTTCTTGCGCTTGTGTTCAATTTTTTGTTCGGGAGACATTTTCCGAGTCAGGGCGGCCGCCTTGGCTCGTGCTTTGGGATCGACTGGTTGGCGGGCACCGCCGCCGGTGGGCAAATCGCGGATATGGCCGACACTGGATTTTACGGTGAAATCTTTACCCAGATACTTGTTGATGGTCTTCGCCTTGGCTGGCGACTCCACAATTACCAGTGATTTTCCCATAGATGCTTGAACCTGTCTGGTGGCCTCCCCGGCCACAAAGTGTGGATATGCCCGCTCAAGATAGTTTCAGAGGAGCGAAAGTGGCGAATATACACGGACAGAACCGGCACAGGTCAAGAAAAATTTTTCGTTGTATATAAATGATGGTTATTTTTGAAGGGTTTCGCGCAAGGTTTTCAGGGCACTGACAATAGCCGACACATCCGCCTCCTCACCCTGCTCCAACCAGTGAATGGACAACCCCTGACGGGACACCACAAGCCCGGTTACTCCGGCAGGCAAGGCAGGTAATACCTGTTCCAGGGTATCTTCAATTCCCGGTTGGGCAGGCCCTTGAAACCAGCGCCAGTTGGGCCATTGCGCCTCCATACCACGGCGGTTGTTATGGGTCAGCACCCAGGGGCGCAGCCCTTCCGGGGCACTATTGCCCCAGGGCAATAAATAACTGATGGAATCCAGATCGCGTTCATCATCACGAGCATCCGGGCGGCGGGCAATTTTTACGTGCAGGCCCGCAGCGGAAGCGCAGCGGCGCAGGTTTTCCTGTTTTTTTTGCCGCGGAGATGATTTAAGTCCAATAATGGGCGAAAGAACCAGCGCCAACACCACAAGAACCCAGATATATTCCATACTTTATATAGTTGCCTGTTAAATTTATTAATGCACACACTTCATATACAGCAGGAGGTCACCCATGCCTGAGTATAAACACATACTGGTGGGCCTGGATTTATCACCAGAGTCTAACCAAGTGGTCAATCGCGTAGCCCATTTGTTCTTGAGTGGCACTGACAATGCACCACGGATCACGCTGATGCACGTTCAGGAGCCCCTGTCGTTCGCCTATGGCGGGGACATCCCCATGGACCTCTCCGACGTGCAAAGCCAGCTGGAAGAACAAGCCCGCAAAAGTTTGGCGCGCCACGGTAGCACATTATCTGTACCCAGCGCAGACCAGATAGTGATTGTCGGCCAACCCGCCCATGAGCTTCATCGCTATGCCGATGAACACCAGGCCGACTTAATTGTCGTAGGTAGTCATGGGCGCCACGGTCTGGCACTGCTGCTGGGTTCCACCGCCAATGGCGTTATTCACGGTGCGGGCTGTGATGTGTTGGCGGTGCGAATAAGGGAGGAAAACTGAAGATTTTCTTCAGAATCTGTTCAGTCCGGGCGATAAAAGTTAGAGTGCCGCCAGTTATTTACTGGCCCAATGATCTGATATTGCTATGAAGCTTGTGTTTTCGACCATTGCTTTGGTACTGCTGACAGTACTGCCACAATCCGCAATGCCTGCGTCAAGCAGCTCGGAATCTGCAGGAGCGAGTATTGTGATTCGCTCGGGCCAGGCCCTGCCAGTGGACGAAAGCGAGCTTGAGCAACAGCGGCAATGGTTCCAGCAAGCCCTGAAAGCTCTGCGCCAGGGCAAACGCCAAAGATACCGCGCACTGCTGGCAAAGCTGGATCACTACCCGCTGAAATCCTACCTGGAATACGCGGATTTGGCAGGCCGCATCAACAGCCTTCGTCAGCGCGAAGTCGATCGCTTTCTCGATACCTACAAAGGTCAGCGCATCGCCGACAAAATGCGTTTGGTGTGGCTCAACAAACTCAAGCAACGTCGACGTGGTAACGACTTTATCAATTACTACGATCCCAAGCTGGCCAGTGCCCGACTGCGCTGTTACTACCAGTACGCCCGTTACCGCACCGGCGATCAGGCCCAACAGCAGGATGCCCTCAAACAGGGGCTGGCGCTGTGGAATCAGGGCAAATCTCAACCGAAAGACTGCGACAAGCTATTCACCCTGCTGGAAAGCCATGGCCACATCACCGACACTCTGGTTTGGCAGCGTTACAGCAAGGCTCTGTCCAATCGCCAGTACAAGTTGGCCCGTTATCTGCAAAAACGCCTTAAACAGCAGCCTTACGCCACTTGGGCGGCCAACGCCAGCGCCGCCAGTAAGCAACCGCAGCGCATTGGCAACTACTCACAGTTTGCCGACCACAGTCCGGAAATGCTGGCTATTATCGAGCACAACCTGCGTCGCCTCAGTAGCGGTGACCCAGTGGCGGCACTGAGCCACTGGCGCCATTACCAACAGAGCCACCCCTTTAAAATTCAGGCCCAGGGACGCATTGTTGATCGCTTGGCCAAACGCCTGTTCAGCAAGGAAGAATACACACTCACCGATCAGCTACTCGCAGACACCATCGCCATTGTGCCGCCACAGACACTGGAATGGCGGATACGCAAGGCATTGGGCCGTGCCAACTGGCAAGGTGCGCAACACTGGCTCAATCAGCTGCCCCAAGAGTATCGCCAGGAGGCCCGCTGGCTCTATTGGCAGGCACGGTTGGCACAACAACTCAAGGGCGAAGACCCCGCCCCGTTGTATGCGGAACTGGCGCAAAAGCGCAGCTTTTATGGCTTTTTGGCCACCGATTGGCTGAACGGCAATTACCACATGAACCACATGCCATTGCTGGTGGATGAAACCGAGCTGACCATGGTAGCGGCGATCCCGGCCATTCGCCGTGCCCGGGAGCTATACCACCACGGTGACAATGTGGCAGCTCGACGGGAGTGGCAATACGCCAGTCGCCGCTTCAACGAGCGCCAATGGCAGCTGGCCGCAGAAATATCCAAACGTTGGGGCTGGAGCAATCAGGCCATTGTCAGCATGATTCAAGCCAGCTACTGGAACGATATCGAGCGCCGTTTCCCCCTCGATCACCAACAGCAATTCAGCGATCGCAGCACTGAGCACAACATCAGCAGTCATCTGCTGCTGGCCCTGGCGCGCCAGGAAAGTGCACTGGCCGAGGACGCGGTATCGCCGGTGGGTGCCAGGGGCTTGATGCAGCTGATGCCCGCTACCGCTCGCCAAACCGCGCGCAAATACAATATTGCCTTGAAAAACAATAAACAGTTGCTGGAGCCCAGTAAAAATATTGAACTGGGCAGCCGTTATTACCGTGAACTGCTGGACCGTTTTAAAGACAATCGCATTCTGGCCACTGCCGCTTACAACGCTGGCCCCCACCGGGTAAACAGCTGGTTGAAGGTCAGTAACAAGCAGCTGCCCTTTGACGCCTGGATTGAAACCATTCCTTTTAAAGAAACCCGGAATTATGTCCAGAATGTACTGGCATTCTCTATGATTTACGCCCACCTACTGGGTTCTGACAGCCGTATGTTGAATGAGCAGGAAAAATCAAAACTGCTGTAACCAACAGTGATTTGCGAACTGTATGAGAAAGTCCCCTACCCCACTGGTGGATATCGGCCTTAACCTGGCCAACAAATCCTTTGCCGCTGACCAGCAGCAGATTCTTGAACACGCACTGGAGTGCGGCGTACAACACTGCGTGCTTACCGGCACCGACGCAACCACCAGCGAAATCGTCGCCGAACTTTGCCAACAGTACGCCGAGCAGTTTCCCAATATGCTGTATTGCACCGCCGGGGTTCACCCCCATCACGCCAGCGAGTGGAACAGCAACAGCAGCGAGCTGATCCGCCAGCTTGCTAAACAGCGACAAGTGGTAGCTATCGGTGAAACCGGGTTGGACTTCAATCGCAATTTTTCACAGCCTGCCGATCAACAACGGGCCTTTGAACAGCAATTGCAATTGGCAACGGAACTGCAACTGCCAGTGTTTATGCACGAGCGGGATGCCCATCAGCGTCAACTGGAAATCATCAAGGAATACCGTGATCAGCTGGTGGATGGGGTTATCCACTGCTTTACCGGCAGCCGCGAGGCGTTGTTTAACTATCTGGATCTGGATCTGCATATCGGCATTACCGCCTGGGTGTGCGACGAACGCCGTGGCACCGAGTTGCAACAACTGGTGAGCAATATCCCGTTGCAGCGATTGATGTTGGAAAGTGATGCGCCCTATTTACTGCCGCGCAATATCGAGCCAATGCCCAAAGAACTGAAAAGAAGCCGCCGTAATGAGCCTGCGTTTTTACCTTGGGTGTTAAAAGAAGTGAGCCATCGTTATGGCGAACCAGAAGACGAAATTGCCGCAGCCACTACGGCTACGGCAAAACGTTTTTTTAGAATTTAGTACTTTAAATTTCGCACGCTGTTTTATTTAGGCTTGCGAAACTTCAGCGTCCAGCGGTCGGTATTGCCAGTAACGGTTTTACGGCCCACTTCGTAGCGCAACTCGTCATCGGGTTTGTAGTGGATTGGAGAGTAGTCCACCAGCTCAAAACCCGCTGCCTGAATTTCCAGAATCGCCTGTACCGGATCAAAGCGACGACGGGTCTCGCGGTTAAGATCCTGCATATGACGGCGAGTATGGTCCACAACTCCGTAGATTCCACCGGGTTTGAGCGCTTTAAACACCGCTTCGTTCATTTCTGCACGGGACTCGGTATCCAGATTGTGGTAGTTGCGAAAGGTCAACACCATATCGGCTTTGGGCTTGCCCAGGTCGACCCCGGCTACTGAGTACAACAGGGGTTCGCTGGTGGAACGGGTGAAGGTTGCTTTCTCACTCGATACCGCTACTTTGTCAAAACCTGGTTGTTTTAACAGCTCACCCACGCGACGGGTACCAACAGCAACGATCAACTCACCTTCATCCGCCAGTACCGGTGCCAATAACTTGGTGTACCAACCGCGACCGGGGATCAGCTCGATCACTTTCATGTTTTCCTTCAAACCAAAAAATTGCAAGGTTTCCAGTGGCTTGCGGTTCTTATCTCGGGCGACTTCCGCCTCGGTGCGAATATCCGCTGCCATGGCCTTGGACAGTTTATCCGCCAACGGATCTGGCTCGGCGGCAACGCTGGCGGTGCTGGCAGCCAGCATCAAAGCGGCAAGTATTAATGGTGTTTTCATCGTATTCCCTCCAAAAATAATGTATGTGTATCAGCGAGCTGATTGTTCAATCATAGACGTTTTTACACCATTGAACCGCATTTAATACGCAACAATTTTTGCCGCCCTACCTGTGCAATACCCAACCCTCAAACCCAGTTCACATCTCCCGTTTTTCTCGCATATTAGATATGGCCTTTAGCGCTGTTTTGAGTACACTACGCGCTGCTTTTAACCGCTAAAAACATAAGGCCTACTTGCTGTAATGAGCCGTCAGGGAACCGCTAGCTGCTTTCAATTGAAAGGCGGCAATATCACCACCATCGTACTGGAACTCAACGACTACCCCACGCCACAGTTTGCCGAGCAACTGACCACCAAAGTGCGTCAGGCGCCGTCTCTGTTTCAACAGTCGGGGGTACTCATCAGCCTGGAACAATTTAGTCCCCGGGCACTGCTGGTGGACTTCAATGCCCTAGTAAAAGACTGTCACAAAGCCGGCCTGAAGCCCATGGCGTTTCGCGGTGGCGACAGCCAGTTTCAAAGGGCGATAGAAGAAACCGGCCTGCCCCACTTCCCGGCAGGCAACGGCCGCAGCCGCTCTCTCGACGTCCCCAAAGAACCGGAGAAGCCCACCACCAGGGTTGAAACCGTGGTTGAGGAAAAACTGGTCTACCGGGACAGTATGGTGATCGACAAACCGATTCGCGGTGGTCAACAAGTCTACGCCGAGGGCACCGATCTGATCGTTCTCGCCCAGGTGAGCGAGGGCGCGGAAGTACTGGCCGATGGCCACATCCATATTTACGCCCCGTTGCGCGGGCGTGCCCTCGCCGGGGTCAAAGGCAACTCACAGGCGCGTATTTTCTGTCAGCGGTTGGAAGCCGAACTGGTGTCCATCGCCGGCACCTTTATGCTCAGCGATGAACTGCAGCAACAAGCCTGGAAACAACCAACCAATATCTGTTTGCAAGGCGACCAACTGAAATTGTCGGTGCCGGGCAATACTCATTCTTGGACAAGCAACTAACTTATTTAAAGGAACCCCCAGTGGCGAAAATTATTGTTGTAACTTCCGGCAAAGGTGGGGTTGGCAAAACCACCACCAGTGCATCCATTGGCACCGGGCTGGCCAAAGCCGGCTTTCGTACCGTATTGATCGATTTTGATGTAGGGCTGCGCAACCTGGACCTGATTATGGGTTGCGAACGCCGTGTGGTGTATGACTTTGTCAACGTCATCAACGGTGAAGCCAGCCTTAACCAGGCGTTGATCAAAGACAAGCGCACATCCGACCTGTACATCCTGCCCGCATCGCAGACTCGGGATAAGGACGCGCTCACCGAAGAAGGTGTGGAAAAAGTACTCGACGAACTGGAAAAGGATTTTGATTACATCATTTGCGACTCCCCCGCCGGTATCGAACGCGGTGCGCAGATGGCGCTCTATTTTGCGGATATGGCCATCGTGGTCACCAACCCGGAAGTTTCCTCGGTAAGGGACTCCGACCGCATCCTCGGCATTTTGCAAAGCAAATCCCGCCGTGCAGAGAAAGGCGAAGCACCGGTGGAAGAAAAATTATTGCTTACCCGTTACAACCCTCAGCGAGTCATGGAAGGTGAGATGTTGAGCGTAGAAGACGTGGAAGAAATTCTTGCCATTCCCCTGCTCGGCGTGATTCCCGAATCGGAGGCGGTACTCAAGGCGTCCAACCAGGGCAGCCCGGTGATCCTCGATGAAAGCTCTGAATCCGGCCAGGCCTACGACGATGCGGTAGCGCGCTTGCTGGGTAACGAAGTGGCACACCGCTTCCTCAGCACCCAGAAAAAGGGCTTTTTCAAGCGCCTGATCGGAGCGGCGTAATGAGCATTTTCAGTTACTTCCGCACCCAGAAGAAAACCAGCTCCGCCTCGCTGGCCAAAGAGCGTTTGCAAATCATCGTTGCCCACGAGCGCGGCAAGCGCAACCAGCCTGACTACCTGGAAGCCATGCAAAAAGAAATCGTTAAAGTGATTCGCAAGTACGTGTCCATAGACAGCGACCAAGTCAGCGTCAATCTGGACAACAACGACGATTGCTCGGTTCTGGAGTTGAATGTCACCCTGCCCAGTTAAACGTTGGACACTGATTCCGAAATCAGTATACCCCATACAAAATACCCGCATTATCCGATGCGGGTATTTTGTATTTCGGCAAAACAAAAAAACTACAATCGCTTTTTCACCTTTGCGGTAGCGATTGCCTGAGAGGGATCATCCGGCCACGGGTGTTTGGGGTAACGGCCTTTCATTTCTTTTTTTATTGGCTGGTAACTGCTGCTCCAGAAACCCGCCAAATCCTGAGTAATTTGCAATGGCCTCCGCGCCGGTGACAACAGGTGTACCATCAGCGCAACTTTACCTTGAGC
This sequence comes from bacterium SCSIO 12696, assembly GCA_024397955.1. Lineage (NCBI taxonomy): Bacteria > bacterium SCSIO 12696. Next base: position 768,299 of record CP073744.1, read on the forward strand.
GACTGTCGGCGTTTGCAGGCAGCCAAACATTTCCTGCAACTTTACCGCCAGCACAGGGGGCGACTGGCTGTAATCTACCGAAATCATGGAGCCAGACGGCACGGCCAGCTTTTGCGGCGCCAAATCCTCCAATTGCTGGGGCAACGGCCAAGGCAGCAGGTTGGCAAGAATCGATGGCATATCCAATTGTTGAAAGTGGCTAAGGCGATTAACCGGCTCCAAGTAGGGAGCCAGCCAATCTTCCAGGCTGCCCAGCAGCGCATCATCGGATAAATCCGGCCAGGGTGACCCCAGGATTTGGTGGAGTAACATCACCCGACTGCGCCATTGTTTTAGGGCATCCGACCACGGCAAGATGCCCAACCCCTGATTGCGTACCACCTGCAAAAGTGCCGCCACTCGGTGTTTGGTATCCACAGCGGCAAGCGCTTCTGTGCGCCAGACAATCGCGCCAATGCACCAGCGTTTCTCCGCCACAAAGCGCTGTTCGCGGTCATCCCAACAGGCTTGTTCGGACACGTCCACCAAGGTCGTCAGTACATCGTCAAACAACGCCGGTTGCAACGGCACTGCGCTGTATATGTTGTCTTCGCTATTGCCAGAGTGCCCCCCCAAATCCGCCACCACCAACCAGGGTTCACCCAGCAAAGAGGTTTGCCCCCGAAAGCTGGCCAGGCGGCCATTGCTCAGCTGGTAGCGGCCATCGGGGCGCAGCCGGGCAATACGGTCCGGGTACGCAAACGCCAGCAACAGCCCCAAAGCGGTGGCTCTATCCGGGTGGTTGCGATCAGTGGCTGCGACCAAACCCTGAAAACGGCTGGCTTGATCCAATACCCGCTTACACCAAGGCTTCAAAGCCTGAGGACAGTGATGGCTATCCAGCGCATTCAGCGCATCGCTCAAATCAGAACCAAACACTGAGGGCACCGGCTCAGCCAACAACGCGGCCAGCTGACTGGCCAACAGCACCAAGCCATGCTCTGCACCCTGTAACAACATAGCGGCCAATCTCGGATGAGTCGGCAATTGTGCCATCTGTTCGCCACGACGATTCAGTTGCCAGCTGCCTGAGGAAGCTTGTTGAGCGGCACCGAAGCGCGCCAACAAGGCCAACGCCTGTTGATAGGCTCCTGTGGGAGGGGGATCCAGCCACTGCAAATCCAGCGGATCATCCACTCCCCAAGCCAACAATTGCAGCGCCAATGGCGCCAAGTCCACCTGCAACATTTCCGGCGTAGTGTGAGCGGCCAATTGCTGTTGCTGCTGCTCGCTCCACAAGCGGTAGCACACCCCGGCCTGCAAGCGCCCCGCCCTGCCGGCGCGCTGGACACTGGATGCTTTGGAAATACGACGAGTGCGCAAACGAGTCATACCGGTGCCGGGATCAAACTGCGGTTCCCGGGCCAGGCCAGAATCCACCACCGTGGCAATGCCGTCGATGGTAATACTGGTTTCTGCCACATTTGTCGAAAGTGCAATACGGCGTACAGTTGTGGTAAGCTCTAATTCACCATCAACCGGGAAGGTATATTCATACTCATACCCTTCAATTTCGGGGTCTGATTCATCATAAATTTCATATTCCCACCCATCAGAATCCTTACCCAACAACTCCCCCATGACAAAAGAACCTCTACGTTACGCTTACCTCTATTCTAGAGTAAGCAAAGAAAAACAAGCTACAACTGGGCAAGGCTTACAACGCCAAGAAGAAGCCGCGTTAAACTTTCTTCGCCAGCACCCTGAATATACTTTAAGTGAACATACATTCACCGACGCTGGAGTTAGTGGCTTTGACGGTTCAAATCTAAATGTAGACTCTGGATTAGGGAGCTTTCTTGCCGCCGCTAAAAGAGGAGAGATACCGGAAGACTCTCTATTGGTAGTAGAGGCACCTGATAGGCTCAGTAGGCTAGGAATATCAGCAGGTGAAGACCTTGTTAGAGAGGTCTTTAGCCATAAGATCAATATAGCATTAGTCAGATTTAACTTAATCCTAGAGCATAATGATAACAACAATATTCAAAATACTATTATCGCCAGTGTAGGGTTTTACCTTGCGCATTTAGAGTCAAAACAAAAATCCGAGAGGATAAGATCATCCATACGAAAAAGGCAGGCTATAGCAGCATCTGGTGGCGTCAAAAGAACAGAAGTCTGTCCAGCTTGGCTAACACTATCTAATGATCGTCGTGAGTTTATTGTTAATGAAGAACGAGCAAATCTTGTTAAACGGATGTTTGACATGAAATTAAATCGTCAACTAGGCCCGGACAAGATAGCAAGGCAGCTCAACAAGGAAGGCATTCCTTCATTTACCGGTAAGCTATGGGGCCGGGGAACCATTAGGCAGTATTTAACCAACCCAAAAGTAATTGGCGAATTTCAACCAACAATCATTAAGTCGGAAAAAGGGATTAAAAAGACGACATCAGATGGAGAGCCAATTCAAGGATATTACCCAGCCATAATAGAAAAAGATGTCTTTTATGCTACACAAGCAACCTTTCGAAAAGCCGAATTCAAAAGAATTGGTAACTTTGCAAACCTATTCCAAAAGATCACCATCTGTACCTTTTGTGGGGGAACTGTTGGCTATAAACAATCCGGCCCTCGATCTAAAGGGGCCGTATACCTTAAATGCAATAATTCCAACTACAACAGAGGCTGCAAAAGCCCAGGAATTAAATACCACCTTGCGGAAAAGGTGCTAGTGCAAATACTCTCTGGCTTAGACTATAGCCGGTTCTCACAAACCAAGGAAAACGACACCATAAATAGTGAGATAGATCAACTTTCCTTAAAAATACAAGCCTTAGAAGAGAAAATCACAATCAACGTCGAGAATGCCGACATGGGCAGCAAGGCAATTCGACAAAAATTTGTTGAAAAAGCCAACAATCTTGAAAATCAAAAACAAGAATACCTAGAAAAACTATCTATATTAAAATCTAGATCTAGATCCTTTCAAACAGACCACAGCATACCTGCTGACATTGATTTAGAATCCTTTGAAGGCAGGTCAAAATTTAACGAATTTTTAAAAAGAAATATAACCAGTATCAAGGTAAGCAAACACTCTATTCATATTCTTTTCCCATCAAAACAGTATATAAATATCGACATAGCAAATATTTTTGAAAAATCAGAAAAAGAAATTGATGAACTTTCAATACAAAGCCGAGTTAAGGAATATTCAACGCCGAGCGGATTTTATATATATGGCGACCACATAACTGAACAATCTTTACATGAAGAGTCATCAGGTGACGACTACCCATATGAAGAAGACCCTCCTGAGATGACATTAGAGCAGCTAGCAGAAGTACCCGAAGATCAACTTCACGCATCTCAGATAACCCTTGCTGAGATTGAGAAATCAAGGGGGCAATGACACCCCCATACCTGTTAAATTTTCTCCATGATGACTGCTTGCTTTTCAACACCGAGAGCGTTCATATAGCTACCTAAGCCTTTATAAACAAAGGTTTTGCCAAGTCTGCTCACATAATCACCTTTAATGGCCCCTTTCATATGAATCAGCACAGGCATATCTCTAGCATCACCATCACGAGTTGGAAACAATAGCGCCTTACCCCCCGAGACCTGTATTACCTTGTATGTCTTGTCGTCATAATCGAGAACAATCATTTGCCCGATTCGTTCATCACCAATTCTTCTATCAATTAGAGCCTCAACAAATGATCTTAAAGATACATCACCAAGAAATATACTCTGAACGCCTTTTTCTTTTTCAATATCAGCGATCACTTCTAGCTCTATTTTTCTTTGTTCCGCCCGGAAAGCGTCTTCTTTAGCAATTTGTTTTTCTAGGGCAATTTTTATTTTATTTTTCCGCTCATAAAGAGCACTTTTTAAAGCAGTTATATCCCCCAAACCTACAGGAGAGTTTAGATCATTTTTATCGTATATTTTTGAGGCTAGTTGCAAATAGTTACCTTTCACAACCTTAAAAAACTGACACAGAAAATGCTCTTGATTTTCACTGATTTCAGATTTATTCAACCCTTTGATACAAGACCCTTCGTAGCGAGCTAAGGCATCTTTATCAGAAATCCATTGATACAATTTATTAGCTATTTCTTCCTTGGTTTCATCTCGATACTCTTCCACAAGAATAGCTTCATACTTCTTAATATCTTTAGCGATGTTATTGATATTGGTTCGTTGACTTTTAGCGTTATACCAAGAGATCGCCTTATTCAGCTCACCTACTACCGGCCTTGTAAAGTATTTTAAGTATTCTTCATCACTTTTAGTGAAAACTGGGTAATCCCTGCTACCGTCCACACTTGATAAGGCACTTTCTGGAATGGTTTCATAAACTTTCCCTGCCGTAGAAAGTCCAGATTCAATTATTTCATTAAGGCTTTTAGCTGATGGGTAAACTCCCTTCCATACAACCTCACACCTATCAACATTATTTTCTCTAATGTACTTTAGATCATTCGCTAAAGTTTCTTTTATTTCATTTAGTTTTTTGATACCTCGATTATTCCATTTAATTTTTCCTGATGAATACTTTTTGATATTTCTCTTATAGTTTTCAATTTCAGTGTATATTCTACCTTTATCACCAAAAAAACTCATTGGAGCATACTTTTCAGTCAATTCATTGCACACTTCTTTATCAGCCTCAGAGCCATATAGACCGAAAGACAGCATCAACAGAACCAACGAAATTAGTGATCTAAATTCTCTAACCTTAAGCAAACATCTATTTGATTTTAAAATATTCATATTCAATTCCTTTTATTCATTCACCAATATCTCTAGCCCACTCCAGGGCTGACAAATGCATTCCACCACTGACTAGAACAGCCAAAATTGCTATAACAATTCCAGCATCGAACCCCCAAAAATAGTTTCCTATGCTGTAGCTAATCCAACCCCATGCCAAGCTGAGTGAAACAAGTATTACTGTAGCTATTGTCTTGAAAAATAGGCCAATAAGTAGAAACAGAAGGCAGGCACCACCTACCCACCATGAATTTGTCATTATTCCTGACACAACGGATACAATTGCAATCTCACCGAACAAAAAATTAGCGTTTTCTTCATTAAAACTGGCATTTGTCACCCCTTTTCGTACTTCGTTGTTTTCCATACATATTTCCTTGTCTCAGCCAAACTTAGTCACGAATTTCTTGACATTTTATAGTGTCACTAAAATCTTGACAATGCTCAGGACATCCCCACACAGCCAAGAATACAACCGCTTACGCAAATGGTTGAAAGACCAGCGTATCAGTGGGGATATATCCATCAGGGAAGTTGCTGATAGACTAGGCGACAACTTTCAAATGGTCGCCAAGATTGAGGAAAGCGGTGGCCGCAAGCTCGAACTATTTGAATATTTTAGATATTGCGAAGCTATAGGTGCTGACGCACTGGAAGGACTTAGATATTCAAGGATTAAAATTTAACCATTATGATCCAAAGAAAAGCCGGATTCCCGGAAGATCAACCTTAGCCACTAAATGTCTTGCATAAGACTTCCGCCAGCCAAATTCCCAGATCAAACCATCCGATAACAAGAGCTATAATTGATCCAAAAATGAAGAGCGAAAAGGTTAATGGGACTTTATCCCTTAACAGCTTAAACTTTTTCTGTTCATCGACCCAGGCTATCTGATGTTGCCAAAAAAATTTGTAGTGCGCATACCAATCGCTGAAGAGTATTTGTTTAGTTTGGGAAATTTTATAGTATTCATTCTGTATATTAAACAATTCCTCTTCCAATACTTTAATACTATCCTCATCAGCTGCTTTCGCTTTTCGATAAATAATAGAAAGCTTATTGTATAATTGAGTTAGTTCATTAGCGGCATCTTTATACTCAACTTTACCGGGGTTATACATTGATATATAAAGCCCAACAATTCCTAAAACTATAAATGTAGCAGAAATTAACCTCGTCGAAAGGTCATCAATAGCAAGCGCATATATACCAAAAGCCATTGATAAAAAACTTATAATACCCGGCGCTTTCTCGACTATATCAAGAGTGGCAAAGTGCTTTTTTGCACCAAACCCTACGTTGTAGCCTATTTCAGCCACACACATCAAAAAATCTTCTTTTTTCATTGTATAGGAACACTTATTCTATCTTTGGCAACTACAACTCCAGACTTAACTGCATAGCATTCGACAATGTGATTACCTTTAAAGTCTGTAGACTCTTTTCTTTTCATCAGACCATCATCTGATAAAATTTGACCTCTTATACAATTTCTTTGCTGAGCTGTTAACCCTCGATTCAATACTTTCCATTTAACAACATACGGCTTAGGAACATCACATTCCTCCACACTAAAAAGCAATTTCTTCCGAGCTAGTAAAGGAATTTTTTTAGTAATCATATATGTCAAAAAATGCTCTCTAAAACCATCTTGAGAGACTTCACACTCCAATTGGAGACTATAACGAATATCAACAGGATATTTATCCTCAATAAACTCTTCTGTATTATCCCACCCTTTTGCAGACTCGGTTACAGCACCCCCAGCTTCATCGTGAGCAGCAGGGAATGGCTGACCAAAAACCTTCTTCCATTTATCATTAGCACTTTTTGAATCACCGCTTTCGATTGCCTTTAGGCATAGTTCGTATGCTTTTTTAGCTTTTCGTTGAAATTTCTTTTTAACTCTAACATTTTGGCCGCTTCCAAGAGCTTTATAGTGGCTTTGTACAGGCTGATCCATAAGATACTTAAAGAAGTCCCGGCTCATATCAGCGTAGCTTGAAACTCCTTTATTATCATATTCAGATGTCCCTCTGAGGAAGTTGTAAGACAGTGTATCTATGAGAAGCCCGCCCATAGCCACACCGTGCTTATTTTTCCATGCTCTAACAATTTTACACAACCGTCGAAGGTTCTTATTTTTTTGATCGACAAACTCCTTCATAGCCCTAATTTCTTCTCGTGGCTTTGTAGGCTTCCAGCTCCCTCCATTATAGGTATCCGGATACTTGAAACTGCCGTCTTTTTGCTCAAAAACAGGTTGCACTTCGATATGAAAATTTGCGTACGACACCGTTACAACTAACCGATCCACACGAACATCCGTCTTGGGGTATCTAGCCTTAATTGCCTCTTTAGTATCTTGAAGAAGTTGTAATTGCCTCCCGTTTTGATATTTACCCCATTTGCCTTGAGGCATGACGTACAACATATCCAGGTCAGAAGTCCCCTTAATTGCCGTCCAGCGCCCATAAGATCCCACTTGCAAACTGTTAGCGGTTTTAGACTCTGAATCGCGGAATGCTTTATTTAAACTTGCAGTTACTTCGCCATAACGCAGAGCAATTTGATCCCCATTATCAATCTTTAGGTTGTCCAAAAATACTGTAAACATCTCACCCACAGTCATATCTAATATACCGATGTCAATAATTCATAAAATCGAAAAACACAATATAGTGTGTTTTTTTACATTCAACAACACTATATATAGTTAAATTATTCTTCTAAGAGAAAAGTAAGGGAACACTAACCGCGCGAGACGTACTGTATATGGAACCAGTAAAATCAAGGAATGAAGATTTATTTCAAAAACAGAGGTAAATCCCCTGAAGAACTGATATATGGGATACCAAAAGCCTGAATTTTAGTACCTAGGTGCTTGGCACTGGCATATCCACCTTCTAATCAAAGCCTATAATTTTGAAATATCAGGAAGCCTTTTTGTAACGGTAAACAGTAGCACGGCTACAGCCCAGCTTTTTAGCCACATCTACGGGCTTCATACCAGCCTCCAGGAGATTTCTAACGGCTTGACCATCAGTAGTAGCTGGACGCCCCTGATAGACTTCTGGCCGCTCCCTCTTAGCCCTTGCTATACCCGCTAACTGTCGCTCTCTCCTTAAATTAGTTTCAAACTCAGCAAACACACCCAGCATTTGTAAGAAAGCCTTACCACTAGCACAGCCGGTATCTATTTTCTGATCTAGGATTTCAAGACTAGCTCCGCTCTCGTCCAGTCTAGAGACTATGTTAGTCAAATCGTTCATGTTTCTAGCAAGGCGATCTAACTTCCATACCACCAGCTTGTCACCCTCCCCCACCATATCCAGCAGAAGGGAAAGCACTTCTCGCCCCTCAGTGGACGTTGCACTTTTCTTCTCATGGCGAATTACTGCATCTGGATAGGCTTTCTGAATTGCCTCAGCTTGAATAGAAGTATCTTGCTCAGAAGTGCTAACTCGACAGTAGGCGAAAACATTAGTATTCATAGATAAGTCCAATTAGAGTTAAAGATATTTATGAGAATATCAAAATCTCAAAAATAAGTAACCCATATGAGACACCTATTTGAGTCTCATTTGGCTATACCCTTTTGAAACGCTAAAGAGTGAGTCTATTGTTAAATTTGGGGATACTGAGCAGAGAGCAAGAGAGGGATTTGTTAAACAAACTCCTCTACAATCCTCTCCCATCAAAAAGCATTATGATTCCGGGCGACTATCATCTATGAACTGCCTTTTAAGCCTAGACACAACTGGCGTACTTACTCCTGACTGTTGAGCAGCAACCTTCACAGAAACTCCTCGCTCCAAAAGCACAACTGCCTTGTGTTTCTTTTCCTGCCATTCAGGCAAATCAGCTTTACAGCGATTCTTACTCCTCCTAAGGCTTTCCTTCTCTCCCGTTTTAATCCATCTGAAATTAACATTCCCAATTCTTGCAAGATACTTCTTAATAATTGGGTCTGACTCAGAGAAGGCCAGCAATGTATATTCAATCGGCAAATCTAGATTTAACCTCCCATCGACCAAATACGGCCCTTCTGCACCAGCTAACAAAACCCACTCAGGCCCGCACTTCTCGATTAGAGCAATTTCTTTTTCCACTTCAGACACATTTGATGTAATTAAGTAAAACTCTTTCATTTCTGTCATATATCCACCCCCACAAAATCTAATTTATAATTTTTAACCTCAGATAGCGTTTTCGCCATCCCTAAAAGCCAGTATTTACGCACCTCACAAGCCATCAGAAACCAACCCCCTGTATAGGGGTACTAGGTATGAATTTCTGACGATTTGGAACACTCAGACAGGCTCCCATTAGATTAGAGGCACAACCCGCTTTAGGTTTGATTCGCGACCCCCCATGATTTTTCTCACCGGGCCTAATGCCCCCGTACCCCTTACCTCTAACCTTACTCAGATAGCTGTAATGGCGGACACAATCCTCGAAAGCGGCTGAATCGCCCCTTTTCAACATCCGAGGCTTATCACACAGGTACACACTGCCTCCTCCCGACTCCTCAGCCCAAAGGCGCATTATCAGGCCGATCAAACCTGTAGACTCATCTGGCGTAGACTCCACGCTTCCGGGTACTCTCACCTTCTTACCGTCAACAGCTATCCAGCAGTGGTAATGACATTTCTTAGACCGCTCAACTTCCTTAACCCACTGGAAAGAAACGTATTTATGGTTTCGGTGGGGGTGATTCTCAACACGACCAGCTTTAAGGTATTTACTTAATCTGGTGAAGAATCGAGAGATCACTTCAGAATCAGAACGACCATCAAAGTCATCTGGCAAATGAAGATCAAAACGAAAGGTGAAAACTCTACTACTGCGGCTAAGGCAGTTTTTAAGCTGGGTTATCGTTTTCTTTAAGATATTGGAGTACAAACCTAATTGTTTACTGGCTTGAACTTTGAAGTCATCAAATTTAGATGATTTAAGAACCCTTGGCTCTCTTTTAGTTTTCATATTTCCTCCTAATACAGGTAGGAGGGATTACTCAATAAACATCTACTGTTATTATTTTTTCCTTATTGAAAATACTTATAACAACCTATAAACCTATAGAATTAAATAGATACTATTAAAAACCCCTTCTTTAAAATTGTGTTTAACCTTACCTCCCATGAGGTACAGGCTCTTTATAAACGAGTAAAACGACTACACTTGCTATTTCATACTTCACCCCCATCACTTTTCAACAGACACAAAAAAAGCCGCCTTGAACACCCAACCGACAACGGGTCTAAAAGCAGCTTCTGACTAGATCAACTGTTTAAACTAATTTGCTTTGGATTACTTGGCTTCACCTAAATTTTTTACTTAATCGATACATTATACACTATTTTTTCCATTTGTCAATAACTTATTGACAGGGGCGCATCTTTCGTATACCCCCCCCAATCACCCTGACTATCTACTTCTTGATTGTCCGCCTTCTTCTTACTTTTTCTCCATTACGCATTACTGCATTATCAACATTGGTGCTGAGCACGATTTTGCGATGCTCTCTCTCACAGGGCGCGATAGCACGACGTTGCTGCTCCAGAGAGAGTGAACCGTACAGCGGCCGTATTTGAATAGCCTGCCCGGCCAGCTTTTCACTGAGTTGTTTGGCGACCTGATTAATCTCCCGCTGTCCCGGCAAGAACACCAGCATACTGCCAGAGGTTTCTTTAAGCGCGCGAACAACCGTGGACGCAACCGCGGGGGCCACTGGCTGATTGATCGGCAGTTGTTGCCCATAGTGCACATCCACTGGATAGCTGCGCCCTTCACTGTTCACAATGGGCGCATTATTCAATAGCTCGGCCACTCGCTCACCGTCCAAGGTGGCGGACATCACCAGCACTTTGAGCGGGTTGTCGTCATCGCGAAACAGCGCTCGCCCCTGCAACACCAGAGCCAGCCCCAAATCGGCGTCCAGACTGCGCTCGTGAAATTCATCGAAGATAACCGCGGCCACCCCCTCCAAAGCCGGATCGCTCTGCAGCATACGAGTAAGGATGCCTTCGGTGATGACTTCAATGCGGGTCTGCGCACTCACCCGGGTTTGCAAACGCATGCGGTAGCCAACGGTTTCGCCGACCTTTTCACCGAGGTTGTCCGCCATGCGCTCCGCTGCCGCTCGAGCGGCAACCCGACGGGGCTCCAGAAGCAGAATTTTCTGCCCTCGCAGCCAGGGCTGATTCAGCAGCGCTAATGGCACTACGGTGGTTTTACCGGCACCGGGCGGTGCCTGTAATACCAGTTCATCCCGTTGCAATAGCTGTTCGCACACATCCCCCAGCACCTGGCCAATGGGAAGGTTTGCTCCCCAATCAGCTGTCACGATCAGGATTGCTTGTCTTGTACAGGTCACCACTGCCCGCACCGCAGGCAATAATGGTGCGCATCATGTCTTCCAGTTTGATATCCGGGCGCAGCTCCACCTGGTCCGGTTTCAGGTGGTACATATTGCCCGAGGTGGGGTTTGGCCCGGTGGGCACAAATACGGTGTAGTCGCCATTGGCATGCCGGGAAGTGACCAAGGCACTCACTGTTGTCGGGGACTGAGGGCCAAAAATTTTTGCCCGCGCCACTTCCCCATTGGCAAACGGGGATTTGCTGGCATCCCCAAAAAACTGGGCAATCACGTCTTTGACCATGCGATAGCCCGGAGCCAGCTTGAGCAGATAGCGGTCGAATACTCGGTGGGCCCAAGCGCCCAAACGGGTAGACACCAGTGTGCCCACCAGAAAGCAAAGCAGCAGGATAATGGCAATAACAATCAGATCCGCCAGAAGCTCTGGCAGTTGATTGTTGGCTATCACCAGATTCGTCAACGGCTGTATCCAACCGGTAATCAGCACAAACAACCACCTGAACGCCGCCGCCAGAATAACGACCGGCAACAACACCATCACGCCACCGATAAAAATCTTCTTCATGGGCTCCCCCTGTTATTGATAGGGCCATTTATTGATAGGTTAATTTATTGAGAGCGCCATTGTAACGGCTTCCCGGGAAATCGGTTCAGCCTGGGTTCAGTTTGGCAACGCTATTGTGTGTTCCAAGTTGGCCGATTGTGTGTGCCAGCGATCATTGAAGTGAGAAAGTGAGGAGAACCCTATGAACAAGGTCACTTTAAAATCTGTTTTACTCAAGCCAGCGGTAGTGGTGATCGCTCTGGTTACGTTGTCTGGCAGCGCCATGGCTGGCCACCGGGACTACGATCGCCATCACGACCGCCACAAGGGCTACCACAGTAACCACACTGACTACGCCCGCGTTATCAGTGTTAAGCCCATCTACAAGAAGGTGCGCTCTTACCGCAACGATTACAGCTATGACTACGATTACGGCCATGACAGCTATCGTTCATCCAGCAAGCCGGTGATCGGTGCCATTATTGGCGGTGGCTTGGGGCATGCCCTTGGCAACCACAAAAAGAGCAAGCGTGTCGGTGCCGCAGTGGGCGCGGTATTGGGAGCCACCCTGGCATCTGACTACGATAAAAAGCACCATCGCCGCCACGACTATCACCACAGTGGCCGCCACGGTTACCATAAGGAGATTGTCGGGTACCGGGTAAAATACCGTTACAATGGCCGGGTTTATAAAACCCGCACCAAATACGACCCCGGCAGACACATCAAAGTAGTTGTGGATGTGCGCCCTGCACACCGCTATTGATTCGCCGTAACTGTTAAAGGAGTCTGTGATGAGAAACCCGCTAAAGACCTCTGGCCGACTCCTTTGTGCCTGCGTATTGGGTGTGGCCGCTGCCACAGCCAGTATGCACGCAAGTGCCGACATCAACCGCCAGCAAGCGGCCAATATCGCCAAGGGCAATGGCGGCAAAGTACTAAAAGTCACCCCCGTCAATCACAAGGGCCGCAAGGCATTCCGGGTAAAAGTGCTCACTGCAGCGGACAAGGTGATTTATGTGGTTGTCGACGGACAAAGTGGTCGAGTAATCAACCGGAGATAAACCATGCGCCTGTTGATTGTGGAAGACGAACCCAGCCTGCGCCAGCAACTGCAACAATTGCTCAACGACCAGGGCTATGCGGTTGACAGCGCCGCGGACGGCCCCGAAGGGCTTTATTACGGCACGGAACACCCCTATGACCTGGCCATTATTGATATCGGCTTGCCCGGCATGGACGGCATTGAGTTAATCCAGCGATTGCGTCAGGAAAATCACAAATACCCCATTTTAATTTTAACCGCACGGGGCAACTGGCAAGACAAGGTGGCCGGCCTGGAAGCCGGCGCAGACGATTATCTGGTAAAGCCATTTCACCATGAGGAGTTGAAAGCCCGGGTTCACGCTCTGTTGCGCCGTGCATCCGGCAACGCCAGCTCTACATTGAGCTTTGGTGCTCTGAGCATCGATACCATTGCCAAACAGGTTTCGCTGAATGACAAACCCCTTGAACTCACCAGCTTTGAATACAACACCCTGGAATACCTAAGTCGCCACCCCGGCAAAGTGATTTCAAAAACCGAATTAACCGAGCACCTGTACGATCAGGATTTTGACCGGGACAGCAATGTGATCGAGGTATTTGTGGGCCGTCTGCGCAAAAAACTGGACCCAACAGGCGCGCTCAAACCCATTGCCACCGTACGCGGCCAGGGCTATCGGTTCGCCTTGGAACAGGCTACGTGAAGCCTTTGCTGCACTCCCTGGCTGGCCGTTTTGTACTGGCTTCCGTGATCTTGCTGCCGGTTTTTTTGGGGCTCAGCGGTCTGGCCCTTGAGCGCAGTTTTCAGCGCAGCCAGCAGGCCGCCTTGCAGGAGCAATTAAAGAGTTACGTGTACCTGTTGATGGGCGCTGCAGAGTTGGACGCAGACCAGCTGTGGATGCCAGAACAACTTACAGAGCCTCGCTTTAATCAACTGCATTCCGGGCTGGTGGCCTATATTACCGATGCCGAACAACTGCTGTGGCAGTCTGCTTCCTCTCTGGATATTGCCATTCAAACAGACGAAGCTGCCCTACTCACCGGCCAACAGAATTTTCAACCGATAGCCATTAGCAACCTGCCCTACCACCGCTTTTACTACGATGTCAGCTGGCAACAGGAATCTGGCAGTAACCGCCTGTTGAGATTTGCCGTGGCCCAGCACAGCAGTGCGCTGGACGCACAGCGTCTGAGTTTTCGGCAGCAGCTGTGGCAGTGGCTGGGGGGGCTTGGGGTGTTCCTGCTGATTGCCCAGTTGTGCATTATGCGCTGGGGGTTGCGCCCATTGGATCGGGTGGCCGCTGATCTGGCCGCCATAGAGAGCGGCCAGAAACAGCAATTGGCAGGCCGCTACCCACGGGAAATTACAGCAGTTACCGATAACCTCAATCGCGTCTTGAACAGCGAGCGGCAGCAACGGGAACGCTATCGAAACACCATGGCCGACCTGGCCCACAGTTTAAAAACCCCATTGGCAGTGATTCGCGGCCAGCTGTCAACAAGTGCCAAGGACGATGACATCAATCAGCAAGTGGAACGCATGGACCAGATTGTTCAGCACCAATTGCAACGTGCCGTGGGCGGCAGCAATGCCAACAAGAACAGCACCCCAGTGGCACCCGCAGTGGAAAAACTGGCCCGCACACTGGGCAAAATATATCGAGACAATGGCGTAACAATTACCACCGCAGTCGACGCCAACTGCGAATTTAACGGCGATGATGGGGACTTGCTGGAGTTACTGGGCAACCTGTTGGACAACAGCTGCAAATACGGCGCAGGCCAGGTTGAAATCAGTGGCCACATGGTTGCTGAGCAGCTGGAATTGATTATCGATGACAACGGTCCCGGTATACCGGACGCCCATCGGCAAGTGATTTTGCAACGTGGAGCCCGGGCGGATACCGCACAAAACGGCCAGGGTATTGGCCTGGCGGTTGTGGTGGATATCGTTAGTAGCTACAACGGTGAGCTATTGGTGGAGGAATCCCCACTAGGCGGGGCTCGCTTTCGGGTGGTATTACCTTAGGGTCTGTTGACACTAATACCAACAGCGCTAGGACGCCCGCAGAACAAACTCCAGCCGACCATCCAACATCAACACGCCTCGATCAATTTTCAAACTGTGGAGCTGGCGCTCCAGTGACGACTGGCCATGGCAGTGTCTGGGCAGGTTTTCTCTGGTCAGTGGTTTTGCCAACAGACTGGTGGCAGAACGCACCCCGTAGCTGTACTCCGGCGGTACCTTTTGGCGATCCCGCTGTACGAAGCCGTGGCCCTTGGTGCCAGAATGAAGATGGGGAGCCAAAGCCATTGCCAGCCCGGCGATGGCTGTTCCATTCATGTAATTAAACAAATCCCAGAACAGGATCAGATCTATTGACGAGGTGTCAGGAAGGAACGACAACAGCTCGCTAAAGTATTGCTGATAGTGGTTTTGCTTCTGCTGTTCGGTCAAATCCTCCCCTTCCGGGATGGGGGCAGGCAGATCTGAAAACAGATCGGCAAAGTGCAGCTGGCAACGGTAGTCCGCAAAAAAGGTAACGGTGTCCGCTACCCCAGGGCCAACATCCAATACCGAAAAAGGCCGATCACCGGGGAGTGTTTCGGTCAACCGGGCAAACAGTTGACTCTGCTGCTCAGGCAGCAGAGCCTCACTGTTCGTCGTCGCTTGAACCCCGGTTTCAGCACGGCGAAACATACCCTAAGAGGCGCTTTTGGCGGCTTCTTCAGGTTTGCTTTTTTCTTTGTGCAAGGGTTTAACCTCAGCCGCTTTAGGGGCTTCCGCTACCGCATTGCTGCCCGGGTCCATATCGATGCTGCCTTTGAACTTGGCACCGTCTTCAAGGGTGACTCGCGGAGCGACAATATTGCCGCGCACATTGCCGGTTTTGGAAACGGTGACTTTTTCGTGGCCTGAAATATCGCCCTGCACTTCGCCATCAATGCGTACGGTTTTGGCGGTGATGTCAGCTTTCACCGTGCCACTGCTACCCACCGACAGTTCGTGGGCACTGAGGTCGATGGTGCCATCCACTTTGCCATCGATAACCAGGTTTTCACCACCGCTGATATCGCCCTTGATATGAATAGTGGAACCAATCATGGCACAAGCCCGTGACGGTGACGTCACGCTGGTAGCTGCCAGATCTCCCCGGTCAACCGGGCTTGCAGGTTTGTACTTGTCGTCGTTTTTCTTGTCGTCGTTTCTTTTATCAAACATGGCTATCTCCCGCAGGGTTTGGAAAGGCGCATCATGGTCTTAACGAGCGCAGCATACCAGTGCCTAAGTCACAGAATAAATAGATACCGGCAATATCTCTGGTTACAATTCGTGCCCCAAAACAGCACCCCGGTCACCCGTCATTATGCGCCTGTTTCTCGCCCCTATGGAGGGGGTTGTCGACCATCATATGCGCGACTTGATCACCCAGTTGGGAGGGGTTGACCTGTGCGTCACCGAATTTGTTCGGGTCACTGATGCGGTGCTGCCGGAAAAGGTGTTCAAACGGCTCTGCCCAGAGCTGGCTAATGGCTGCCGCACCCAATCTGGTACACCGGTTCGCATCCAGTTGCTGGGCAGTGACCCGGAAAAACTGGCTCGCAATGGTGCCAAAGCCGCCCGTATGGGAGCATCCGCCGTTGACCTGAACTTTGGCTGCCCGGCAAAAACCGTTAATAGCAGCGATGGCGGCGCCACATTGTTGAAAAACCCAAACAGAGTGTACGAAATCGTCAAAGCCGTGCGCGATGCGGTACCTGAACCGGTGCCGGTTACTGCCAAAATTCGCCTGGGGTTTTCCGATCGCAGCAGCTACCTGGACAACGCCACCGCTGCCTGGCAAGCCGGTGCCAATGAGCTGGCGGTACACGCCCGCTCCAAAGCGGACGGCTACAAGCCTCCGGCTTATTGGGACTACATTGGCCGCATCCGTGAGACGATCGATATTCCCGTGATTGCCAATGGCGAGATCTGGACTCTGGACGACTACCAGCGCTGCAAACAGCAAACCGGTTGTACCGACTTTATGTTGGGTCGAGGCCTGCTGGCCCGCCCGGATCTGGCCCTGCAGATCAAACATGTTGAAGCGGGCGAGCCCTATTCACCACTACCCTGGCAGGCGGTTTGCGAATTGCTTTACGGTTTTTACCGGGAAACCGGCGACGCCTATCCGGAGCGCTTTCTCGGCAATCGCGCCAAACAGTGGCTGATGTATTTGCAGCGCACCTATCCACAGGCGAGAGCCCTGTTTGAACAAATAAAGCGGCTGCGGGAGCGCCGGGATTTTGAGACCGCTTTCGCTCAGCAGCTGGAAAACTCTGTTACCATGCCGCCCAACACCAAAACAATAATGCAGCAAGGATTACCACCATGACTGACAACCCCTACTCCACTCCGCAAGCGGATACTTCTGGCCCTCACTCCCATCAAAGCGTCAACCAGCAGCTGATAGAAAAACTGTCCGGCACCCGCCCATGGGTGATGTTGATTGCGGTGATGTTGTACATCTCTGCGGGTTTTATGGTGCTCGCCGGCGTGGTGATGATGGTCGCGGGCACCGCCATTAGTGGCGCCGCCAATACAGCCGGTGTGATTGGTACTGGCGTTATGGGTTTTATTTATATTGTTTTCGCGTTGTTGTATATCTTCCCTGCGATATACCTATCTCGTTATGGTTCACGCATTAATGCACTAATTAACAACCCCGATGAAAACAATCTGATCGACGCTATTGAACAGCAACGCAAGTTTTGGAAATTTGCTGGTATTGTAACCATTATTATGCTGGCCTTTATGGTATTGGTAGCGATAGCTGCCATTGCTATTCCAATGATGACTACCTTCGGTTAAAGCCGTTATGAATCAGATTCAAGACATAAAAATCGCCTTTATTCAGGCTGGCTGGCATCGTGACATTGTTCAGCAGAGTTACCTGGCGTTTGCAGACGCACTCAAGCAAAATGGCCTGGACCCTCAGCAAATTGACATTGTTGATGTACCGGGCAGCCTGGAGATTCCACTGCAAGCCCAGCTGCTGGCAAAAACCGGGAAGTACCATTTAATTGTGGCTGCCGGGCTGGTGGTTGACGGCGGCATCTATCGCCATGACTTTGTGGCACAAGCGGTGCTGGATGGCATTATGCGGGTACAGCTGGATTGCGAGGTGCCCATTCTGTCGGTTGTGCTAACGCCCCACCACTTTCAGGAATCAGAAGCCCACCTCAAGTTTTTTTACGATCACTTTTCCATCAAGGGAAAAGAGGCCGCTATGGCGGCTATACAAACCTTACAGAACGCCATGGCGCTGAAAGACAACCAGTAATTTAGAAAAGTTATCCCCGCTTACGCGGGGATAACTAAGCTTCTCAGTAAATGTCACTTCAAGCTTTTTGACACCACTTCGTAAACGTCTTTCGACAACCCTTCAACAGCCATAATTCGCGCCAGCTGTTCACGCATCAGCTGTTGGCGTTGGGGAATTTGCTTTTGCCACTTGCTCAGTGGCGACATCAAACGAGCGGCAATTTGCGGGTTTAACGAATCAAGCTCAATAATGGCATCGGCCAACAACTGATAACCCGAGCCATCTGTGCGATGAAACTGGCTGTGATTGTTGGCGCAGAACGCCCCTATCAGCGAGCGCACTTTATTGGGATTCTTGAGATCGAATGCGGGATGCTGCATCAATGCCTGCACTCGCTCAACACCACCGGCTTGTGGGGCCATCGCCTGAATAGCAAACCATTGATTCACCACCAGCGCTTCATGCTGCCATTGATTGTAGAACGCCGGTATCAATTCCCCAGCCTGCTGCTTTGCGGCAGCATTGTCAGAACCGACCAACAGAGACAGCGCCGCACTGCGGTCGGTCATATTGGTGGCCAGGTCGTACTGGCGACGAGCCAACTCAACCGCGGTATCATCCGCCAACATCAAATAACCCAGTGCGGTATTTTTCAAGCTGCGCTTGGCAATTTGCTCGGCACTGGGCTGGTAGGCGTCTTCAACCTGATTGTTGTGGTAAGCAGCACGAAATTCATCGCTTAGCTGGTTGGCCAATTGTTGGCGAACAAACTCACGGGCAGCGTGAATTTCGTCCACATAAATCACATCCGCTTCTTCTGCCAAGTACGCTTCCGACGGCAGTTTCAGCATCAGCGCCACCATCGCTGGATCCAGCGTGGTATCGGTGAGTACTGTTCGACAGGCCTCCACCAGGCGGCCATCCAGCACCATAGGCTGGCCATCCAGCTGCGCTTGAACCAGTTCTTCCAAAATGTCTGTGGCCAATTTCTGGCAGGCATCCCAACGATTAAAGCCGTCGCTATCGCGGCTCATCAGGAAGGTCAGATCGTCTCGGCTGTGCGGGAAATCCAACTTAATCGGTGCAGAAAAATCTCGGAGCAACGATGGCGTTGGTGGTTCGGCCACCCGCTCGAAGACAACACTCTGCTCGCGCTCAGTGATTTCCAACACCAGCTCCGTGGTGTTTTCCGTTTGCTCAACCCCCTGTAATTTAAGGGGCAGATCGCCCTGCTCTCCCACCAGGCCAACACGTACTGGAATCAGGAACGGTGCTTTTTCGGTCGCTTCCGGCGTCGCCGGGCAGCTTTGAGTAAACTCCAGTCGATAGGTCTGGGCCTCTGCATCGTAGTGCCCGGTGACGTCCACCCGTGGCGTACCTGCCTGGCTGTACCAACGTTTGAACTGAGTCAGATCACGACCAGATACTTGCGCCATACACTGGGCAAAATCGTCGATAGTGGCCGCCTCGCCATCGTGGCGCTCAAAATACAGGTCTGTGGCTTCGCGAAACTTTTCCGGCCCCAGCAGGGTGTGATACATGCGCACCACTTCGCAGCCTTTTTCGTAAACAGTGAGCGTGTAGAAGTTGGAAATTTCAATAAAGCTGGCAGGTTGCACCGGATGAGCCATGGGGCCTGCGTCTTCAGAAAACTGGGCGGTGCGCAGCAAGCTGGCATCTTCTACCCGCTTTACGACCCTTGAGCCCATATCCGCGGAAAACTCCGCATCCCGAAATACGGTAAAGCCTTCTTTAAGGCTGAGCTGGAACCAGTCCCGGCACGTCACCCGGTTGCCCGACCAGTTGTGAAAATACTCGTGGGCAACAATGGCCTCTACCCGCTGGAAAGCCGCGTCCGTCGTGGTTTCGGTTTTTGCCAACACCGCAGAAGTGTTAAAAATATTCAGCCCTTTGTTTTCCATAGCGCCCATATTGAAGGCGTCTACGGCAACGATCATAAAGATATCCAGGTCGTACTCGCGACCGTAGACTTCTTCATCCCAAGCCATGGATTTTTTCAGGGAGCGCATGGCGTGGTCGCATTTATCGATGTCTTTTTCTTCCACAAAAATGCGCAGCTCGATCTCGCGGCCACTGATGGTGGTAAAGCTGTCTTCAATAAACTCCAGATCACCGGCTACCAACGCAAACAAGTAACTGGGTTTTTTAAATGGGTCGTGCCAGGTGACAAAGTGACGGCCACTGTCCAGTTCGCCGCTGTCGATGGGGTTGCCGTTACTGAGCAGCA
Source organism: bacterium SCSIO 12696 (assembly GCA_024397955.1). Classification (NCBI taxonomy): domain Bacteria; species bacterium SCSIO 12696. The sequence continues at coordinate 788,585 of CP073744.1, forward strand.
CCGGGCAACGGGTTTTATCCGCCACCACCGTGGTGGTGTACTCACTCATCACATCCGGCCGGTCCAGGTAATAGGTAATTTTGCGAAACCCTTCTGCTTCGCACTGGGTGCAGAACATACCGCCGGATTTGTACAAACCTTCCAGGGAAGTGTTTTCCTGGGGTTTGATAAACACCAAGGATTCCAGCACAAACTCTGCGGGAACCTGTTTAATGGTCAGGCTTTCTCGATCCGCGTCGTACTCATCCACTTCTAAAGCACGGCCATCGACTTTTAACTCGCGCAACTCCAGCTCAATACCGTGCAACACCAGCTCGGTACTTTCACCGACGTGGCTGTTGCGGCGCATGGTCAGCTTGGCAGCCACAGTGGCGCCCTCTTCCAGTAACTCCACACGCAGCTCGGTGCGATCAATGGCATAACTGGGCGGCTGGTAGTCTTTCAGGTAAATGGTTTTGGGTTGTGCGTCTTTCATGAATAATCTCTTGACGATACCTTTAATACTCGACGGTAACGTTATAAGCGGTAAATTTACGAATGTTGATCACACCGGAATCGAACATCAAATATTGACCTTTGATGCCCATCAATTTGCCTTCTACCACTGGCGTTTTATCGAAGTTAAAACTGGTGACTTTGGTGGGGTATTCAATCACCGGATAATCGATATCCACGGGGTCGGCCTCTATGGGCTGGATGGCATTAAGGCCAAAACGCTCCGTCAGTTGATCCAATTCTTTCTGGCACAGATCAAACAGTTCGTCGCGCTTGGCTGGCAGGTCTACGGGTACCACATCATTTTTCAGCATCGCCCGCCAATTGGTCTTATCGGCCACATGCTGGCGCAGGCAGTCTTCCACAAGGCCCGATTGCTGCCGGGTAGCCACTCGCAATATGGGCAGTGCCTGTACCGCGCCCTGGTCGATCCAGCGAGTGGGCACTTGGTTGACCCGGGTAATACCGACTTTAATCCCGGATGAGTTTGCCAGGTAGACAATATGGTCGGTCATGCAAAATTGCTCGCCCCACTCCGGCTCCCGGCAGGTGCCCTGATGGTAGTGGCATTTTTCCGGGCTGATAATGCAACTGTCGCACTGAGCCAAGCGAGAAAAACAGGGGTAGCAATACCCCTGGTTAAAGCTTTTTTTGGTTTTTCGGCCGCAGTGGTTACAGTGGATTTCGCCCTGATATTCCAGTCGCAGGTGTTCGCCAACCAGGCTATTGAGATCTATTCGTTGGTCATCCAGTGGCAGCTGATAATTCACACGATCAGCGAGCTCGACCACCATTTTTTTCAAGTGGCCACTATAGGAATTTTCAGCCATTTACTGCTTCCACTTAAGTGCTTCGATGGCATCCAATGACAGGTCGGTTTCACAGTCAGTGGGTTTGGGAGGAACATAGCCGCTGCGCTTTTCCGGTGGCAAGTGTTTGTGCTCATAGGCAATAACCGCCTGCATGCACAGCTCCCGCTGCTCCGAGGTCAGCGAGTTGCCGTCAGGCCACTTGCCCAGCTCTACGGCGCGTTTGAGGTTTTGATAAATTTCTGGGCTGAGATTATTGAGCAGCTGTTGGAAGTCCATAAGCATGTGCCTGACTGGAAGAAAATAACGAGCGCCGATTATATCAGCGCCCACGCCATGACGCAGTGAACATGGCTATGGCCATACCCACCACCAAGCCACCGAGATGAGCGGCATTGGCAATACCACTGCCCATCAGCTGGGAAAGCGTACCGGTAATGCCCAACACCAGAAAGATAAACATCATGCCAAACAGCATCGGCGGAAATGCCAGTAATGGATGAGGGTTTTGTCGCTGTCGCAGCCACACATAGCCCATCAAACCGTATACCACACCGGACATACCGCCAAAGGGCACAGCCGGGCTCCACAGATACTGCGCCAGGTTGCCCCCCAAGCCAGTGGCAATAATCAACCAAAATAGAAATGCCTTGCCACACACGTGCTCCAGGCGGTGACCAAACACCCAAAGCCAGAGGCAGTTAAACAACACGTGACTGACACCAAAGTGCAGAAAAATTGGCGTTAGCCAACGCCAAAAGGTAGTCGGTGACCATTGTTCCAGTGGTGGAAACAGCAACAGACTGGCCAGCTGGGGAGAACCATTGACCAGCAATGCTCCACCAATGCTTAACACTATGCTCCACATCACCACCGGGACGCGCTGAAACAACCCAATAAACTTGGCGAACAGGTTACTGGGGCGAGCAGCACGGGGGGATGAAGACTGTGCTTTGGCGTAACTCCAGGGGTCTTTTTCGGCACGCTTTTGTGGCTGATTCAACTGGCGAACCAACTGGTCCACTTCGACGATGTGTTCCGGGTTTTCAAGCCACAGTGACAGTCGTTGATCGTCCTTTACCAGCCGATGATTAATTTGGCGGCGTTGCAGTTCTGCCACTAATTTGTCGGGATTCCAGGAGCGAGGGAACTGGGCCACCAGCGTCCAGCTGTTTTCGTTCACTATTATTTTCCGTTGGCATTGCTGCGGTGGGTAGAGCCTACCCGGCTGCCCCACCCCAGTTTGCTGCGGCAAATTTCGTAGAAATTGTGATCGGACGGGTGAATCAAGCGCAGCCGTTTTTGCTTTTTGCCAATACGAATGACATCACCGGGCTCGGTTTCCACGTGATTTTGGCCATCGCAGGTCACTGACGGATGCAGCTCATTGAGGTCACTGACTCGTATTTCGATCTCACTGTCACCGGGCACCACAATGGGTCGGCTACTGAGAGTGTGGGGATTCATAGGCACCAGCACAATGGCGTCCAGATCCGGGTGCAAAATTGGGCCGCCACCGGAAAGTGCGTAAGCGGTGGAGCCGGTGGGGGTGGCCACAATCAGGCCGTCGGATCGCTGGCTGTTAACAAAATGGCCATCGATGTAGAGTTCAAACTCCATCATTCGAACCGACTGCCCCGGGTGCAGCACCACGTCGTTTAAGGCGATGCCCTCACCTATTTTCGCGCCATTGCGAGTAACAGCGGTTTCCAACAAAAAACGGCTGGATTCAATGTAATTGCCGGCCAGCACTTCCCGCACCCGAGGGCCAATTTCATCCGGGTAGATGTCGTTGAGAAAGCCCAGCCGACCCCGGTTAATGCCCAGCAGCGGCACATCGAAATCCACCATCTCCCGCGCTGCACTGAGCATACTGCCATCGCCACCAACCAGGATGGCCAGATCGATACAGTCAGCAAAATCACGGCATTCACACACTGTGCAATCAATGCCCTGATTGTTCAAAAACTCAGCAGCACGGGATTCCACCAGCAAGGTGTGGTCTACACTCAAATCATCTACCAGGAAGCGCAACGACTCCACCACTTGGGGATATTGAACGCGAGCCATCAGGCCAATGCGGGGAAATGAGGGCATATCACTCTCTTGCAAAAAAATACGTGAATGATCGATTATACACAGGTTTATGAGGGGGTCTCAGGTATATGCAAGTCGATTGGAATAGCTATCAATCACCCCATGTGCGCAAGCTTGCATGGGCACTTTACAGCCCGCCTCTGCTCCTCGGTTTTACGGGTAATTTGCCCGCCACAACCCAGTCTGATACGCAGCTATTTGCTGACTTGGATCGAAAGCCAGATCGGTTGGATAACTACCTGTCCAACGTTAACAGCCACCGCCTGGGTTATTACTTTGAAGCGCTGTGGGCTTTCTACTTTGAACACCACCCGGAGTACCAACTGCTGGGCCATAACCTTCAGGTAATCAACACAGAAAAGCGCACTTTGGGTGCGTTTGATTTTATTTACCGCCACTTGCCCAGCAGCCAGGTTCACCACCTGGAAGTCGCGGTGAAATTTTATTTATTTACCGGAAACCACAACCAGTTAAACGACCGAGCACGTTGGCCTGGCCCCAACCCCAAAGACAACCTGGCGACCAAAGAGCAACGACTGCTGGACCACCAGCTACCGCTCAGCCGCTCGACGGAGGGTCGCATCGCTATTGCCAAGCTGGGGGCTGACAGAGTTACTGCTTCATCGGCTGCTTTAAAAGGCTACTTATTTTATCCATGGAATAGCGGCTCTGAGCGGCCAGACTGGACGCCAGAAAATCATTGTTTTGGCCATTGGTTGTACGCATCCCGGTTGCCACAACTTGTTGAGCAACACCCTGACAGCGACTGGCATCTGCTGGAGAAACAGCAGTGGCTAGGTACCCGATTTCATATACCGCAGGCGGAAACCCATACCGGGGAAGAATTGCTTGAGTTAGCGCAAATAAGTGACATCACCTATCCGGTGATGGCAGCGCGAGTGAGTCAGGTTGGCGAAGGTTTTAATGAAAAAGAACGCTTTTTTGTCGTACCAGATACCTGGCCCAAACACGATTGACTGTAAGCCCACCAATAATTTTGGGTGCAACAAAAAAGCCGTCTCCAAAAGAGACGGCTTTATGTATATGGCGACCCGGAAGGGACTCGAACCCTCGACCTCCGGCGTGACAGGCCGGCATTCTAACCAACTGAACTACCGGGCCGCTGTATTTTCTTTCGATTTTGACTTTACCAAAATTCACTTACTGGCCTGTCACAAAGGCTCTTCACCTCAAAACAGTAAGTGGTGGGTGGTACAGGGATCGAACCTGTGACCTACGGCTTGTAAGGCCGTTGCTCTCCCAGCTGAGCTAACCACCCCTCGAAAGAGATGCGCATTCTACCCAATTCCGATGACCTGTCAAACGCTTTTTTAAAATTTTTTTACAGCCCCCGCGGCTATACTTATTTACCGCTCGCGACTAAGATATCGCGCCTGATCATTGTTTGCACAATTCCAGTCATTAACACCTAAGCCATGGAAATATTTAAAGAATTCAGCTTTGAAGCCGCTCACCGCCTACCCAATGTACCGGCTGGACACAAATGCGCACGCCTTCACGGGCACTCCTTCCAGGTCGCTATTTACGTGGCCGGACCAGTGGGTGATGACAGCGGTTGGGTGATGGATTTTGGCGATATAAAAGCGGCGTTTAAGCCCATTTATGATCAGTTGGATCACTACTACCTGAACGACATTGAAGGGCTGGAAAACCCCACCAGTGAAAACATCGCCCGCTGGATTTGGCAACGACTGAAGCCCACATTACCGGAGCTATCGCAAATCGTGATTCGGGAAACCTGTACCAGCGGCTGTGTTTACCGAGGGGAATAATGCGAGTGGAAATTATCGCAAGATAGCTTCCAACGCCCCTTTTAATTCCGGGTACTGAAATTCATAACCGGCGTTCATTATTTTTTCTGGCACAACCCGCTGACCACTCAACAACAACTCATCGGCCATTTCACCAAATAACAATCGCGCCACAGATTCAGGCATCGGCAGCAACATGGGTCGATGTAATACACCCGCCAACTGGCGGCTAAATTCTCCATTGGTGACACCGCCGGGGGCTGTACCATTTACTGGGCCGCGAATATCAGTGTGCTCCAGTGCGTACACAATGATGCCCACCAGATCATCAATATGCACCCAGGAAAACCACTGTTGCCCTGTACCAAGGCGCCCCCCCAAACCAAACTTAAAAGCTGGCAACATGCGCGCCAAGGCGCCCTCTTTAGCGCCCAATACCACGCCAATTCGCACAGAGCACACTCGGCAGCCAATGCTGGCAAAGGATTTCGCGCGCTCCTCCCAATCTCGACACAACTGATGGGAGAAACAATCCTCAGGGGCACCTTGTTCATTCAGTGGCTCATCACCATGAGGGCCGTAATAACCAATGGCAGAGCCATTAATCAAGGCTTTCGGGGGACGAGGTGCTTGCACAAAGTAGTTGTAGAGCCGCTTGGTGGTTTTGATCCGGCTGTCATAGAAGCGTTGTTTGCGCTTTGCGTTCCAACGCCCCTCGGCCAGCGGCTCTCCAGCCAGGTTAATCACACCGTCAAAAGCAAGAGTCACGTCCAGCTCATCAAGATCGCGATACAACTGAACCCCAGATGGCATAAATTGAGCAGCTTCATTAGGGTGGCGACTGATAACGTGGACACCATAACCGTCACTCAGCAACCTGCGACAGAGATGCTTGCCAATAAAGCCGGTACCGCCAGTGATCAGTATTTGTTTTGAATCCATAAGCAGCCGCGCGTGATGTGTTAGTTTATCCCTAAAAATAGCAGAGTAACGGCAGCCGGGTCAGTAACCCGTGAAGATAGGTATGGAAATGACGAAGTAATGTGCGAGTAAAATATAGTTACTACGATAAAAACCAAAAGGGCCATTCTTTCGAATGGCCCTTTTGGTTTTAAATGGTCGGGACGGCAGGATTTGAACCTGCGACCACTACACCCCCAGTGTAGTGCGCTACCAGGCTGCGCTACGCCCCGAAAGAGGCGCATATAATACCGATTGGGAAAGCGATTGCAATCAAATTTTCAGGGTTAACAGCGATGATCGATTAGCTTTTGAGGGTAGTCAGAATATCTTCCAACTCGGTGATGGTCTGGCCAATCAATTGTCGAATTTGAGTCGCCTCTTCCTTGGCATCGCCACCGCCCAAACGCTGGCGGGCACCGCCAATGGTGTAGCCTTGCTCATAAAGTAACGAACGAATCTGGCGAATCAGCAATACATCTTGGCGTTGGTAATAACGGCGATTTCCGCGGCGCTTAACCGGGCTTAAATTGGGAAATTCCTGCTCCCAATAGCGCAGTACGTGAGGTTTAACATCACACAGCTCACTGACCTCACCAATGGTGAAGTAGCGTTTTCCGGGAATCACCGGCAGTTCGTTATTATTGCTCGCTTCCAGCATCGTCTATGCGATTTTCCACTTTTGTTTTTAGTTTTTGTCCGGGCTTGAAGGTCACTACTCGGCGGGCAGATATAGGGATTTCTTCACCGGTTTTGGGGTTTCGGCCTGGGCGGGTACTTTTGTCCCGCAGGTCGAAGTTGCCAAAACCGGACAGTTTTACCTGTTCATTGTTTTCCAGGGAGGCACGAATTTCTTCAAAAAACAGTTCGACGAGTTCTTTGGCCTCTCTTTTATTGAGGCCAAGTTCGTCGAACAGCATTTCCGCCAGGTCGGCTTTGGTGAGAGCTGTCATAGCAGCCCTGCCCTATTGGTTACCGCCATTGTTCTACCCTGTTTTTATTGGTACTAGCCTTTGGGAGTCTAACCCCTCAGAGTCGCGCCGTATTTTTGCTCAAGCGCCCCTACGACATTGTCTACAGACTGAGTGACTTCCTGCTCATTAAGAGTGCGCGATAAATCTCGAAAGATCAACCCTAACGCTACACTTTTTCTATTATTATCAATGCCTTTGCCGTGATATACGTCAAATATCTTTAAGTCAATGAGGAAATCACCTGCCGCCTGACGGGCGGCAATCAGCAAATCACCAACGGCCACTTCACGGTCGACCAGCAGTGCAATATCGCGGCGAACTTCCGGGAACTTACTCAGCTCCTGGAAACTGGGAAGCTGGGCATCTTCAAGCCCATCAAGTGCTATTTCAAACAGATAGGCAGCTTGATCTAGCCCCAGTGATTTTTGTAGTGACGGGTGTAGTTTACCCATAACACCAATAGCTCGGCCGTCGCGCAAAACCTGCGCGCACTGGCCTGGATGCAGGGCACTGTGCTCACCTTTGGTGAATTGAAATTGGGCATTCTCACCACACAGGCTCAACAAAGATTCCACATCGCCCTTGAGATCGTAAAAGTCCACGGCATCTTTTTCGTGCAACCAGCTCTCTTCCAGACGCGGACCAGCAATCAATCCGGCGATCACTCGTTGCTGTTTCAGCCCATTGAGGTCATTGTCTTTTTGCGGCACAAAGCGCAAGCCAGTTTCAAACAGGCGTACACGGTTTTGCTGGCGGTTGATGTTGTGCTTCAAAGTATTGAGCAAACCCACCCAAAGCCCGGTGCGCATTACGCCCATATCCGCAGAAATGGGGTTAGCCAGCGCAATGGTGGCAGCATCAGGCTCTACCAACTTCTGTTGTTCCGGGTCCACAAAGCTGTATGTGATCGCCTCGCGGTAGCCACGGCTAATCAGTTGCTGGCGCAAGGCCGCTGTACCCACCTGAGCCTCTTGCTTGGGCAAGATAGGCAGTGGTGCTTCCAAAGTCGTGGTAGGCAAGCGATTGTAGCCGTAGAGTCGGGCAATCTCTTCGATCAGGTCGGCTTCAATGGCAATGTCGAAACGCCAGCTGGGGGCGGTAAATGTCCAGCCATTGTTATCGCTGGATTCCAGCTTCAAGCCCAGGCGGGTTAACATTTCCACAACCGTTTTGTCTTCTAACGTCAGTGCCAATTGTTGCTGCAAGCGGGCTTTGCGCAAGGTGACTGTGGCAGGCTTGGGCATTTTGTCGGCAGCACAAGTGCGCGCCAACGGCCCTGGCTGGCCACCGGTGATGTCCAGCAGCAATTGAGTGGCCCGCTCTACGGCCAGTTCCTGCAGCAGAGGGTCAACGCCACGCTCGTAGCGGTGGGAAGCATCGGTGTGCATACCGTAGCTGCGGGCCTTGCCAGCGATGGTAAGAGGATTGAAGTAGGCGCATTCCAGGAAGATATCCGTACTGCCTTCCGCTACTGCCGTGTCGTCGCCACCCATAATGCCGGCCATGGCGACCGCCTTGCTGTGATCCGCAATGACCAGGGTATCGGCGCGCAGCTTCACTTCTGAGCCATCCAGCAATTTCAGGGGCTCGCCCTCTTCCGCCATGCGCACGCGAATGCCGCCATCGATTTTGTTGCAGTCAAAGGCGTGCATCGGTTGGCCCAGTTCCAACAATACGTAGTTGGTGATATCCACCACTGGGTCGATGGAACGCAGGCCACTGCGGCGCAGTTTTTCTTGCATCCACTGGGGCGTGGGCTGGCTGGTGTCCACGTTGCGAATGACCCGGCCTACGTAGTTAGGGCAGCCTTCGTCCGCAATCAGTTCAACAGAAACGGTATCGTCAATTTGCGGCGCGACTGGCTTAATATCAACTTCCGAGACGTCTACCTGATTGAGAGCGCCCACTTCACGAGCCACACCGCGAACACTGAGGCAGTCACCTCGGTTGGGGGTAAGGTCTACTTCGATCAGTTGGTCGTTGAGATCCAGGTATTCACGAATATCGGCCCCTACCGGTGCATCTTCAGGCAGCTCCCAAATACCATCGGCAGCTTCGCTGACCCCCAGCTCATCTTCCGAGCACAACATGCCAAAGGATTCTACCCCGCGCAGCTTGGCTTTCTTGATCTTGAAGTCACCGGGCAGTTTGGCACCCACAGTCGCAAAGGCGGTCTTCAAACCTTTCCGGGCATTAGGAGCACCGCACACAACTTGCACGGTGTCATTACCATTGCCCACCACCTGACAAACGCGCAGCTTGTCTGCATCCGGGTGTTGCTCAATGGCAACAATTTCACCCACCACAACGCCGCTAAATTCAGCGGCAGCGGATTCCACACCATCCACTTCCAGACCCGCCATGGTGATCTGGGCCATTAGTTCTTCGGTGGTGATTTGCGGATTGGCCCACTCGCGCAGCCAGGATTCGCTGAATTTCATGTTTTAAAACCTTCGGTTTTGGGAGATGAGAGATGGGAGACGAGAGATGCAGACCCTGCCACATCAAAACCTCAAACCACCTGACACCAATATCCCTTCAAATTCTATTTATTGCGCCGAGAATTCAATCCGGGAGCAAATACGTCTCTCATCTCCCGTCTCCCATCTCTCATTTTAAAATTGCTTCAAGAAGTTCAAATCATTCTCAAAAAACAGCCGTAAGTCATTGACTCCATAGCGTAACATTGCTAATCGCTCTACCCCCATACCGAAGGCAAAACCACTGTATTTGTCTGAATCAATATCGCAGTGTTTGAATACGTTGGGGTGCACCATGCCGCAACCCATCACCTCCAGCCAACCGGTGTGACTGCACACACGACAGCCTTTGCCACTGCAGTTGGTGCACTGGATATCCACTTCCGCGGAAGGCTCGGTAAAGGGAAAGTAAGACGGGCGGAAACGCACTGGCAGGTCGGCTTCGAAGAATGCCTTGAGGAACTGATCCACAGTGCCTTTGAGATCCGCCATGCTGATATTTTTGTCCACCACCAACCCCTCCACCTGATGGAACATGGGGGTATGGGTCAGGTCAGAGTCGCAGCGATACACGCGGCCGGGGCACACCACGCGAATGGGTGGCTCTTTGCCCTCCATAGTGCGAACTTGCACTGGTGAAGTGTGGGTGCGCAGCACCGTGTGTTCGTTGATATAAAAGGTATCGTGCATAGCCCGCGCTGGGTGATGCGAAGGAATATTAAGCGCTTCGAAGTTGTGGTAATCATCTTCGATTTCCGGGCCTTCGGCAATGTCGTAACCCACCTTGGTAAAGAACGCCTCAATGCGCTCCATAGTGCGAGTCACCGGATGCAAGCCGCCCACTTCGGCAGCGCGGCCTGGCAAGGTAACATCGACGGTTTCGCTGGCCAGCTGAGCGTCAATGGCGGCCTTTTCAAAACCAGCCTTGCGAGCGTTAATTAGCTCTTGAACCTCTTGCTTGACCACATTAATTTGGGCACCGGCTTTGGGGCGCTCTTCCGGAGAGAGTTTGCCAAGGCCTTTCAACAAGCCGGTAAGCTGGCCTTTTTTGCCCAAGTATTCTACTCGCACTTCTTCCAGGGCAGCGGCATCGGCGGCAGCATTAACGGCAGCTTTGGCTTGTTCTGCCAGTACTTCAAGGTTTTCCACGTGTTATCCCAAATTATTGTTCTGACTTTACCCCCCGCCTCATCCTGAGAAAACGCTTTCAAGATGACACAGGGCAAAAAAATGGGGAAAGAGCGCAAGCCCTTTCCCCATTCGATACTGCTTGTAACACCGGAGTTGTATTAACCCCAGGTGTTATCAGGCAAGGGCGGCTTTCGCTTTTTCAACGACTGCCGCAAAACCCACTTTGTCGTGCACAGCCAGGTCGGCCAGTACGCGACGGTCCAGGGCAATGCCGGCTTTTTTCATGCCGGAAATGAACTGGCTGTAGGTGATGCCTTCGTTGCGAGCCTGGGCGTTGATACGGGTAATCCACAGCTGGCGGAAGGTACGCTTTTTAACGCGACGGTCGCGGTAGGCATATTGACCAGCTTTGGTTACGGCCTGCTTGGCAACGCGCAATACGCGACTGCGAGCACCGTAGTAACCCTTGGCTTGCTTCAGAATCTTTTTGTGCTTTCTGCGTGCGGTTACACCGCGCTTAACTCGAGCCATTTCTCTATCCTCTCAAATCAGTTAATGAGCGCGGTTAAACCCGCAGCATACGATCGACCAGTGGCTTGTCGGCAGCGTTCATTTGATCGGTGCCGCGCAGCTGGCGCTTACGCTTGGTGCTCATTTTGGTGAGGATGTGGCTTTTGTTAGCGTGCTTGTGCTTGTAGCCGGAAGCGCTTTTCTTGAAACGCTTGGCGGCTCCGCTGTGTGCTTTGGCTTTTGGCATTGTATTTACTCCACAATGTGATACCCGCTGGGTATCAAGGTTTAATATAAGGAGAAGTCTGTTCGGTCAGCCAGCCAACAGGCTGAGGGCGATACAGCCGGATTAGTGTCTTTTATAAAAGGTACGTTCCGGTTCACTTTTCCACGTTACTGCGTGTTACTACTTTTGAACGCTCAGTTACTTCTTTTTACTGAGTGGGGCGATAACCATCGTCAGTTGGCGGCCTTCCATTTTTGGAAATTGCTCAACTTGCCCCAGTTCTTCGAGATCTTTTTCGATGCGCTTGAGCATCTCCATCCCGATTTCCTGGTGAGCCATCTCACGACCACGGTAACGCAGGGTTACCTTGGCCTTGTCCCCATGTTCAAGGAAACGTACCAGATTGCGCAGTTTGATCTGGTAGTCACCCTCGTCCGTCCCTGGGCGAAATTTCATTTCTTTCACTTGTGTCTGCTTCTGCTTTTTGCGCTGGGCAGCTTGCTGCTTCTTCAGCTCAAACAGGTGCTTGCCGTAGTCCATCACCTTACAGACCGGCGGCTTGGCATCCGGGGCAATCTCCACCAAATCCAACTTGGCCGCCTGGGCAGTTTCAAGGGCCTCTTCAAATGACACCACACCGACCTGCTCACCTTCGGCACCCACCAGGCGCACTTCGCTCAAGCCGGTTATGTCATCGTTTAAACGGGCCCGCTTTTGCCCTTTCTTGTAATCTTTCTTAATGCTGTTTCTCCAATGCGTTTAAGTCATTCAGCGGCGCTTTCAGAACGAGAGCGACCGCGGCGCTGTATGTCCTCTTGAAGATGCTTGGCAAAGTCATCGATGCTGATGCTGCCAAGGTCTTCCCCGCTACGGGTACGGACGGCCACGGTCTGATTTTCCACTTCCTTATCACCCACAACGAGCAGATAAGGGATGCGCTGAATTGTGTGCTCGCGGATTTTAAAGCCGATTTTTTCGTTTCTCAAGTCATTAATCACCCTAAAACCCTGATTTTGCAGGGAATCGGTCACTTTTTCGACGTATTCGGCCTGGCTGTCGGTAATATTCATCACCACTGCCTGCTCCGGCGCCAGCCAGGTGGGGAATGCGCCTTCGTAGTGCTCGATCAAAATACCCACAAAACGCTCGAAGGAACCGAGAATGGCGCGGTGCAGCATGACTGGCACCTGACGGGTGTCATCTTCCGCCACATACTGCGCATCGAGGCGACCGGGCATGGAGAAGTCCACCTGAATGGTGCCCAATTGCCATACACGGCCCAGGCAGTCCTTCAAGGAAAACTCGATTTTAGGGCCATAGAAGGCACCTTCGCCAGGCAACTCTTGCCATTCCAGGCCTTGGGCATCCAGGGCATCCATCAGCGCCTTTTCAGACTTATCCCAATCCTCGTCGGTCCCCACGCGTTTTTCCGGGCGGGTAGAAATGCGGTAGATAATGTCGCTGAAGCCAAAGTCCGCATACACTTCGTGCAAGAATTCGGTAAAGGTGACCACTTCACTTTGAATCTGCTCTTCGGTACAGAAGATATGACCATCGTCCTGCACAAAGCCACGCACCCGCATAATGCCATGCAGAGAGCCAGAGGGTTCGTTGCGGTGGCAGGAACCAAATTCAGCCAAACGCAGCGGCAAGTCTTTATGGCTGCGCAAACCCTGATTAAACACCTGCACGTGACAGGGGCAGTTCATCGGCTTGATAGCAAATTGCTTGTCATCGGCCTGCAGGGCAAACATATCGTCGCCAAACTTTGAGGCGTGACCGGAGCGCTCCCACAAACTGAAGTCCACCAGCTGAGGGGTCTTTAACTCTTTGTAGCCGCGGCGATTTTGCTTGTCGCGCATGTACTGTTCAATGGTTTTGTAAATCGTCCAACCACGGGGGTGCCAGAAAATTTGCCCCGGCGCCTCTTCTTGCATATGGAACAAGTCGAGCTTTTTGCCAATTTTGCGGTGATCGCGTTTTTCCGCTTCTTGCAGGAAATTCAGGTATTTCTTGAGCTGTTTTCTGTCTGCCCAGGCTGTGCCGTAAATGCGCTGTAACTGCTTGTTGCTGGAATCACCGCGCCAGTAAGCACCAGACACCCGCATCAGTTTGAAGTGATGGCAAAACTTCATATTGGGCACGTGGGGGCCACGGCACATGTCGATGTATTCTTCGTGGTGGTAAAGGCCCGGCCGATCGTCCTTGGCGACGTTCTGATCCAGAATTTCCACCTTATAAGGCTCATCGCGAGATTCAAAAGCATCCCTCGCCTCTTGCCAGCTGACTTTTTTCTTCACCACATCGTAGTCGGTCTTGGCCAACTCCAGCATACGGGCTTCTAGCTTTTCCACATCTTCGTCGGTAAGACGACGATCCAGATCGACATCGTAGTAAAAGCCGTTGTCGATAGTGGGGCCAATGGCCATTTTCGCTTCCGGCCACAGCTGTTTAACTGCGTGGCCCAGCAAGTGAGCACAGGAGTGACGGATAATTTCCAAGCCATCTTCGTCTTTGCTGGTGAAAATGGTTAAGTCAGCGTCTTCGGTGATGATGTCATGGGCATCCATGCGCACGCCGTTAACGCGACCACCAAGGGTAGCTTTGGCCAGGCCGGGGCCAATATCGGAGGCAACATCGTAGATGGAAACCGGGTTATCGAAGGAACGCTGACTGCCGTCAGGGAGGGTAATTACAGGCATTGAATTGTCCTTTCCAGTGGTGGCCCATACGCAGGGTCACTTGGGTTGTAGAAATTTGGTGGGCAAGTATATCTGCGATTGAATTGGCTCGCTACATTGTTTGACGACTGGCGAGCTTGCGATCGGATTGGCTCGCCACATCCATGCGGCTCAGGCTACGCCCGTCTGCGCTTTGCTTCGACGCCCAAATTTGCTTCCTGCAAATTTGTCGAACGGCGGTTGAACCTCACGCGTCTACCATATACACAAAAGCCCTTATGCCGTTGGCATAAGGGCTTTTGTGTATATGGTAGACGCGATCGGATTCGAACCAACGACCCCCACCATGTCAAGGTGGTGCTCTAACCAACTGAGCTACGCGTCTAGTGTTCGTTTGAGGGCACGTAATTTAGCAGCGCTCTTACAGCTTAGCAAGGCTCAGCTTGGCTTTTTCAACCAATTCACCATCATTGCTACTACCATAACGCCGAAGAAAGTAAGGAAGAACAGGAGCGCATAGATCAACACATCGCGCTTGCCTACCAAAGAGCCCGTTACTTTCATCTCGTCGGAACCGCCTGTTTTGTATAGAACGCCGCTGTAACCAAAGCTTTCTTTGCTCAGCTTGTCGTACAAGCGATTAGTCACTTCCACATAGGATTTTAGTTTTGCCAAAATGACCGGAAAGCGTTGCTCGAGGGTCGCCACATAACGTTCTTTAACGTCACTTTGGGCACCATTGTCAGATACAGCCTTTAGAACCGCTTTCATTTTGGCAATATCAAAGTCGATATCCGATGCCTTCTTTTTATGCTCTAGAATCTCATTGGTAAGGTCTTGGCGGTACTTCAACTCCTCACCCTTCTGGCTCAGGTCAATCACTCGATCAAGAAACTCACCATCCAATTGAGGGGTGGCACTTGAAGTCGCACCATTTATAGATCCACCTTTCGATAAAGTAGAGTTGTAACGATCCAATGTTTCACGAATTACCTCAGCTTGAGACAGCTCGTGCTCTTTCTCTCGTTGCAGATCTCTGATTTTGTACTCATAGTATAAGCGCACAATTTCCATGTCTTTGGTAACACCCAAATCCTGTATGGGGGTAACCAGCTGCTGCAAATCGTATGTCACTACGTCAGCAATGGCTTTTTCCAGGTCGGTCAAACGGTAACCTGATTCTTCATCTACCACTACCTGGCCGTTTGGGCGAGTCAGCAACTCTTCGATATTTTGCTTAATGAGGTCAACGTTATCCCTAACCAAGTCCAGAGCGATCATGTAATCCAGAGAGTCAAACCGCTCTTGATCAAACATCTTGCTGGAATAGATGGCGATATCGAGTTTTGCAACGCCATCGCTATCAATAGCTTTTTCTGCCCACAAGCGGGGCACATCCAGGAGCAGTTTGTCGATTTCGTTTTCAGGCAGACGTACACCTTTGGATGGTTTAAATGAAATCACTGCTGAGCGAACACTGGCCTGTTCCAGCTCCATTTTCATCTTTTCCTGAAGCGCAGTAATTTCTTCACCAGTAATGCCTTTTCGGCCAATTGCCGATTCGTACTTTTTAACAATCAGATCATAGTCAGGGGCATAAGACTGAATGGTGAAACTTTGAGTAAATGCGGCTTGTGGCACATTAAGCTCAGCTAGGCCGCTCTCTTCATAGGCTGTGGACAATACTCTAGGGGAAACAACATCCGCGATGCGAAAGGGTGTTCCGTTTGGGTACTTGCCCTGCTCTACGCCTTTAAAGGTAAACTGGATAACTCTGCTGTATGTAGAGGGTGAAGGCGATAATACCTGCTTAACTGCCCACAGCCCCCAGTAAGCCAAGGTGACCAACACAACCGCCACAATCACTGAGCGGCGAACAGCCCACATATTGGTAAACAGCTGTTTTAAATCAATCTCATCACTTGCCTGACGAGTCGCTTCTATATTATCCATCTGACTTATTTGATTCCTGCTATCAAGTTTCCATTAGTTGGCGTTCGCCGGCACTGGCTCGCCGCAAGGCGCCGATAATACCACTTACCCTTTCACAGACCTATACAGCAGCCCGTACTTTTGCGATCTGATCGCGTATTTTGGCCGCTTCTTCAAATTCCAGATTCTTGGCGCACTGGTACATTTTCTCTTCCAGCTCAGCGATGCGGATCGCTTGCTGTTTCGGATCATCAATTGCGATGCCCACCGAATATTCAGCCTTGGCCTCAGCCACTTTCTGCAAACGGCCTTTTCTTGGCATACCTGGAATCACTGCGCCTTCCAATATATCTACTACAGCTTTTTTAACGCCTTTAGGGGTAATACCATGTTCTTCGTTATGAGCAACCTGCTTGCTGCGGCGACGCTCTGTTTCGTCCATGGCGCGCTGCATAGAACCAGTTACCCGATCTGCATAGAGCAGCGCCTTGCCATTTACGTGGCGTGCGGCACGGCCAATGGTTTGGATCAGTGATTGCTCTGAGCGCAGAAAACCCTCCTTGTCTGCATCAAAAATCGCCACCAGAGAGACTTCTGGCATGTCCAAACCTTCCCGAAGCAAGTTAATCCCCACCAACACATCGAATTCGCCACTGCGTAGATCACGGATAATTTCAACGCGCTCAACCGTATCAATATCTGAGTGCAGGTAGCGAACGCGGACGCCATGATCTGCCAGGTATTCCGTCAAATCTTCCGCCATCCGCTTGGTGAGCACCGTAATGAGCACCCGCTCATCCGCCGCCACCCGAATACTGATCTCAGAAAGCACATCATCCACCTGAGTACCAGCTGGACGAACTTCCAGCTCTGGGTCTACCAAACCAGTGGGACGTACCACTTGCTCCACTACTTCACCGGCATGCTCGCCCTCGTACTTGCCAGGTGTGGCCGAAACAAAAATTGCTTGCGGAGCCAGATGTTGCCATTCATCAAACCGCAATGGGCGGTTATCCAGCGCTGAAGGCAGGCGAAAGCCGAACTCCACAAGAGTTTCCTTGCGAGAACGGTCACCTTTATACATAGCGCCAAGCTGAGGAATAGTAACGTGGGATTCGTCGATAACCATCAACGCATCGTCTGGCAGGTAGTCGAACAAACATGGCGGCGGCTCACCGGGCTGGCCACCAGACAGGTAACGTGAGTAATTTTCAATGCCGGTGCAATAACCCAGCTCCTGCATCATTTCCAAATCATAACGAGTACGCTCTTGCAAGCGCTGGGCTTCCACCAATTTACTGTTGGAACGCAGTTGCTCCAAGCGTTCGACCAATTCTTGCTTGATTTGCTCAACAGCTTCCAGAATGGTTTCGCGGGGAGTGACATAGTGGGTTTTGGGATAAATAGTAAAACGGGGTACCTGGCGGAGGATTTCGCCAGTCAGCGGATCAAATACTGACAACCGCTCTACTTCATCGTCGAACAGCTCTATTCGCAACGCTTCAAACTCAGAATCCGCAGGATGAACATCAATCACATCGCCACGCACGCGGTAGACGGCGCGACGAAAATCCATATCGTTGCGACTGTATTGCAGCTCTGCAAGGCGACGCAGCAATGTGCGCTGATCAATACGTTCACCACGCACCAAATGAATCACCATCTGGTGGTAGGATTTTGGATCACCCAAGCCATATATAGAAGAAACAGTAGCTACCACCACCACATCGCGACGTTCTAGCAAAGCCTTGGTGGCTGACAAGCGCATCTGTTCGATATGCTGGTTTACAGAAGCGTCCTTCTCGATAAACGTATCGGAAGATGGCACGTAGGCTTCTGGCTGATAGTAGTCGTAGTAGGAAACGAAATATTCCACCGCATTATTGGGGAAAAACTCTTTGAATTCCCCGTAAAGTTGGGCAGCCAACGTCTTGTTGTGAGCAAGAACAATGGTGGGACGCTGAATTTCCTGAATAACATTAGCGACTGTAAAGGTCTTGCCGGAACCGGTAACCCCTAGCAAGGTTTGTGAAGCCAATCCAGACTCGATACCCGCAACCAGGCCCTGGATAGCCGTGGGTTGATCCCCGGCCGGGGAGTAGTTGCTGTCTATAGAGAAGGTTTTGTCGCTCACAAAGCCACCAAGCGCTGGATGAAAACTCGCTACTATACTGGCAATGGCACCGAAATACCCCACCAAAGATCAGAATCGAGCCATTTATCAAATAAAATCAGATAGTTAGAAAGAAATGAAATTTTCAGCATAAGGACTTGACGCACCAGAGACAGATGCCTAATATACGCGACCTCAGCGCAAGCTGATCCGTTCCGCCTTAGCTCAGTTGGTAGAGCAAATGACTGTTAATCATTGGGTCGCTGGTTCGAGCCCAGCAGGCGGAGCCAAACAGATAGTGTAATTAGGCTATAAAACCAAAAACGAGAAGGTCAGCACATTGCTGGCCTTTTTTGTAGATAAAATGTCATCCCAATTGAGATGCGAGACGTTGTTCAAGGCGAATAAATTGGATATCCCTATCTAGATTACGAGTACATAAAAAGTTAACATTCACTAGATACAATTAGTGCCCGTGCCCAGTCGATAGGGAATATTGAGAATATTAGTTATGTCTGCACATTGGGATCGGATTCGAACCAACGACCCCCACCATGTCAAGGTGGTGCTCTAACCAACTGAGCTACGCGTCTAGTGTTCGTTTGAGGGCACGTAATTTAGCAGCGCTCTTACAGCTTAGCAAGGCTCAGCTTGGCTTTTTCAACCAATTCACCATCATTGCTACTACCATAACGCCGAAGAAAGTAAGGAAGAACAGGAGCGCATAGATCAACACATCGCGCTTGCCTACCAAAGAGCCCGTTACTTTCATCTCGTCGGAACCGCCTGTTTTGTATAGAACGCCGCTGTAACCAAAGCTTTCTTTGCTCAGCTTGTCGTACAAGCGATTAGTCACTTCCACATAGGATTTTAGTTTTGCCAAAATGACCGGAAAGCGTTGCTCGAGGGTCGCCACATAACGTTCTTTAACGTCACTTTGGGCACCATTGTCAGATACAGCCTTTAGAACCGCTTTCATTTTGGCAATATCAAAGTCGATATCCGATGCCTTCTTTTTATGCTCTAGAATCTCATTGGTAAGGTCTTGGCGGTACTTCAACTCCTCACCCTTCTGGCTCAGGTCAATCACTCGATCAAGAAACTCACCATCCAATTGAGGGGTGGCACTTGAAGTCGCACCATTTATAGATCCACCTTTCGATAAAGTAGAGTTGTAACGATCCAATGTTTCACGAATTACCTCAGCTTGAGACAGCTCGTGCTCTTTCTCTCGTTGCAGATCTCTGATTTTGTACTCATAGTATAAGCGCACAATTTCCATGTCTTTGGTAACACCCAAATCCTGTATGGGGGTAACCAGCTGCTGCAAATCGTATGTCACTACGTCAGCAATGGCTTTTTCCAGGTCGGTCAAACGGTAACCTGATTCTTCATCTACCACTACCTGGCCGTTTGGGCGAGTCAGCAACTCTTCGATATTTTGCTTAATGAGGTCAACGTTATCCCTAACCAAGTCCAGAGCGATCATGTAATCCAGAGAGTCAAACCGCTCTTGATCAAACATCTTGCTGGAATAGATGGCGATATCGAGTTTTGCAACGCCATCGCTATCAATAGCTTTTTCTGCCCACAAGCGGGGCACATCCAGGAGCAGTTTGTCGATTTCGTTTTCAGGCAGACGTACACCTTTGGATGGTTTAAATGAAATCACTGCTGAGCGAACACTGGCCTGTTCCAGCTCCATTTTCATCTTTTCCTGAAGCGCAGTAATTTCTTCACCAGTAATGCCTTTTCGGCCAATTGCCGATTCGTACTTTTTAACAATCAGATCATAGTCAGGGGCATAAGACTGAATGGTGAAACTTTGAGTAAATGCGGCTTGTGGCACATTAAGCTCAGCTAGGCCGCTCTCTTCATAGGCTGTGGACAATACTCTAGGGGAAACAACATCCGCGATGCGAAAGGGTGTTCCGTTTGGGTACTTGCCCTGCTCTACGCCTTTAAAGGTAAACTGGATAACTCTGCTGTATGTAGAGGGTGAAGGCGATAATACCTGCTTAACTGCCCACAGCCCCCAGTAAGCCAAGGTGACCAACACAACCGCCACAATCACTGAGCGGCGAACAGCCCACATATTGGTAAACAGCTGTTTTAAATCAATCTCATCACTTGCCTGACGAGTCGCTTCTATATTATCCATCTGACTTATTTGATTCCTGCTATCAAGTTTCCATTAGTTGGCGTTCGCCGGCACTGGCTCGCCGCAAGGCGCCGATAATACCACTTACCCTTTCACAGACCTATACAGCAGCCCGTACTTTTGCGATCTGATCGCGTATTTTGGCCGCTTCTTCAAATTCCAGATTCTTGGCGCACTGGTACATTTTCTCTTCCAGCTCAGCGATGCGGATCGCTTGCTGTTTCGGATCATCAATTGCGATGCCCACCGAATATTCAGCCTTGGCCTCAGCCACTTTCTGCAAACGGCCTTTTCTTGGCATACCTGGAATCACTGCGCCTTCCAATATATCTACTACAGCTTTTTTAACGCCTTTAGGGGTAATACCATGTTCTTCGTTATGAGCAACCTGCTTGCTGCGGCGACGCTCTGTTTCGTCCATGGCGCGCTGCATAGAACCAGTTACCCGATCTGCATAGAGCAGCGCCTTGCCATTTACGTGGCGTGCGGCACGGCCAATGGTTTGGATCAGTGATTGCTCTGAGCGCAGAAAACCCTCCTTGTCTGCATCAAAAATCGCCACCAGAGAGACTTCTGGCATGTCCAAACCTTCCCGAAGCAAGTTAATCCCCACCAACACATCGAATTCGCCACTGCGTAGATCACGGATAATTTCAACGCGCTCAACCGTATCAATATCTGAGTGCAGGTAGCGAACGCGGACGCCATGATCTGCCAGGTATTCCGTCAAATCTTCCGCCATCCGCTTGGTGAGCACCGTAATGAGCACCCGCTCATCCGCCGCCACCCGAATACTGATCTCAGAAAGCACATCATCCACCTGAGTACCAGCTGGACGAACTTCCAGCTCTGGGTCTACCAAACCAGTGGGACGTACCACTTGCTCCACTACTTCACCGGCATGCTCGCCCTCGTACTTGCCAGGTGTGGCCGAAACAAAAATTGCTTGCGGAGCCAGATGTTGCCATTCATCAAACCGCAATGGGCGGTTATCCAGCGCTGAAGGCAGGCGAAAGCCGAACTCCACAAGAGTTTCCTTGCGAGAACGGTCACCTTTATACATAGCGCCAAGCTGAGGAATAGTAACGTGGGATTCGTCGATAACCATCAACGCATCGTCTGGCAGGTAGTCGAACAAACATGGCGGCGGCTCACCGGGCTGGCCACCAGACAGGTAACGTGAGTAATTTTCAATGCCGGTGCAATAACCCAGCTCCTGCATCATTTCCAAATCATAACGAGTACGCTCTTGCAAGCGCTGGGCTTCCACCAATTTACTGTTGGAACGCAGTTGCTCCAAGCGTTCGACCAATTCTTGCTTGATTTGCTCAACAGCTTCCAGAATGGTTTCGCGGGGAGTGACATAGTGGGTTTTGGGATAAATAGTAAAACGGGGTACCTGGCGGAGGATTTCGCCAGTCAGCGGATCAAATACTGACAACCGCTCTACTTCATCGTCGAACAGCTCTATTCGCAACGCTTCAAACTCAGAATCCGCAGGATGAACATCAATCACATCGCCACGCACGCGGTAGACGGCGCGACGAAAATCCATATCGTTGCGACTGTATTGCAGCTCTGCAAGGCGACGCAGCAATGTGCGCTGATCAATACGTTCACCACGCACCAAATGAATCACCATCTGGTGGTAGGATTTTGGATCACCCAAGCCATATATAGAAGAAACAGTAGCTACCACCACCACATCGCGACGTTCTAGCAAAGCCTTGGTGGCTGACAAGCGCATCTGTTCGATATGCTGGTTTACAGAAGCGTCCTTCTCGATAAACGTATCGGAAGATGGCACGTAGGCTTCTGGCTGATAGTAGTCGTAGTAGGAAACGAAATATTCCACCGCATTATTGGGGAAAAACTCTTTGAATTCCCCGTAAAGTTGGGCAGCCAACGTCTTGTTGTGAGCAAGAACAATGGTGGGACGCTGAATTTCCTGAATAACATTAGCGACTGTAAAGGTCTTGCCGGAACCGGTAACCCCTAGCAAGGTTTGTGAAGCCAATCCAGACTCGATACCCGCAACCAGGCCCTGGATAGCCGTGGGTTGATCCCCGGCCGGGGAGTAGTTGCTGTCTATAGAGAAGGTTTTGTCGCTCACAAAGCCACCAAGCGCTGGATGAAAACTCGCTACTATACTGGCAATGGCACCGAAATACCCCACCAAAGATCAGAATCGAGCCATTTATCAAATAAAATCAGATAGTTAGAAAGAAATGAAATTTTCAGCATAAGGACTTGACGCACCAGAGACAGATGCCTAATATACGCGACCTCAGCGCAAGCTGATCCGTTCCGCCTTAGCTCAGTTGGTAGAGCAAATGACTGTTAATCATTGGGTCGCTGGTTCGAGCCCAGCAGGCGGAGCCAAACAGATAGTGTAATTAGGCTATAAAACCAAAAACGAGAAGGTCAGCACATTGCTGGCCTTTTTTGTAGATAAAATGTCATCCCAATTGAGATGCGAGACGTTGTTCAAGGCGAATAAATTGGATATCCCTATCTAGATTACGAGTACATAAAAAGTTAACATTCACTAGATACAATTAGTGCCCGTGCCCAGTCGATAGGGAATATTGAGAATATTAGTTATGTCTGCACATTGGATACCCATTGCTTTTCTCTGCGTTACTTCATTTATTTCAACAGCTCTTCTGGTGCCGGTGGCTCATAAAGTAAAGCTACTCGACATTCCCCATGGACGAAAAGATCATGCAGGAAATATACCTCTAGTTGGCGGCCTAGGTATCTACATATCAGTCATTCTTGGCTGTACTATTTTTTGCGAGCTGAATAGACAGCTAATGGGTTTACTTGCGCTAGGTGGTTTGATAACTGTAACTGGCCTGATTGATGACAAATTCGATATATCAGCTAAATTTCGCCTTATGGTACAAATTCTCGCTAGCTTGGGTTTGGCAACAGGTGCCGGGCTTAGCTTGCAATCTGTAGGTGATATTATTGGCATTGGATCAATTCAGTTAGGCTTGCTCGCCATACCAGTAACTGTACTGGCGGTTGCAGGCATCACAAATGCTTATAATATGACTGACGGCATTGATGGTTTAGCAGGCTCAATGTCCTTAATAGCAATTCTTGGCTTACTGATTACCGTGTATCCACGCGCCTCTGAGAGTGAAATTAATCTTCTTTGCTTTTTTGCTGTATCCATTTCAGTATTTTTAATTTTTAATCTAAAGTGTTCTAGAAAATCCAGTAAAAAAATCTTTATGGGTGATGCCGGAAGCATGTTCTTAGGATTCGTTATCGCAGGCTTGATGATTTATTTTACACAAAAAGGCAATACTCAGATAAAACCCATAACTGCGCTTTGGCTAATCGCTGTGCCTTTAATCGATATGGTTAGCACAATGATCCGGAGAGTGCTAAAAAAACAGTCACCACTCAATGCAGATAAGACACATTTACATCACATTCTTATCAAAGGTGGACTTAGCTCGAGGCAGTCTCTTATTACAATAATCATTTATAGTTGCTTATGCGCAATTATTGGCATCAGCCTCTCAAACGTGCCTCAGTATATTAGCACAGGAGTATTCGGCTTAGTCTTTTTCATACACCTTTACATACTGAGGCATGCTTACAAAGCATCAAAAAAAGTTAAGTATCTATTACTTATCATAGGTAAAGCCAGAAGGCGTAAGATACTATCTTATTAAGTTTTGGAAGCTGCCTTTCCAGGAATCATAAGACCCTGGTAAATCTGCACGATTTCTTTGACCATTTTTTCTACAAGAAAGAATTCCTCGAACCTTTTCCTCGCACCATTCGACATAGCCGAATAAAGATTTTCATTATCATGAAGCCTGATAACAGCAGCACAAATAGCCTCTGCACTCTTTGGTGGAACTACTATACCTGAATTACCATGTTGATTAACCCAAGGTACTCCGCTTCCAGGGATTTCAGTAGATATTACGGGTTTACCAAACATCATACTCTCAAGTTGAACTATTCCAAATGCCTCAGAGCGTTCTACTGAGCTCATACAGAATATATATGAATGCCTGTACAAAGACAAAAGATCTGAATACTCAACTCGGCCAAGAATAAAGACCTTATCACTAAGCCCCAAGTCGACCACTAAATTTTTCAACTCTGCCTCTTTCTCGCCTACGCCAGCTATGACTGCAATAGTATCCTCTGGATATCCAGAGGCAGAGCGTATTAAGTACTCAAAGCCTTTATAATAAACTAATCGGCCAACACCAAGAACAATCTTTTTATTTCTCGCATTCTTTGGAAGTAGCCTTGCTGCCGTAAACTCTACATCATCTATCCGGTCTTCAATCCCTATGGGAACTACTTGGCATTTCTCTTGAAAAGGCTGTAAATCTTGCGAACCTTCCATATAAACTTCAGAGGTTACTATGATTACATCAGCCCGCCTCAACATAAAATTCTGAAGAGGCTTAAAAAGATTCAGCAGAAGCCTCTGCTTAACAACATCGCTATGCCAATGAACTACGAGCTTTTGTTTACGAACCAAAGGAAACAGAAATACGGCTAAAGATGCAATTGGGTTAGGCGCGTGTAAGTGAATAAGCTCATAGCTCTTTCGCAGTAAGGCCCACTTTCTTATATAAGAAAATGAAAGTGGCGTAGAAGATAGAACTATCCTAGAAAACTGCCTAAAGACTAGACCTTCTGGGAGTTCTTCCTTGCGAGATTCTGGTTTTTTAGTAAAGCATAAAACATCTCCGGAATGACCACATCGAGTGATACCTACCGCCAAATCGGATGTTACCTGTTCAATTCCACCAAACTCTGGAGGGTAAAATTTAGCCAACTGCAATATTTTCATAAAAATCTCAGAACTATCGAAAAACCTCTGCTCTATATCCTAATACCTTGCACAAGAAGGCAAAAAATATAAATGATGTAATCGTGTAAAGCCCCTGAGCAAATACTAACAAGCTTACGACAGGAGCAAAGAAAAGACATATTAAAAAATATATTAGCATCGGATACACCGACACACTTCCTTTCATAGCTTTCCTCGAAACGAGGCCAATAAGCCCCCCTAAAAAAAGAACAAAAAAATAGCCCAAAACACCAAAGTCAATAAAAACTGGACCAAGAATTGTGTTAAACACCCCTTGTCGAACCTGGGCATCTTCCACAACTGAGGAATAATCTCCTAGTGGAATCATATAACTAACAAATTTGAGATAAACATTAAAACTATAAGCTCCCATGGAATGCCATGATTTATGATTTTCATACAAGTATAGAAATTCAAAAAAACCATGCGTGTAATATTGGGAAAAGTTTATAACCCCAAACAACAAGGAATCCATACCTGAGAGATCGCCTCTCTCCAAGATTGCGACAGCACCATCACTTATTGTCGCAAACTCAGCGTACCCCGACATATATGCACTAACTATTGGATCCAATCCCATTTGCTCAGTTCGCGATATGAACAGCAAGCCACTCCCCCATATAGCTGCAACCATAAACATTACGAACGCAGGAAGAACCCACTTATGCGTACGAAAAACTTCAAAAACCAAC
Source organism: bacterium SCSIO 12696 (assembly GCA_024397955.1). Classification (NCBI taxonomy): domain Bacteria; species bacterium SCSIO 12696. The sequence continues at coordinate 814,476 of CP073744.1, forward strand.
AAACAGACCAAGATAAAGCTGGCCAGAACGAGGACTGAAGATCTGGAACCGATCCAAACCGCATCCAGAGCAGGAAACAATGCAATTGGAATCAACCAAAGAAGGCGAGAAAAGTTCCTCATGCCAGTTCGCCAAACAATAAATGACATAAATATGACAACATAGCAAAATGGCACAGTCACTGCGGAAGCTATTGAAGCCAATCCAACCCCTGCCTCTGCCAGCGACTCTCTCGCTGCAAAAAAGTCCCCACTTAACGATGCTCCACGAACGATAGCTCTATCATATATCCGCAATAGCGCCCCAACTCCAGCTACAACAAGACTACAGCGCCATATTTTTAGCGTCTTTCTTCTTGATACAGCTAAAAGTTGAACTCGCTTAAATACAAACCGAGCGCCAATAGCTAACCCTACAATGAGCAACAAACAGGAGAGAACAACATAGCCCACCCCTTCCCAACGGAAGGAGTAGTCTGTTGTTATTGGCGAAAAAAGATAGATTAGTACAAAGATTAAAATCCCACACAACAACGTCATTATCGGCGAAGGCATCGCCAACCGAAACACCAACATATCCTGTTGACTCTTCACCAAAAAATTCCCCACAACTTAAAATACAAGAAAATAAAGCAAAGGAATCATTAACAATGAAACTAGAGCAGAGAGCAGCCTGACCACACTATCGGCCATATGTTTCTTAAAAAAATACACTTGACAAAAGCAGGTCACACTATAGGCAAGAACCCAGGAGAGCAATATTTGCTTTAATCCAACACCACCATTGAAATAGAAATAAAGATACAAAGACAGCATTGCCATCAAACCGAAGACTAGCGACTTCAATTGGCAAAAGCTCAGGTGATTGCGATGCAGCCCCCCCTCCAAGGAAGCCGTGGCAGACCACAATCCCATAGAGACAATAAAAAATGGAACCAAATTAAGATACTCGCTCTTTAGAGAGGCTCCACCAAAATCCCAATAGTCTTGAGCAAACAAAACTCCGAAAAACACTACCACCGAAAGAATGACCACAGCCAATGCGACAATCAATATGCGCGCTTCAAAGCTTTTATACTCAGCTGAATATATTTCCCGAAAAAAAACTGTAGAAACGAATTGATGAGCAACTATCGCGATTGAAGCCCATCTAAACATCACCGAATACTCAGCTACAGCCTGAGTATCACCATTAATTCCAAGCAGAAATCTTGGTGAAACTGACAAAAAAACAGCCAAAGCAGAAGAGACCATAATTGGAACTCCTCTTTTCAGGAAGGGCAACCATTCCGACACCAAGAAAAAGCCACTGGCACTTCTAGATGTAGAGATCACAAAAACAGCACAACTGATTAATAACGACGTCACTAAAACAGAGTAGATATAAGCATCAAGCCCTGCACTAAAGCAGTAAAAAACACCAAGATAAACTAGGAGAGAGATATAAATCGAACTCTCTACCACAGATGCGTATGCGCCAAAACCAGATGCTTTCATATAGGATGAAAGAGCACATTGAAAGCAATAAAGTCCGCACAAAGATAGAATCAACGAGACAACTTCATTTGACACCCCTGATATGAGCGCCACTACTGAAGCAACTGATAAAGTCGCACCTAATAGTAAGGAATACCTTAGAGCATACGATATCCTTCCGCTCTTATTGTCACCAAGCAAATCATAAGATATCACTCCACCACTTCCCAAAGAAACAACTGCTCCCACAATCAAGGCGACAGAAATGCTCCACTCTATATCCCCGTAAGATTTTTCACCAAGAAGATAGGCGGCCAGTAATGGGGCAAGTAACACAGAGCTTTTAGCAAAAAAAAAGACAAACCCGTGATGCAACAGCTTGCTAAAAATCCTTGACGCAGCGCTAACCATAGACATTCTTCTTGTTATGAACTTCTTCAACGAGCTTTTTCGACTTCACTTTAGGATATCGTGAACGCGACTCCTCATATTCGAAAGGAATGTATCGCAATGGCTGCCCAACATACATACCAGGCTCGAGTAAAGACTTGGCTACAACCGAAGCCGCCCCAACCGTGACCCCATGGGCCACCGTCACTCCAGCATTAAATATGCTTGATGATCCGATATATACGTTATTCCCTACTCTGATTGAGCCATCAACTCTAAACCGCCCCGTCCCTCTCACATCATGGATATACCCATGAGTCCATAGCTGGGAACCAATCCCCGCAACCGTTGTATAATCCCCGAGGATGACACTCCTCGTACAATCCATATAGTGTCTCGAAGTAATCTTTGACAACATGCCTAATTTTAAGATTGATCGCCCCCAGACAACCCCCTTTGGGGCGCGCCTTATGATATTAAAATTACCAATTGCCGCCGTATTTTTTAGGACAACTATAATAGGCCCGGAAATCCTGTTAGCATTTTGTATATAAGCATTCTCAGACAATGCCAGCGCATCAACTTTAATAACGTTAAAGAACCCTATCCTTGAACCCGAACCGAGCCTCACCGAACGAGTCAGAATCAACGAGTTGCAAATTTTCGCATTCTTATCAACATTCCAGCCGAGCCCTCTTAGCAAAAGGTTCTTGAGACTCGAAGCTGGAAAAAAAAGACAAATTAGGCAACGCAGTACTCTCTTCATTTACGAGAACCTATAACCGAAATCAAAGAACTAACAACCAGCCCCACATTCTTACTAGAAACACATTCAGGCATAAACATTGGATCACTCACCAACCCAGAAAATGTTTCAGAATACGCAGACTTAACAAAGCCAACCATCTCCTCGGTAGTTGCTGAAGTCCAACTACCACTCTGCACTTCTTTCAAAAAGCCCCTTAAGCAGCTCAAATCCCCAAGATAGAGATCCGCCGAGCTGAAAACCCCTCGATATCCTTTCACGACAGATGGACCAAGAGTCGCGACTGGAATTCTTGAGAGCAAACACTCAATTGCAATTGTTCCGGTAACAGTAACGACTGCATCCACCCTCTGGATAAAGTCCTCCATCTTCACATCAAGAGAAATAGGAACAACTCTCTCTTCACTACTGACAACACCAAGAAGCTCTTTCGTCAGTTCATATTTCATTTTTGGATTCGGCTTGACAGCCAAGATCCAATCATCAGGAAGCATATCGGCAAGCCTGCGAATCAAATCGGTCTGGTCACGCCACGCATTACCCCACACATCAATATTTGCCTCTGGTTGCATATGCATCGGATACATCAACACACACTTGTCTCCAAGAGCAGTTGACTTAGCTTCAGAAATTAAATTCCAAGACTCTCTTTTCCCGGACAATAACTTGTTAAGTTTGAATTTCCGGATAGGAGAAGGTGTGTTAAATCGCTCTCCCGAGAGATAGGCAGATAAAATTCGAATCTTATCCCGTACACTACCAGGCCGCGGCAGCTCTCTCTTTTCAGCACCCAGATCTTTCATGTAATCGGGAACAACATTCCGCTCAGATATCTCTTTGATTAATGAGATACAATCTTCAACAGACACCTCATCACCGCTCCCTGCATAGGAGCTCTTTGTCCACCCTGAATAAACAGTCAAGCGGCCTGTTGGATATCCTGGGCTCGACGGATGAAGATAGGGAACACAATTTTTATTACACCAATCCACAACCATCAATTCATGAAATAGAGTTGGCTCTCCTACCGAAACATCAGGAGAAATTTCATTCAAAGCTTCAGATATCCGTTCAAAGTAAAAGCGATAGTGAGCTGAACTGCCACCAAAATAATTAATATTCCTATCGCAACTTTTAATAAAACTCAAAGCAGAACCGGCCTCAAACTCATCATCAACCAGATCCTTTTTCCTGGGGTACGGAAGCTGATACACAACTCCAGATGAAGGCCTAAAGTTCTTATTCTGAACCAACCAGAAAATCTCATGTCCTTTAGAAATCAGACTCTCAGCAATGGCTTCCCAAAAGAAAGTTTTATATCGATTTTCAACAAACAAAAACCTCATACTAATAACTTCCTTTCCTCACAATCTCACGATTCTTGCCGCCTACAACAATTGCCCCTTCGGGCACATCTTTCGAGACAACCACACCAGCCCCAATTACAGCATTTCGACCAATCGTAACACCACCAAGCACGATAACATTTGATCCAAGCCAAACCCCATCATTAATTATGGTCTTTTGGGCCACATGCTTATATGGAAGGCCTGAATTAAGATCTAGAGAAGCAGTCTCGACTACAACACCTTTAGAAAATCGAACCAAGTCGCCCAGTTCAATTCCACCTTTTGCGCCCAGCGTACATCCTGGACCGATTGTCACCACCCCTTTTATCTCAATATTTTCTGGATATTTGATTTCAGTGGTATAGTGGATCACGCTTTCCGTGCCCACCTTCAAATAGGCACGTGACTTCAGTATTCCAAGAATCCTTACTACGGATGAACAAAGAAATACCCCCCATTTAGAAAGTACCCTCATTACAAGCGACGCAGCAATGGAGTGAAGTGCCGCTTTAGCTCCAGAAGGCATAATTTACTCTCCCATCACGTATAGTCTGTTCACGTATGAATCGATGCCAATCACATCTTCTTTCGGCAAACCTACCGGAGAATATTTATAAATACCAATTGGATGAAGAGAATACTGAACTTGAAACAACAAGCGATCCCTAGATTCACAAAGGGTCCCTTTGTGCATACCAAATGTGTCCTCCAAAAATGAATCGCCCGCCTCTCCGGAAAATTCGACTATATTCTCCTTGCCAAAGTGAGAGACAATCTCTTCATCTGTATAGCGCCTAATAACCTTGCACTTATTAGAACTATGACTTCCCTTCACAAAGACATGTGGCCCAGACCCAGAATCCACATCAGTCAAATACACGAATAATTTAATAAACTTCAAATCATCCACATCTCTATGAAAAAACTCAGCCTCTTGGGCTTCTGAATGACCTGCATAAGACCACCAGACCGCTAGATTTGAAATCGTTGGCTTTACACCCAAATACGACTCCACGAGCGACAAGACCTTCGGATCATTCGCCGCATCAAGAATGTGGGGACAAGATACAACAGACTTACTTTGATACAGCGCAGTATGACATTTCTCAGGCGGCGATGATGCATCAAAAAGTCCGCCCTCCACATCCCATCGGTCATAAACTTTCTCTCGAGAAAGGTACTCTGTTATCTCTTTTACTTGCTGATCCGTGAACAACCTTCCAAGGTTGAGAAATCCGTCATGTTTCAACCTTTCAATATCCTTGGTGCAAACCTCTAATTGAGACTCAGGACTGGGCAATCTCTTGGCAAAAACCTTCCTTATATTTTCCCTTGCCCTTGGCTCCATAAACATACGCTGCATATAGAACATAAAATTACTGAGTGGATAAAATCGATGCACCACCCTTTTCAGCAATCTACTCATACCCCCTCCACTCACTCAAAACAATCCCACTTAACAGGGTTTCCTCTTTTACAGAGAGCCTTAACCTTTTTTCCCATAACTTGATCGTAAAACTTGGGGGGCAAACCATAGCCAGGCCTAATACTCCTGACATGCGTACTGGTAATAATCTCCCCTGGCATCACATCTTGCACAAAATACAACGAGCGCCTAAATGCCAAGCTCCCCTTTTCACTTTCCTTGTGATCATAGTTAACCCGACCCAGTGACTCCCAAGAAATTCGAGCGCCATCACAAAGATTTTTCAATTCTCTAGGCTCCAACGAGAAGCTATCATCAGGCCCTCCACCAGATCGGCTTAGAGTTACATGCTTTTCAATCACGCATGCACCCAATGCAACGGAAGCTACCGCAGTTGTATTGTCGATTGTGTGATCAGATAGTCCGGCAATAACACCAAACTCACGCTCCAGGTCTGGAATTGTCAGCAAGTTGTAATCGGAAGCCGGGGCGGGATAACCACTCACACAATGAAGTACCACTAGCTCCTTGCAACCCCCGTCTTTTGCTGCTGCAATGGCCTCTGATATCTCATCCTTAGTCGCCATTCCGGTAGAGATAATCATTGGCTTACCCGTGGCAGCCGTATACTTAATCAACGGGATATCAATCGCTTCAAACGAAGCAATTTTATACGCTGGCGCCCCCAGATTTTCCAGCATATCTACTGCTGTATGATCAAAAGGCGAGCTAAACATTGTAATATCCAGCTCTCTTGCTTTTTCGAATAGCGGTTTATGCCAATCCCAGGGCATGTGCGCTTCTTTATACAGATCATAAAGAGTTCTACCATCCCAGAGACCACCACGAATCAGGAATTCATCTGAATCACAGTCCATTGTGATTGTTTCATGTGTATAGCTCTGCAGTTTTACTGCATCTGCTCCGGCCTTTTTAGACTCTTCAATAATTCTAAATGCCCGCTCAATGTCACCATTGTGATTTGCAGATAACTCCGATATCACATAAGGCCTAAACGCCCTACCAATTTTTCGACCATCAATTTCAATATAATCAGACATGGCGCAATCTTAATCCTCTATATACTCTGCATACCCACGATAAAACTTTATCCCGTTTTTGGGCGGCGCATAGTCATCAAGCTCCATTCCAGCCAACTCTTCCAGAGACCAGATCAAATCCTTAAACCCTAGCTTATGACGAAAAACCACTGTGCTTGAGAATCTCGGATTTATCTCAAACAATACAGGCCCTCTACTGGTCAATCTAAGCTGGACATTTATGGCACCAACCAGCCCGAGTCGTTCAGCCAGCTTTTCAAGGTAAAGTCTAATTTCATCGTTTTCTACGACTTCGCCTTTTCCTGTCAAACCGCCAGAAAGACTGCGCTTGAATATTACTGACCTAACCTCTCCAGAAGCAGTCACATATAAGCCGCAGGTGTACTCCTGGTCATCAGGAAGTAATAATTCCTGCCAGATATAATCTGGCCGTCCTGACAACTCACGAGCCCTTTCTTCTGTCTTGACCACCTCAACGTCCTTACTCCCCCTTCCGCCTCGAGGCTTGAAAATACAAGGAAGGGCCTGCGGGGCAGAGACTTCAACCAAAGATGTCCACGGACTATTCAAGCCATTTTTCTCGACAAACCGGGCAGTCGCATATTTATCCAGTGAGACATTAACAACAGTTGCGTTAGCCATGACAACATGACATCCGGCACGCCTTCCAAAATCGACACCAGAATTCGATAGAACGGAGATTTCAGCCTCACTTGTCGGGATAAATACTTCGATATTATTTTCCGATATTAGAGCTTCAATACTTTCAATATAGGATGCATCATCAGCCCTGGGAACACTGAACATATCATCAAAAACACACTTCCCAATTCCATCGGGAGTTATATCGCATCCAAAAACTTTTCCCGACGTATCTTCTTTTAAGATTCGGCCAATCCCCAGACCAATATCACCAGAAGCGCCACTGACTAATACCCTCATTGAGGAAATCTTACTTTCAGGCATAAGGATTATTCCTTTCAAGAATCCTGACCAGATAAGAGCAACCCGGATCTATTTCTTGTGCTTTTTCTTTGATAGGTTTGCTATCGAAGGGAACCCTTCGCTTAGCCAAAGCCAAATTCGCCACATCAAAAACCACATAACTTGCCAAGGAACCAACATCTCGAGGCTGGCCCACAGAACCCGGATTGACCACAGTACAATTTGGCCGTGAAAATACAACGGGATAATGAGTGTGACCAAAGAATACAAAATCAAAGCCAGATATTTCATCTAATCGTGCAGGACTCACATCAGGGTAAACATACTCATCCACATGTAAATCACTGCCATGAAAAAAACCGAGCTCAACACCTTCAACTTTCAGTTGTTCTGATTCTGGCAATTCATCCAACCACTTCAGGTCATCACCTGATAACTGCTCTCTGCAATACTCAAGACCACTACCATACTTTCTTTTACAGAGCTCCAAGAACTCAGGATCTTTTAAAGATCTCGCAAGGAGATCTTCATGATTCCCTCGTATAGTCACCATGCGCTCATCAGAACGAATCAAATCAATGACCTGCTTTGGCCAGTAGTAATACCCCACCAAATCACCAAGAATGTAAATCTTTTCACATCCATTCTTGTCTATATCTTGCAGAACAGCCTGAAGAGCAAAAATATTGGCATGGATATCAGAGATCACTGCTATCTTCATAGCTCATCCACTTCATCAAATATCTCTCTTGCAACACTTGATGGGGAGCGCAGCTTTCCGCTCTCCTTCAATTCTGCAAAATATGCGGCATCAGGAAATTCCTCCACACTCTTAGAGCGTATTGTCTCCTGCATACCTGTATCCATAACCCCAGGATCAAGATGAGCCACCGAAACTTGCTCATCATATTCTTGCTTTAAAACCTCAAGATGCATTTTAACAGCACATTTTGTTGCACAATAGGCACCCCAACCTGCAATTGGACGGGAAGCCGCACCAGTTGATATGTTTACCACCTTCATTGATATATCAGGTTCCTCAAGCAAACTTACAAGCTGATTAACCATCAAAACTGGCTGAATATAATTAATCATTGTTGATTGAGTAAATGCTTCCGGAGAAATAGCTCCTACTTTTACAATTGGTTCAATGGTCCCAGCATTTAATATCACCCGAAGCTCGTCCACCTTTGTCGGCACAGCGTCCAACAAACCACTCCAATCCACCTGACTCGACAAGTCACATTTGAAAAGCGACAAATTGGGATCAGTAAATTTGACAGCCGCCCTCCCTACACATATCAACTTATGGGTAGCGCTGAGTTTCGGCAGCAAGTGCTCTAGCATGGCCGCTCCCAAACCACGAGAGTACCCTGAGAGTATCGTCACTCTCATCTTCATCCCTCCAATAAGACTGACACCAAACGCCCAGCCCCTCGGCCATCAACCAATTCACAAGAGGCAGCCATTATCTGTTCGTAGTTCGCCAAAACTTCTTCAAGACTTTCGCTCAAATCAGCCGCATCAAAAGATCCCATCTGATCTATGCAGACAGCTGCGCCAAGCTCCCTCACCTTAGAGATAACATCCGATTGATTGTCGGCTGTTTTCACCAAAACTGACGGGATGCCCAAACAAAAGCGCTCCCAAGTCGCTGAACCAGCTGCACCTATCGCTACATCAGATTCAACCAACAGCTCTGAGATAGATTTTGGGCTCACGTGAAGCTCAGCAGACATTCTTGAGCCATCAAGAAACTTCTTCAGGCCGCTGATATGTGGATAGGCATCGCCAACAACTACCAGTACCCGAAACCTGTTATCAGCAAGGTAGTCTTCCAGAGACATCAAAATATTTTGAGTTACATTGCCTGGATCAGTACTTCCAAAGTTAAGAAAAACAACATTTGTATTTTTTAGCCTTACTCGTCGATCTAGAGAAGCCAATCTATTTTCAGAAAACTCTTCTCTCAGCAGACAGTACTTTGATCCGACAAGCAGTTTCGCATTCGAAGGAACCAAATCAGAGTATTCACTTGCAGAACGACCACAGGTTTGGTCTATCAGAACATCACAATTATGCTGTCTATTAACTAAATCATCGACCACACAAACCTTGTAGCCACTACGCTTAAAATAATTCTCGAACTCAACATCGAGCCCATAGTGATCCACGACAATCAAGTCATTACTGGAAAAGCCCTTTTCCTCCAGAACATTCACCCAATCCTTTGCATCTTGGTCTTTTTTCGCCCCAACCCAACCATCATAAGTAGAGTAATCAGAGTCAACCTGAAGTGGCAGGACACAAAGCTCAAACCCGGACTCGGTAACGGCATTAAACTGAGCACCTTCATGAGCACGCATCAGGAAACAAATATCTTCAACACCCTCGTGCCTCAACTGCTTCGCCAGGGTAAGACATCTGGCCAAATGCCCTCCCCCAACAAACGTCCCAGCATCAACTCGAAAAGCGGCTTTCATTATCGAACCTTAAAAAGGGGCTTCAGAGGATCACATGCCAGCTTCGATAAAACCAATCCACCTTCATCAGCTTCCCTAATCAGGGGAAGAACTTCTGCGTAAGCAGCTAGCAGCGTATCTATTTCCTCATAGGAGTGAGAGTAGCTCATATTATGACTACCTAAAGTCAATATTCCCTTTTTGAACATTTCCTGCATAAACAGTGTCTTGAGCTCGAACGAATTCGCTGTTTTACCATCAGGAATCAGCAGGAAACTCCATGATGGATGCCCTGCCAGTGAAAAGTGCTCATTCAAGCCTTTACTCTCAATAAGACTTGCCAGCCCATCCAACAAATATTTCCCTTTAGACTCCAGATCAGAAACAACTTTTTCACTTTTCAGTTTATCAAGAACTGCACTTGCCGCAGCTAACGACAAAGCCTCGCCACCAAACGTACCGCTGAAGAAAACATCCTCCATTAACTTCATTACATCTGAGCGACCAGTAACGGCGGACAACGGATAACCATTCGCCAACCCTTTACCAAAGGTAGCCAGATCTGGAGTGACTCCAAAATATTGTTGGGCACCACCTTCCGAATATCTAAAACCAGTAATGGTCTCATCAAAAATCAGTAACGCCCCGTTGTCGTGAGTAACCTTCTTCACTCGCTCCAAGAAGTCGTCTTTAGGAAATTCAACATTCATAGGCTCCATAATGACGGCACCCACTTGTCCCGAATTTTCTTCAAAAATACGGATCAAGGAATCGATATCATTATATGAGAACTTATGGGTCAGTTTCTGAACAACCTCAGGCACACCCAGGTTTCTAGAAGTGGAACCAATATACCAATCCTGCCAACCGTGATACCCACACACTGCGACATCATCTCGCCCAGTAAATGCTCGAGCTATTCTTATAGCCCCCGAGGTTGCATCAGACCCATTCTTGCCGAACCTAACCTTTTCAGCACAAGGCACCATATCAACAATTTTTTCAGCCACTTCAGCTTCCAAAACGGTTGAAAGGGAAAAGCTCACTCCTTTTTCAAGCTGGCTTATTACTGCGTTATCAACACTTGAATCACAGTAACCCAGAGTGATAGAAGCCAGTGCGTTGACGAAGTCAATATATTCATTTCCATCAACATCTTTAACAACACTCCCTTTTCCTCTCTCAAGAAAAAGAGGTGAAACACCTCTCGGATATTGAGTAATACTCTTACTAAATGTTTGGGATGCCAGCGGAATAGTCTTCAGAGCCCGCTCAAGTAATTCTTCTGAGTTTTTGTAGCAACGATTCATTTTTTAAACCCTTAAACCTTTTCATCACGAGCCAAAGACGTCGTTAACCCTTCATTCCTTAAAAAGGAAGAGTTTATTTCCTGGAGTTCAGGCTCGAACTCAAGAGCCTTTATTACGTCAGCCGAGGAAAAATTAGGATTACTCGCGTACAGTCTTTTGTATATTTGATTCACAAACTCGAAATCTTCAAACTCATCAACTGTCCATCTCATTGATGAATTATCAGTATCTGACACCAAACCACATATCTTATAACGATCAGCGTTATTCCGAATGTAGAGCGTGACATGCTCACGCTCCGAAACCTTTTCTGACGAAGCCCACGCCTCAAAAAGAACGCTTGACTTCACAACTTCTACGTCAAGACCATCTGGATATGTTGGAGTTAGGGAGTTAGAAGTGTAGTCTGCCCCTTCCTTTATATGTCGCTCAATTGTCAGATCAATCAATTCGGGATCGATTAATGGGCAATCACCAGTAAGCCTAACCACATGCTCTGGGTCATACTGCTGAGCTGCTTGATAATAACGATCCAAGACATCTACCAAGCTCCCGCGAAAGCAATCTATACTATGTGTTTCACAGAAGCGCTCCAACTCATCATCACTGCCGTCAATACTGGTAGCCACAATCAGGCGATCAATTTGGGAAGAGCGCTTAATGCGCTCAATTTGATGCCACAGCATTGGTTTACCTAAAATGCATTTCAGTACTTTACCCGGCAATCTAGAGGACGACATCCTGGCTTGGAGGATTGCTAAAACCTTCATTTAAAGCTCCATCTGGATGGCTCAATCACGCTTAAATCAGAAACAGAACAGGAAGAAAACACGTCCGGATCAATCCTTCCACTAGATGATTCCAGTAACTCAGAGAACTGATCGAGACTATTAACCCCGCACACAACTACATCAACGCAATCAAGGGAAGAAACGAACTGCAATGAAGCTTCAAGTGGAGTAACGCCTTCTTTCATGCAGAGTTTATGAAAGTCAGCATGTAGAGGCTTAATCGATTCGAAATAAGGATTCAAGGACTCTGTATCCATCAATAACAGCCCCTGAAGAAATGCACTTCTTACATGAATCTCTACACCTTCAGATTTCAACTGAGCTAATACTTCTGACCTTAGAAACCGTTGATCGAAAATATTGAGAGGCAATTGAACCAGGTCCAGCGACACCTTCTCAGCGATGCCAGCCAATTGTTCAGGAGAATACACCGAGACTCCTATCTTTTGGACTAGCCCAGCCGCTTTTAAGTTCTGCATCTCAGCGTAGAGATCAAAACCTCCAGGTTTCAACAAATCATCCGCATTATGTATCAAGAGACCATACACACCCTTCAACCGCAATCTAGTTAGAGAGCGATGAAAAACGGCCAACAGCTTTGAAACGTCTTCACCACCAACTTTAGATCCAAAAAAATGGGGAGTCTTTGTTACAACTTTATAAGCAGTATCCGACAGTGCCGCCAAACATTCACCAAGAACCTCTTCACTGTCCCCATACAACGCAGCTGTATCGACCACAGAGACGCCACTTTCCTTGGCTGCCTCCAAGATTCTTACCACTTCGTCCTTGCCAGTTTTTCCAGACTTGTTACTGATCCCGTAATCCTGGCCAAATTGAACCGTACCTAAACCCAGTTTCATCCATCCGCACTCTCTGACTTCAACAGCCCCATGACAAAGCAGTCCTGCCGTCGACCATCAACCTGCGCGTGCTCTCGAAGCACACCCTCCACCTGATAACCTGATTTCAAGAATGCCTTCTTAGAGCCTAGATTCTCTTCATAACAGCCGGCATCAACCTTATTCAAACCCAAGCTTATGAATGCGTACTTAGATACAGCTTTTATCATCTCTGTAGCATAACCACGCCCCCAGCACGTCTTCTCACCAACCATTAAACCTATGGTTGCACGACTATGCTGCAAGGAAATTGGCCCAAGCTTTATATTCCCAATATGCTTTCCACTCTGCTTTTCGAAAACACCAAATAGAATATTCTCTGAAGATTTCAGCATCGACTCAACAAAGCACTTGACAGACTTTATATCTTGAATCATAAATCTGGTTTCCAGATACTGGTTTATCTCAGGATCATTCAGCCAATCAACATATTCTTGAGTTACATCGCCAACATTTAGCTCTCTAAAGATTAGTCGTTGACTTTCCAATAATTCCCGGGAATCCATTATTCACCCAACTCCTTTAAGCGCGACTTTCAAAGCAGCCACAACTTCATCCTGTTGGTCATAAGTCATCTGATGAAAAAGTGGCAAGCTTATCGCCTTTGAATAGTATTCTTCAGCAACCGGGTAATGCCCCCGGGCAAAACCAAGATCACGGTAATACGGCTGTGTGTGCACAGGAATGTAGTGCAAATTTACGCCAACCCCTTGACTTCGTAGTGAATCAAAAATCTCTTTATGGGAAGGGCCACTACCTTCAGTTTCCACCTGAATAACATAGAGATGAAATCCAGAATAACTGAAACTTTCTTGATGCGGAGTTATTACCGGCAATGCTGAAAGGAGCTTATCGTAGCGTGCAGCCAATTCGTGGCGAGCAGAAACAAAATCATCCAGTCTAGCCATCTGGCTAATTCCAAGAGCAGCTTGCAACTCTGTCATTCGATAATTAAAGCCTAGGGCCACCTGCTGATAGTACCAATCGCCATCAGGCTCATGGGTCATGAGGTCGGCATCCCGAGTCACCCCATGACTTCGGTACAGTGACATCCGCTTTGCCACGTTTTCATCATTAGTAACCGCCATACCGCCTTCAGCGGTAGTCACGATTTTTACGGGGTGAAAACTAAATACAGTGACGTCTGAAAATTCACAACTTCCGACCACGCTATCCTTATACCTTCCTCCGATAGCATGTGATGCGTCTTCAATTATTAAGAAGCCATACTGATCAGCCAGCTGCTTCAATCCAGCCATGTCACATGGCTGCCCACAAAGATGAACAGGTATGACGACTTTAGGCAGCCTGCCACCATCAATCGCTACTTGTTCCAGCTTTGCCCTGAGAGACGAAATGCTCAAGTTGTATGTTTTAGGATCAATATCCACAAAATCAACATCAGCACCACAGTATCGTGCGCAGTTAGCTGATGCCACAAATGTAACTGGGGATGTCCAAACAACATCCCCAGGGCCAACGTCAAGAGCAAGACAAGCTATATGCAAGGCCGAGGTAGCGCTATTCGTTGCCAGTGCGTGTTTAGCGCCTGTATATGTGCACACGACTCCCTCAAACTCAGGAACCTTGGGGCCCTGAGTCAAGAAATCGGATTGCAAAACACTGACAACAGCATCAATGTCATCTTTAGAAATATCTTGGCGCCCGTAAGGAATCATAGCTCGGCCAACTTATCAAACTCACGAATCTCATCAACCGTCAGGAAGTGCGTGTTGTTTCCTGAATGATATTCGTAGCCAAGCCCTACTTCTTCACCTCTCTCGCCCAATCCATTGAGCATGTAGTCATTATCACCATTATGAAACTTAATTGTTGGCCTCAATACGTAGTGATCCCCAAACTCAAGTGTCAAATGAGAATCATCAGCTGGGCACATAATTTCATGCAACTTCTCCCCAGGGCGAATACCGATGATTTTTGTAGCCACACCCGGCGCATAAGCTTCGGCAAGATCCATGATGCGGACGGAAGGAATTTTCGGAACAAAAATTTCACCACCATGCATGCGCTTAAAGTTAGTCAATACAAAATCAACACCTTGTTGCAGACTAATCCAGAAGCGGGTCATGTCAGCATGAGTAATTGGCAACTCCTCAACACCTTCCGAAAGAAGCCTCTTGAAGAAAGGAACCACAGATCCGCGCGAGCCCACAACATTTCCGTAACGTACAACTGCAAAACGGGTACGACCTTTACCGACCATATTGTTTGCCGCCACAAACAACTTATCTGATGCCAACTTCGTTGCACCATACAGATTAATGGGATTGGCAGCTTTATCTGTAGACAAGGCAATCACCTTTTCCACATCGTTCGCAATGGCTGCCTGAATAACATTCTCAGCACCATGCACATTTGTTTTAATGCACTCCATCGGATTGTATTCAGCGGCTGGAACCTGCTTTTGAGCAGCAGCATGGATAACAAAGTCAACATCCTGCATCGCCTGCTTCAATCTTTCAGCATCTCGAACGTCACCGATAAAGTAACGCATGCACGGGGCATTAAACGTCTGCTGCATCTCGAACTGCTTAAGTTCATCACGAGAGTAAATAATCAATCGCTTCGGGTTATATCTTTCAAGGATAGTTTTGGTATATTTCTTTCCAAAAGATCCAGTACCACCAGTAATTAAAATACTTTTATTACTAAACATAAAAACCCCTTAAAAATTAGATAAAAACTCACTTCGAAAAACCAAATAGAATTGACGAACTATGAGATTTATCGTTCTTTAAACTAGAAAAAACTATTGCTAAAATTAATACAAAAAAGCCGTTCAATGTGCCATTATCAAACGCCAAGTTACTAAGTCCATAGATAGAGTAGAGCAAACAAAGCGAGAAAACTTGCCTCCTCAGAAAAAGTTCTCTAGTTCTAGACGCAACAATAAAATATGGCGCTATCAAGAGAAAAAACAGACTAAGCAAACCAAAAAGACCCGAACCCACAAGCGTGGTGAGGTACTCATTGTGCAAATGTGTTAACTCAGTGACAATTCTATTTTCAGAATTTATAACTGTCGTCTCAGACAGCATAATGTTGGTATTCTCCCGCCCGACACCTAGCCACGGGTACTTAGCAAACAACTCCATCCCGCCTTGATACATCAACAATCTATACCCTATAGAAGATGCTTGGTTGGAGCCATTAGAATAAGCGACGACGTCATCGTATGTTCGCTCCATACGACTTTCTAACTTATCCCAAAAGGCAAACGAAACAAAAATAACGATTATTAAGGAGCAATGGAAGACTCGCGACTTAAACCAAGCCCCCTTAATCCCTTTGGAGTAAATTAAGAAAGTTATTAACAGCGGCAATAATGCTAATAAAGTCCCCCGACTCAAAGATAGAACTATAGGCACCAATCCTAAAGCTACAAAAATCCAAAGCCAAAGCCTACTATTTTTTAACGCATATATAGCAACAAAACTCATCTGCAACAAAACAATATTTGCAAACAATATTGCATTAATACCCCCATGCGCACGACCAAACCGAGTAGTATATAGCTGATATATCGACACACCGACAGCGAACAATAAAGCGACTAAGGCTCCTAACAAAAGAACTGGAAACCTATATTTCAACTGACATAGAATTACAAAAAAAAGAGGAAAAGCCAAAAAATGAATTTGCGTAAATGACGACAACATTCCCGCTACAGGCTCCCTCTCTGCTAACCCTGCCGTCACAAAATCAACAAGCCAAAAAAATACAAAGCAGTAGTAAAGTGGTAGTATCGGTTTAATATCCCAATTCGCTTTTTCCTTGATCAGCATATAGACACCGCTGAACAGAAATAGAGCCAGCATGGCGCTGCCGCCCGACTTCACCTGCAAAATCAGAATCGGATAAAGAAACAAACAGACATATGGCATCCAATGGCTACCAGGAGTCATTGTGGGCAATGCTTTTAACTGAGATAACCATTCTGCTGATATAGCGAGGAATCTCGCCTTGGGTGTCGAAGACCGGGTGTCCGTAGAGCTCATGATGTCCGTTTATCCGCTACCGCGGAGGGGTGTATAAATAACCGCCGGATTATACCGGGATAGCTCACAATAGACTATGGATTTGAAAAGAAAACTGGGGCTTGGTGATCTAAGTCACTGTTTTGGGTTGGAAGCCATCTGCATCATTGGTGGCTGTAATATCTTGATGCCACTGCGCCGCTTAGAATGACAGAACGGGTTACGGGTTACGGGTTACGGGTCTTATTAAGCGCATACTGAATATGCTCAATAAAGAACTGCGGCATAGGCTCTATCAGCGAGACATGGTGTCGCGGGCATTGCACTATTATTGGCTCGCAGATCAGCACATAGCCTTTACTGTAAAGCTCATAAGGAATCTTGATGGCACCAGCACACTCAGCACCCAGCCCCAATACGGGCAGAATCGTCAAAAATGCACCAGCAACACCGCAGGGTTCGGCCGACAATACAAAGACAGGTCTATAGCCGCTAAAGTGTGGCCATTGCGACTCAACATTATCCGAGCGCAGCCATATCAGGTGACCAACTGACGGCAGGTATTCTTCGGGTAGTTTGTTAAAGTGAAGCATACTTTATAAGAAAAAACGGGAAGCATTAGCTCCCCGTCCTCAATAAAATCAAATAGTTATCTTTGCTTGCAATTTAGCAAGTATCTTTTCGCCAATACCCTTGACCTCCAGAAGCTGATCCAGAGACTGGTATTTGCCCCCGATCTGCTTGCGGTAGTCAACAATTGCCTGAGCTTTTTTGATACCAATGCCTTTCAGCGAATTAGCAATGGTTTCAGCATCTGCCGTATTGATATTGACCTTACCTTCGGCCTGTTCAACTCCCGATGGCTCCTTTACAGAGTCGGCTACAGCCACTCCCAAAGGAAGACTCATACAGCAAGCAAAAATAGTTGAAGTTAATAAACGCCTGATTTTCATAGCACATCTCCTTGTGGTGCGGGGTGAAATCCATTCAAAGAGTTACGTTAAGCTGGAACGACCCAAATTGCCATCGGCAAAAAACTGAAATTATTATAGGATAAAGATTACACCTCACAGACCAATAGCTTCTTGGATACTCTTTAGCTCAAACACAGGGTCTTCAGCTTGCGTGATGGGTCGACCGATAACCAGATAATCGGCCCCATCTGCAATCGCCTGCTCTGGCGTAACAATACGCTGCTGATCTCCAGCACTGCTACCAGCTGGACGAATACCAGGGGTAACCAGTTTGAATCCTTGTCCGCAGACCGATTTGAGAGCTGAGGCTTCTTGCGCGGAACAAACCACACCATTCAGACCACTTTGCTGAGCCAAGCTGGCCAAATGCAAAACCTGTTGCTCGGCGGGGCGAGCGACGCCAACTTCAGCCAAATCTCCCCCCGACATGCTGGTCAACACTGTAACCCCAATCAGCAGGGTGTCACTGCCCTGCCCCACCAGCTTTTCTTTGGCGGCAGCCATCATCTTGCTGCCACCAGAGGCGTGCACATTAACCATCCATACACCCAAATCCGCAGCTGCTGCTACAGCATTGGCAGTAGTATTTGGGATATCGTGAAATTTCAGGTCGAGAAACACGTCGAAGCCGCGCCCGACAAGATTGCGCACCAACTCAGGACCCGCCACGGTAAACAACTCTTTGCCGACCTTTAATCGGCAAAGTGCTGGTTCCAAGCGCTCAACCAGTTCATAAACCAGGTTTGGGTTATTGTAATCAAGGGCAACGATAATTTTCGGGTCGGCGGGCATGTGCTATTTAGAGTATCAACAGGAAAAGTGAGCGCATTCTACAATAAACACAGGCAAGTCACGAGATTACCGCTCAATCTGCAGTAACCGGACTCCACATCATTTGCCATTCGGTTTTACCGTTCCCCAGCTCTTACAAGTGGGGCATAGCCAATGCATTTTTTGAGTAGAGAAGCCACAACTGCGACAGCGATAGCTATGATTCTGCTGCTGAAGCCTTTCGATAGCAGCGGCAAATGAATAAGCACTGCTTCTTCTTTCACTGTCTTCTGGGCATTCCCAGCGAACCAGTTGCAAAAGCGCTGTCAGAGACATCTGCTTGTCCAAGTGTTCACGCAGTAACGTAACCGCTGCCTCTCGTCCTTGCAGGTTTTTCACCTGCTGCGCCCATGCGCCCAGCAGTCGTTCACTGGGGTATCGTTGAAACAGTGACTCCAGGCACTCGATCAATTGTTGCTCTCTTCCCTGCTGCAGATACACGTCGCAAATGACCTGTACCGACTCTGGCAGCAACTCTGAATCCTGTTCGGGAATGCGTTCCAGGCGTTTTAGAGCACTGGAATAGCTGCCTTGCTTTGCATCCAGCTGCGCCAACAGCAAACTGGCCCTAACCGAGCTTTTATCGTATTTCAGCGCTCGACGCAGGTGTTGCCTAGCCTGCACAGGATCACCGTGATCAAGGGCTTGTTGAGCCAGCTCACAGCAGAAGTGTCCACGCTCCAAACTGCCGTTACCGCCGGAGAAAAAGCGCCTGCGAGGCCACAGTTTATCGGCCACACCGATGGCTTTTTGCCACTCTTGCTCATCTCGATAGATTTCCAGCAAATGCGCCAAGGCCGCCGAGCGGTAGCGATCCGACATTTCCGCCAGATCCAGCATCAGGCGTTCTGCCCGATCCAGCAGCCCCGCCTGCATAAAGTCCCGTGCTAGCTCGAGTTGCACTTGGTACAACTGATCACGATTTAACTTGGGATGAGACAACAGGTTCTGGTGAATGCGAATGGCTCGCTCCACCTCCCCTCGACGCCGCATCAAAGCACCAAGGGCCAAATGGGTTTCTAAAGTTCGATGGCTAACTTCCAGAGATTGAACAAAGGTATCAATGGATTCATCGGGTTCTTCATTGAGAAGAAAATTCAGCCCTTTGAAATAGCTGCTTTCAGAAAGGGGCTGATCGACAGTAAGTTGCTTCCGCTTTCCCCACCAACTACCCAGGCACCAAGCTGTGAGCATGGCCAAACAAAAAACCAGAACCCAAATCAGGGTTTCAAGGGCTCCCATGGCACACTACGACTTCTGCTTGGCGAGTTGAGCTTCTGCCGCTAACAGTTTTTGCCGATAGCGTTTCGCCGCATAGCGATACCGGAGCATAGAGGGCAAAGTTAACAAAGTGCCCAAAACAACAAACAATACAAACAACAATGCCACAAAGATGCCCAGCTCAACGGCTGGCAGCTGAAAGCCTAGTAAAACAAAAGTGACTTCCTGGGTATTATCGCGGCCAATCCAGATGCCAAGCAAAAGTACGACAAGTAACGAGAGATAGAGCAGGACTTTTTTCAGCAAGCTCATGCTGAACTCCGGGCATAGCGAACAGGGACAGAGATAATAACGGTTGGATTATACCTTTGGCCAATCCAACCTGGGCAAGGTTATTCAATTAGGCAGATTGTTCCCGCAACATACTGTCATTCACCCGCTCACGAAGCTCCTTGCCGGGCTTGAAGTAAGGAACGTACTTTCCAGACAATTCAACCGAATCCCCGGTTTTTGGGTTGCGGCCAATGCGAGGGGCACGATAATGCAGACAAAAACTGCCAAAGCCTCGAACCTCAATGCGACGGTTATCCACCAGAGCGTCCGTCATGCTCTCCAAAATCATTTTCACCGCAAACTCCACGTCCTTGGGCATCAGCTGATCCTGGCGAGTGGCGAGGCGTTCAATCAATTCAGATTTAGTCATTACATCCCCCATTGCAACCCGCTGAAAATATTATATTTTTTGTTGAGTTGCAAGCGAATGAGAGACAAATGGGCAGGATGGCTGATTGAGGTACCGAGGGCAGCCTCACACCCAATATAAAAAAAGGGGGTGGCCACAGCCACCCCCTTTCGAAAGCATTAAATAGAAGTTAAGACTTAGTCTTTGCCTTCCATTTGCGCCTTCAGCAGGTCACCCAGAGTTGCAGGCTTGGCCGCTTCGGCGGACTGCTTGCTGTGCTCTTTAATAGCAGCCTTCTCTTCGGCAAAGTCTTTGGCCTTGATAGACAGGTTAATCACGCGATTCTTGCGGTCAACATTGACGATCTTGGCTTCTACTTCTTCGCCTTCTTTCAGCACGTTGCGAGCATCTTCTACCTTGTCGCGGCTAATTTCGGAGGCCTTCAGAGTGCCTTCGATTTCGTCCGCCAGGGTGATGATGGCCGCTTTGGCGTCAACTTCTTTGATCACACCAGTAACGATAGAACCTTTATCGTTGGCATTCAGGTAGTCGTTGAACGGATCGCTGTCCAGTTGCTTAACACCCAGGGAGATGCGCTCACGCTCGGCGTCGATAGACAGGATAACGGTTTCCAGTTCGTCGCCTTTCTTGAACTTGCGAACCGCTTCTTCGCCAGTTTCGTTCCAGGAGATATCAGACAGGTGAACCAGACCATCGATACCGCCGTCCAGGCCAATAAAGATGCCGAAATCGGTAATGGACTTGATCTTGCCGCTGAGCTTGTCGCCTTTGCTGTGCTTGGTGCCGAAGTCGTCCCAAGGGTTAACTTGACACTGCTTGATACCCAGAGAAATACGGCGACGCTCTTCGTCGATATCCAGAACCATCACTTCCACTTCGTCGCCCAATTGAACAACTTTGCTTGGGTGGATGTTCTTGTTGGTCCAGTCCATTTCGGAAACGTGTACCAGGCCTTCTACGCCGTCTTCCAGCTCAGCAAAGCAGCCGTAGTCGGTGAGGTTGGTAACTTTCGCCTTGGTGCGAGTGCCTTCCGGGTAACGACCAATGATGTTCACCCATGGATCTTCGCCAAGTTGCTTCAGACCCAAGGAAACGCGGTTGCGCTCGCGATCGAACTTGAGAACCTTCACGTCGATCTCGTCGCCAACAGCAACGATTTCGCTTGGGTGCTTGATGCGTTTCCAGGACATATCGGTAATGTGCAACAGGCCGTCGATGCCGCCCATGTCTACGAACGCACCGTAGTCGGTCAGGTTCTTCACAATACCCTTCAGCTGTACACCTTCTTCCAGCTTGCTCAGCAGTTCGTCACGCTCGGCGCTGTTCACTTCTTCCATCACAGCACGGCGGGAAACCACTACGTTGTTGCGCTTGGCATCCAGCTTGATAACTTTGAATTCCAGCGGCTTGTCTTCCAGGTGAGCGGTTTCGCGAATTGGGCGAACGTCCACCAGAGAGCCGGGCAAGAAGGCGCGCAGGCCCTGTACATCAACAGTGAAACCACCTTTAACCTTGCCAGAAATAACACCTTTAACAACCTCGTCCGCTTCGTGGGCTGCTTCCAGAGCAATCCAGGCTTCAGCGCGGCGGGCTTTTTCACGGGACAGTCGAGTGGCACCAAAGCCATCTTCTACTGCCTCCAGAGCAACTTGTACTTCGTCGCCTACTTCCAGAGTGCATTCGCCGTTCTCATCCAGGAACTGGCTGGCGGGAATAACACCTTCGGATTTCAGGCCGGCGTGAACGGTAACCCAGTCGCGGTCAACGTCGATAACAACGCCAGTAACGATGGCGCCAGGGGCCATCTCAACGGTTTTTAAACTCTCTTCAAAGAGTTCTGCAAAGCTTTCGCTCATGAACTATCTACCTGTAGTAGCGGGCTTGCACCATAGCTGAATAAGCGGTGCGGAAACCCTCGGCCGTACAGTCAGCTATACGGGTCATCTATATTAAAGAAGAAACAATGTGCAATTCTGACTGATCACATTACTCTTCTGGTTAGTTATCCAGTTTTTTAGCTTAATTCGGCTCAAAGCCCCCAAACGGGAATGCCTCGTTGAGAGACAATAAGCAATACCGAGTTCAGCACTTCTTCAATGGCCATAGACGAGGAGTCAATCACCACTGCATCGTGTGCCGGCACCAGAGGGGAAACCTCACGAGTTCTATCCCGCTCATCCCTTTCCCGCACCTGTTCCACGAGGGCGGCGAGGTTAACAGATTCACCCTTATCAATCAACTGCTTATAGCGGCGTTCTGCACGCACCTCTGGGCTGGCATCGAGAAATATCTTCACCTGCGCCAGGGGGAACACTACCGTGCCCATATCGCGGCCATCGGCCACCAGGCCCGGCGCCTGAATAAATACTCGTTGACGGTGCAACAGGGCGTCACGAACAGCCGGAACAGCAGCAACCTTTGAGGCGTCTGCACCTGCATCCTCTGTGCGAATATCACGACTGACGTCCTCACCTTCCAAACGCACCTTGACGCCTTTATCGGTGGCTTCAAACGAAATATCCAAATGCGCAGCCAATACAGCCAGAGCTTCCACATCGTCCAGAACAATACCATGGCGGCGAGCCGCCAGCCCTAACAAACGATATAAAGCACCACTGTCCAGATAGTGATAACCCAAATGCTTTGCCAGCAGCTGGCAGATGGTGCCCTTGCCAGAACCACTGGGGCCGTCGATGGTAATGACGGGTGTTTCCATAACTATTCCTTAAATAACTCATACTTTGTCATCGCGAGCGCGTGACGACAGCGGTAAACCAGAGAACGCTTACGGCTAGCTGTAATGACGTAACTAATGACTCGCTGTTAACTCAATGCCCACTTTCTGCGCCAGCTCTACAAAACCGGGGAATGATGTGGCCACATTGTTACAGTTGTTAATACGCACAGGACCAGAAGCCCGCAAACCGGCAATGGCGAACGACATGGCAATGCGGTGGTCGTCGCAACTTTCCACCTCACCGCTGCCGATTTGGCCACCATTGATAATCATGCCATCCGGCGTCGCCGTGGCATCCACGCCAAGAACCTGCAAACCGTCCGCCATGGCCTGGATGCGATCACTTTCCTTAACACGCAACTCCTCCGCACCAGTCAGCACGGTCTGACCTTCTGCACAAGCCGCCGCCACAAACAAGGCTGGAAATTCATCGATGGCCAAAGGCACCTGATCTTCAGGGATGGCAATACCCTGCAGCGGCGCATAGCGCACACGAATATCTGCCACTGGCTCGCCACCCACTTCACGCTCATTCTGCAAGTCGATATTGGCTCCCATCAGGCGCAAAATATTAACCACACCAACACGAGTGGGATTAATACCCACATGCTGCAGGGTAATATCAGAACCGGGAGCAATGGCAGCCGCCACCATAAAGAACGTAGCGGAAGAGATATCTGCCGGTACATCAATAATGGTAGCGCTGAGCTTACCGCCTGAGCGTACTGATGCACTGGCACCATCTCGCTCTACTCTGTAGCCAAATCCAGACAACATACGTTCGGTATGATCACGGGTAGGCGCAGGTTCGGTGGTGCGAGTTTCACCTTCCGCGTACAGCCCCGCCAGCAACACACAGGATTTCACCTGGGCACTGGCCATAGGCAGCGGGTAGTCGATCGCCGTCAACTGGCGACCACCTTTAATACGCAGTGGCGGCCGGCCATTTTCAGCGGTTTCAATGTGCGCCCCCATGGTGCGCAGTGGCTCTGCCACCCGGTTCATGGGCCGGCCCGACAAAGAGTGATCACCAGTAAGCTCGGTATCAAACTCCTGACCGGCCAACAATCCAGAGAGCAAACGCATGGAGGTGCCAGAATTGCCAAGATAAAGCGGCCCGGCGGGTGCTTTTAAGCCGTGCAAGCCAACCCCGTGAATAGTAACCTTGCCACCTTGCCCCGGTTCATGCACGGGGCCCTCAATAACGACCCCCATATCCCGAAACGCCTGCAAGGTAGCGAGACTGTCCTCCCCTTCCAGAAAACCAGTCACTTCGGTAACCCCCTCTGCCAGTGAGCCGAGCATAATGGAACGGTGGGAGATGGATTTATCACCGGGCACCCGCACAGTGCCAGTTACGGCTCCGCCCGGTTGCACGTCAAAAATAACGTTGTTGTCGCTTTCTGGTTCCATATAGGCTTTCATTTCCAGCATTTTGGTAAAGTGGTTGCGGGCTTCCCGGGCACGAGTAAAAACGCCAAGCAAATACTCGCTGTCTCCAGCGGCAATGGCCTGACGCATTTCAGAAAGGTTACCCATTAAGTGATCGATAGTTGATACCAGGGCACCCTGGTTCGCTTGAGCAATGTCGTGCCACATCACCGGATCGCTGCCGGCGATACGAGTAAAGTCGCGAAAGCCGCCAGCGGCGTAACGAAATATTTCGCGGTTTTCCCGCATGCTGGCCAGGGTATCGACCAGGGAAAAAGCCAACATATGCGGCAAGTGACTGGTGGCAGCCAACACTTCATCGTGCTCAGCAACAGGCATTTGCTCTACGCTGGCACCAACCCCTTGCCACAACAAGGCAATGCGCTCCAGGTGTTGGCAACCTGTTTCAGCACTCGGGGTTAAAATAACTTTATGGCCGATAAACAATTCGCTGTTTACCGCCTCAATACCGCTGTTCTCGCCCCCAGCAATAGGATGGCCTGGCACCAATTGTTGAGGAACTTGGCCATAAATGCTGATGGCATCGGTGACAACACTGCCTTTCACACTGGCAACATCGGTCACTGTCACTTGGTCACTCAGCTGGCTGGCCACTTCGGCCATTACCGTAGCAACGGTCAACGTAGGTACGGCGATCACCACTGCATCCCCTGCACCCAACTCCGAGGCAACGTCGGCTAAAGACGTTACCGAACGATCCACAACACCCAACTCCAAAGCACGCTGGCAGGTGTGCTGGTTGCGTACAACACCGATTACTTGGGAGCAACAATCGCGTTCACGGGCAGCCTTGGCGAGGCTGCCACCAATCAAGCCGAGGCCAATAACCACCAGTTTGTTTATTGCAGGTTTAAGGGACATAAGACATTCGTTTTAAAAGGTTGCGGGTGGCAGCTAACTCGCCACTCAAAGCACGCCTTTCGGATAAGAGCCCAGCACTTTCAGATCCGCCACTTTGGTTTGGACTTGCTCAAGGGCCTGGCTCACTTTGGGGTCGTCCACATGGCCTTTAAAGTCGATAAAGAACACATAGTTCCACTTGGTAGTACGGGACGGCCGGGTTTCAATTCGCGTCAGGTCAATGCCCGAATCGTGGAACGGCAGCAACAGGTCATGCAATGCACCAGCCTGGTTGTGGGCGGTGACAATCACTGAGGTTTTATCGTCACCACTGGCAGGCACTTGCTCGCGCCCAATAATAAAGAAGCGAGTCGAATTGTCTGGGCGGTCTTCAATTTTCTCGCGCAGCCGGGTCAAACCAAACAGGTCTGCGGCCATATCGCCCGCAATCGCCGCTGAATTCCACTCACCTTGAACAAACCGGGCCGCTTCGCCGTTACTGCTTACCGCCACTCGCTCAATATTGGGGTAGTGAGCATCCAGCCAAAGGCGACATTGAGCCAGAGACTGGGCGTGGGAGTACACGCGGGTAATGTTGTCTGGCTTGGTGTTGGGGCCCACCAAAAAATGTTGGTGAATGCGCAATTCCACCTCACCACTGATGCCCACATTGGAGTCCAGAAAACTGTCCAGGGTGTTGTTGACCACCCCTTCTGTCGAGTTTTCTACAGGCACCACACCGTAATCCACCGCACCTGCAACCACCTCGCGGAATACATCGTCGATAGCTGCCATTGGCAGGGTTAGCGCAGAGTGGCCAAAATGTTTGAGCGCAGCCTGCTGGGTAAACGTCCCCTCCGGGCCCAGATAAGCAACTTTAATGGGTTCTTCCAGAGCCAGGCAGGCGGACATAATTTCGCGAAACAGCCGTGCCATTTCTTCGTCATCCAGCGGACCCTGGTTTTTATCCAACACCCGGCGCAATACCTGGGCTTCACGTTCTGGACGGTAATAGGCAGACTCACCGGCACTTTGCTTAACCTCAGCCACTTGCTGAGCACATTCAGCCCGTTGGCTAATCAAAGCCAATAATTGTTTATCGATACCGTCGATCTGTTTTCTCAGATCATCCAAAGATGGATTATCAGACATTAAACTTACTCACCATCAGAAACGTCGTTGGAAGTGGCTTCATCGTCAGAATCCCCCTCTTCCTGTTCTTCAATACGGGCCAGACCCACCAATTGCTCGCCCTCTTTGAGGCGAATGACACGCACACCTTGAGTGTTGCGGCCAGAGGTGGATATCTCTTCACAACGGGTGCGCACCAGCGTGCCCTGGTCTGAAATCAGCATGACTTCATCCCCTTCAAATACCTGTTCGGCGCCCACTAATTGGCCATTGCGCTCGGAGCTTTGGATAGCAATCACTCCCATGCCTCCGCGTCCTTTGGTGGGATAGTCCTCTACCGGAGTCTGTTTGCCATAGCCATTCTCGGAAACCGCCAGCACTTTGCCGCCTTCTCTGGGAATAATCAGCGATAGCACCTGCTCCCCTTCAGGCAGGCGAATACCGCGAACACCCCGGGATATACGCCCCATGGAACGCACATCGCCTTCCTGGAAGCGCATGGCTTTACCACCGGAACTGAACAGCATCACCTCACTGTCGCCATCGGTAATGGCAGTACCCACCAGGCGGTCACCTTCCACCAGATCCAGGGCAATCAAGCCCACGCTGCGAGGGCGGGAAAAGGCCGACAGTGGCGTTTTCTTCACCGTGCCAAACTTGGTGGCCATAAAGATAAATTTGTCGTCGCTGTATTCGTCCACCGGCAAAATAGAGGTAACTCGTTCGCCCTCTTCCAGCGGCAGCAAGTTGACCATGGGTCGGCCGCGAGACTGGCGCCCAGCCACTGGAATCTGGTACACCTTAAGCCAGTACACCTTGCCTGCATTGGTAAAACACAAAATGGTGGTGTGGGTATTGGCAATCAACAGATGTTCGACAAAATCTTCGTCTTTTACCTGAGTAGCGGACTTGCCCATACCGCCGCGACGCTGAGCTTGGTAATCGTCCAACGGCTGGGTTTTGGCGTAACCACCGTGGGAAATAGTGACTACCCGATCTTCTTCGCTGATCAGGTCTTCGACGGTCAGGTCATGCTTGGATTCGATAATCTCTGTGCGGCGCTCGTCATTAAACTCGCTGACAATGGCGTCCAATTCTTCGCGAATCACTTCCATCAGTCGCTCAGGGCTGGCCAGAATACCCAAGTACTCAGCAATTTCCGCCAGCTTGTCTTGATACTCAGCCAGCAGTTTGTCGTGTTCCATACCGGTAAGCCGGTGCAGGCGCAACTCCAAGATGGCCTGGGCCTGCTCCGGTGACAGGTAATAATTGCCATCGCGCAGGCCAAACTCAACTCCCAAGCCTTCCGGACGGCAGGCATCAGCGCCGGTGCGTTCCAAGAACTGGCTGATATCACCGGCTTTCCAACCGCGAGCGATCAAACCCGCTTTGGCTTCTGCCGGAGAAGGCGACGACTTGATCAACTCAATAACTTCGTCGATATTGGCGATAGCTACCGCCAGGCCTTCCAGAATATGGCCACGCTCACGGGCTTTTCTCAGCAGGTAAACCGTACGGCGAGTGACCACCTCTCGGCGGTGACGGACAAAGTTTTCCAGCAGCTCTTTGAGGTTGAGCAGCTTGGGCTGACCGTCCACCAGAGCCACGGTATTAATGCCGAAAACGGTTTCCAGTTGAGTTTGCGCGTAGAGGTTATTGAGCACCACATCGCCCATCTCACCGCGCTTGATTTCGATGACCACCCGCAGGCCGTCTTTATCGGATTCGTCACGCAGTTCGGAGATGCCTTCGATCTTTTTGTCTTTTACCAGCTCGGCAATTTTTTCAATCAGGCGCGCCTTGTTCAGCTGGTAGGGAATCTCATGAATGATGATGCGCTCTTTGCCCTTGGCATCGGTTTCCACCTCCGCCTTGGCGCGCATGTAAATACGGCCACGGCCGGTGCGGTACGCCTGCAGAATACCCGCCTTGCCGTTGATAATGGCACCGGTGGGGAAATCCGGCCCCGGCAGGTGCTCCATCAGTTCATCGATGGTAATGTCTTCGTTTTCAATCAGCGCCAGGCAAGCGCGGATCACCTCACCCAGGTTGTGAGGCGGGATATTGGTGGCCATACCCACAGCGATACCGGAGGAACCATTAACCAACAGATTGGGCACCCGGGTAGGTAACACATCCGGCATCATTTCGTTGCCGTCGTAGTTGGGCACAAAGTCGACGGTTTCCTTGTCGAGATCCGCCAGCAACGAATGGGCAATCTTATCCATGCGAATTTCGGTGTAACGCATGGCCGCCGGGGAGTCTCCGTCAATGGAGCCGAAGTTACCCTGGCCGTCCACCAATGGGTAGCGCAGCGAGAAATCCTGGGCCATACGCACAATGGTGTCGTAAACCGCGGTGTCGCCGTGGGGATGGTATTTACCGATCACATCCCCCACCACACGAGCGGATTTTTTATAGGCCTTGTTCCAGTCGTTCTTGAGCTCGTTCATGGCGAACAGCACCCGGCGGTGCACCGGTTTGAGGCCGTCGCGCACATCCGGCAGTGCCCGGCCGACGATCACGCTCATGGCGTAATCCAGATACGACTGACGCAGCTCGTCTTCGATATTTACCGGCAGGATTTCTTTGGCGATTTCACCCATGTTTTAGTATTTTCCTTATGGCTTTTTAGGCGACCCGCAGGCGCAAACACAAGCGCGGGATAATAGCACAAAAGCCCAGCAAAAAACCTGCCTGCAGTGAGCTGTAGGCGACCCGTCTGCACCCCTGTATACTTCGCCCTCGAACTCGCCGAGACCCTTTGGAAGCGCCCATGACACCAACCCCTGTCGACTTGATTCTCAAAGTGCGCTGGCTGGCGCCCGTGGTGCCGAAAAACCAACTGCTCGAAAACTGTGCAGTGGTAGTGGATCGGGGAGTCATTAAGGCAATCACCACCCACAAAGAGGCCGACGCTCGATATCAGGCCAAACAACAAATTGAGTTAGATGAACACCTGCTGATTCCCGGCTTGGTAAATGCTCACGGCCACGGAGCCATGAGCTTACTGAGAGGCTATGCAGACGATAAACCCCTGCACAGTTGGCTAAACGATCACATCTGGCCGGCGGAACAACAGTGGGTAGATGCAGAATTTGTCCGCGATGGCACCAACCTGGCCATGGCAGAAATGATTCGCAGTGGCACCACCTGTTTTGCCGACATGTACTTTTTCCCGGAAGCCATCGCTGAAACCGCTAGCCGCTCGGGAATGAGAGCGCAGGTAGCATTCCCAGTGTTCGACTTTCCCAGCAATTGGGGCAACGGACCAGACGACTACATTCATAAAGGATTGGCGCTCAGGGATGCCTGTAAAAACGACAACATGATCCAAATTGCCTTTGGCCCTCATGCGCCCTACACCGTCTCCGACGGCCCATTACAGCAAGTCGCCACGTATTCAGAGGAGTTAGCCACCCCTATACACATTCATCTTCACGAAACCGCTCAAGAAGTGAATGACGCAGTTAACGGCACCGGGATGCGCCCCATTGAACGCCTTTACCAGCTTGGCGCACTGTCTCCACTCACCCAGTGTGTTCACCTGACTCAAGTGGACAACAGCGACATTGCATTGCTCAGTGATAGTGGCGCCCAAGTGATCCACTGCCCGGAGTCCAACCTGAAACTGGCCAGTGGGTTTTGCCCTGTACAAGAACTGCTAAGCAACGACATCAACGTTGCACTGGGTACCGATGGTGCCGCCAGCAATAACGACCTGAGCTTGCTCAGCGAAATAAAAACCGCTGCATTACTGGCCAAAGCCGTAGCCAGCGATGCCTCCGCGCTGAGCGCTCACACAGCACTGCGCATGGCCACATTAAACGGTGCCAAAGCGCTGGGAATGGCGGATCGAATCGGCTCTATTGAAGTGGGCAAAGCCGCAGATCTGACCGCTGTGCGCATGGATGATCTGGAAACACTGCCGCTCTACAACCCGATATCTCAGCTGGTCTATACCGACTGCAGCCATCGAGTCAGCCATGTATGGGCAAACGGCAAAGCTCTACTGCAAGAGCGCCAGCTGACCACCCTTGATCACAAAGAAATCACAAGCAAAGCCTTAGAATGGCAGGAAAAGATAGCAAACAGCTAACAGCCAGAATGCCAAGCTGCTGTAAGCCTCATTAAGATGAAGTGACACCATGACAGAAGCCAACGTAGATACCAATGTAGACAAAGCGGAAATCGCCAAATTTGAAGCCTTGGCCAGCCGCTGGTGGGACCCAAATAGCGAATTCAAACCACTGCACGACATCAACCCGTTGCGCGCCAACTGGATTGACCAGCATTCCTCAGTAGCCGGAAAAACGGTTTTGGATGTAGGCTGTGGCGGCGGCATATTGTGTGAAGCACTTGCCCAGCGCGGTGCCACAGTAACCGGTATTGATATGGGCGAAGCCCCTTTGAATGTGGCCAAACTACACGCTCTGGAAAGTGGCGTATCGGTGAACTACCAACGCATTACTGCGGAACAGCTGGCACAACTACAGGCTGGGCAATTCGACATCGTCACCTGCCTGGAAATGCTGGAACACGTACCTGACCCCGCCTCAGTGATTCGCGCTTGTACTCAACTGGTCAAGCCCGGCGGCCAAGTATATTTTTCCACCATCAATCGCAACCCGAAAGCTTACTTGTTCGCCATTCTTGGTGCAGAGTACGTACTCAAGTTGTTGCCCAAAGGCACTCACGAATACAGCAAGTTTATTCGTCCATCTGAGCTGGGCAATTGGGCAAGAGAAGCGGAGTTAACGGTAGAACACATGACCGGCATGGTGTACAACCCGTTCACTAAAAAATACCGTTTGGATAGCCGGGATGTGGATGTCAATTATTTGCTGCACTGCCATAAAGAAAGCTAAAAAATCAAACGCTGCCTGAGCCGATGGGAACGTATGAAAACAATGAAAAAAATTGATGCGGTACTTTTTGACCTGGATGGCACTTTACTGGACACCGCTCTGGATTTTACTGATGTGGTGAATCAGCTTTTGCAGGAAGAACATCGCGCCACTATGGATTATTCCCAAGTGCGCAGCGCAGTTTCTCACGGCTCTGTCGGGCTGATCGAAACCGCCTTTCAGCTATCCAGCGACGATCCCGGTTTTGACCCTTTGCGACAGCGCTTGCTGGACTTATATATCAACGCTCTAACCAATAAAACCCGGCTGTTTCCGGGCTTGGAAGCACTGCTAAACCGCTTGGGTGAGGACGACATTCCCTGGGGCATTGTCACCAACAAACCCGTGCTCTATACCACCCCTATCATTAAAGGTTTGGGGTTAAAACCCGCAGCGGTCGTCTGTCCGGATCACGTATCCAACACCAAGCCACACCCGGAGTCCGTCTATTTAGCCTGTCAACATATTGGCTGCCAGGCAGAGAATACCGTAATGATCGGCGACCATTTACGGGATGTAGAAGCTGGCCGCAATGCAAATGCAATCACCATCGCTGCCGCCTACGGCTATCTGAATGCGGACGAAGACGCCAGTAGCTGGCAGGCAAACTACATTGCCCACCGCTCCGAAGACTTACTGCCTATTTTGGAAACATTGTTATGACACATAACTCCACTGCAAAAAACTACCAGGCAGCCAACAACTGCTTGGCTAATCGCATTATTGTGGTAACCGGCGCTGGCGATGGCATTGGCCGCACTGCGGCACTGACCTTTGCCAATTACGGCGCAGAAATTATTCTGGTGGGCAGAACGGTGGCAAAACTGGAGCGAGTGTACGATGAAATTATTGCTGCCGGCGGCCTTCAGCCAGCCATTTATCCGCTGGATCTGGAGGGGGCAACGGAAGACCACTACGCCGAAATGGCAGCAAAGCTATTCGATGAATTTGGCCGTATCGATGGCCTGCTTCACAACGCCGGGTTACTGGGCCAACGTACGCCCATTGCCAACTACAAACTCAGCACTTGGCAGCAAGTCATGCAAGTAAACGTCACCGCCGCATTCGCCATGACTAAAGCCCTGCTGCCACTGCTGGAAAAGTCTGAAGACGCATCAGTGGTATTCACCAGCTCCGGTGTAGGCCGCTCAGGTCGCGCCTACTGGGGAGCCTATTCGGTGTCAAAATTCGCTACCGAAGGCATGGCCCAGGTATTGGCTGAGGAAGTGGAAGGTGTCGGAAACATCAAAGTGAACTGCATTAACCCCGGCGCCACACGCACTGCAATGCGCGCTGGCGCTTACCCGGCAGAAGATCCTGGTAGTTTGCCTGAACCAGAAGAGATTATGCCTACTTACCTGTATTTGATGGGGGCGGATAGTAAAGGCGTTTCTGGGCAAAGTTTGGATGCGCAGTAAAACGACAAATAAAAAATGAAAAATAAAAAAACGGGAGATTTTCATCTCCCGTTTTTGTTCTTACCTGATTTAAAACTTAACCGTTGCCTGAATCGCCACACTGCGATCACGGTTGATAAAGCCGTAGTAGGCGTTACCACTACCCTGAGTAAACAGACTTGCCAAAGGGGCATCACCGCCAAAGTTAATCACTTCCTCATCCGTGAGGTTACGCCCCAATAACGACACTTCCCACTTGCCATCGCTGGGACCGAAGCCAATTCGGGCATTCACTTCGGTGTAGGCGTCTTGCACATTGCGCGGATCCAAGGTGGGGTTGAACAAATACTCATCTACGAACAGTACATCCACAGTAGTTCGCAGTTGGTAATTATCCAGTACGGTGGTGGTGTGATCCGCCACAAAGGTTGCGCGCCATTCCGGGGTGTACTCACGGGGAGAACCAGCAACACTACACAGACCGAGAGCTGGATTCGTCACGGAGCCTGGGTCAGTTACCTGTTGGCCAAAGAAGCACTGGCTGTCGTCAAAGCTGTCGTACTCAAAGTCCAGATAGGACAGAGAGCTGCTCAGCACCAAGCCGTCGGTTGCTTGCAGACGCCCTTCCAGTTCAAACCCACGAATCGTCGCTTCTGCTGCGTTGGTGACGTTAAAGCCCAGAGTACCGTCGAACTGAGACACTTGCAGGTCTTCGTAGTCGGTAAAGAAAATCGAACCATTCAGCTCCGCCGCGCCTTCCAGCAAAGTGAGCTTGGTGCCCAACTCAAAATTGGTGGCTTCTTCTTCTTCAAACTCGAAGCTACCTACGATATCACGAACAACTGGCGTAGAACCCGGAACAGGAATTACCTGTACTGCATTTACAACCGCTGGGTCTGGGTTACCATTGGAGCGCACATCAAAACCGCCAGATTTAAACCCTCTGGTCCAGCTTGCATAAAAAAGTGAGTCTTCATTGGCTTGCCATTCAAGAGTTAACTGAGGTGTAAATGAATTTTCATCGCGATCACCATTAATAGTGTCGTAAGCCTCGATAGCAACAAAGCCAAAAATGCCATTTAATGCGGGGTTAGCCGCACCGAAGTCAGTACCAGCCGCATCGGAGTGGAATTGGCGGCGGGAGGCTTGCTTATCTTCGCTTGTGTAACGCCCACCAGCAGTTAGGCTCAAGGTTTCCGTCAATCCCCAAGTACCCTGGAAGAAGACTGCTAATACTTCTGCATCTTGATTAAAGGTACGCGAGCTGGATGCCCCTGGTAAAAATGGTGCAGCTGGCCCAAGAAGAGCACCCAACGCCGGAATCAACAAACTGTCTGTGGGAATAAACAAACGGTCATTAAAATTCAGTTCACTGTCTTGGTAGTAAATGCCAGTGATGTATTCAAAGGTTTCACTGGCCGGTGAGGTGAGGCGAATTTCCTGGCTGAATTGTTCGAAGCTTTCGTCGCCGAATGCCTGAAACAGAGAAGCGCCAGTAAAGTCACAGTCGCACAGCTCGGAGTGGTCGTATTCAAACCAACCGCTGGTAAAGGTAAGTTCGTGTTCACCCACCTGGTAATCCAGCTCCACCACATAGCTGTCTACAGTATCGCTGCTGTTGTCGCCATTAGAGTCACGTACTCTGTCCAGATCACCATCAATTGACTGCCCAAAACCACCAAGTGCTGGGGGAGCGGTTAGTACCGTTAGGTAATCGACCCCCCCAGGCAGAGCTACAGGATCAAACAATTCAATATTGCGGCCTTCCACATCAAACTCGGTGCGCTCGGCTTTGAAGTACAGAGACAGGTTGTCGTTGATGTCCCACTCCACGCCCAGGCGGAATACTTGCTCGTCTTCGCCTTTTTCATCTCTGTCCAGCAATGTATTGCGCACAAAGCCGTCGGTGCTGCGGTCCATCAATGCCAGGCGAGCGCGCACGGTATCGGACAGAGCGCCGGAGGCCACAAAGCGTAATTCCTGTTCGTTGTCGCCGGGCTCGTAGAGTGCGGAGATGGAACCTTCAAACTCCTCCGTGGGACGGGCGGAGTTGATGCTGATGGCACCGCCGATGCTGTTTTTACCAAACAGCGTGCCCTGAGGGCCGCGCAATACTTCCAGACGTTCCACATCCAGGAAAGGCGCACGACTCACGGCAGCGCGGCCGTAGTAAACGCCATCTACGTACTGACCAACGGATTGCTCAAAGCCCTGGTTGATACCAGAACTGATACCGCGAATGGTAATGGTAGAGCCAATGCCGGTTTGGTTCATACTGAAATTTGGCACATAGGCCGTGAGCTTTTCCAAGTTGGTAATGCTGGTATTGGCCAGCTTTTCACCACTTACTGTGTTTACGGAGATGGGAACACTTTGCAGGCTTTCAGGCCTTTTTTGGGCGGTAGAGACGATCTCTTCCAACACGCCTGCCCGACGATCTTTTTGGTCCTCTGCTGCAATGCTACTGGTGGCAATTGCGGCGATACAAACAGCTAATGATTTGCGATAGAACCCTCGACTAACACACATTGAACTCAACATACCCACTAACTCCGCTTCTACTTATTGATAATAATGGATGTTTCAACCACACCTCTATTATGTCGATTGGCTTAGGGACAATGGAGTTCCCTCAGGTCTGTGACCAACCGGTATCGTTATTGTTGTGGCTGTAGCAGTACTGTATTGAGTGTATCTATGGGGGAGTCAGGGAGCAAACATAAATTTGTAACAAATAGAATGTATTGGCCTGAGAAAATACCTGCCAAAACTGGGCATTTTTAATTAATGGCGGCGACGCCCTTTGGCGCGCAAACGCTCTTCCTGGCGCTGGCGCTTCTTGCGTTCCTCTGGAGAAGGCATGGCAACGCGTACATTGTCAATGCCAGCTTGCTGGCAAAGCGCTTTAATGTCTCTGGGCTCCAAATCAATCCACTGCCCTTCGCGCAAAAACGATGGGAAAAAGATAGGGCCGAAACGAACTCGCTTGAGGCGATTCACTTCAACACCTTGAGATTCCCAAAGACGGCGTACTTCACGGTTTCGGCCCTCCATCAGGGCAACCGTAAACCAGCGATTTGCCCCGTTAACTTCGCCGGGAACGATATCGGTAAATTTGGCCACACCGTCATCCAGCAGCACCCCTTCGGCCAATTTTTTAAGGCTGTCTTCGGGGACTTGGCCATGCACTCTGACCAGATATTCCCGATCAATATTGCTGCTGGGGTGCATCAGTTTATTGGCCAACTCACCATTATTGGTAAACAACAGCAGACCGCTGGTGTTGATATCCAAACGGCCGACGGAGACCCAGCGCTCCCCCTGAAGTTTGGGTAAGCGCTCAAAAACCGTGGTTCGACCCTCGGGATCATTGCGAGTGCAAATTTCCCCGCTTGGTTTGTTGTACAGCAACACACGAGTGCGACTGTTATCTTGGTTACGGTTCAAGGTTTTACCGTCAACCTGAATCGCGTCATCAACGGATACACGATCACCTAGCTTGGCCACTTGGCCATTCACCACAACACGGCCATCAGCAATCCACTGCTCCATGGCTCGGCGAGATCCAAAACCACTGGCCGCCAGCACTTTTTGCAGCTTTTCTGTGACGACTGTGGCGCTACCATTAACTTCAGGCATCGCCGTGCTTCTCCTCATCGTCGCCATCTGGGGTGTCCGGTGCCTGAAGTGAAGGCTCATCCACGGGTTCGACACTCAACCCGTCGGGCTGACTTGCATGAGTCTCATCGACATTTATTTCATCGATAGTGTTCTCATCTGTATTAGTCTCATCCAGATTGGCCTGATCCGCATTTTCTGGGTCTTCACCGCCCGCTGGCTGGGGCTCGTCAATATCAAGGCTCAACTCAGGGTCGATCTCCTCCAAATCGCGGATATCACCCAAGGTCGGCAACTCCTCCAGACTGGCGAGGTTAAAATAATCGAGAAACTGTTTGGTGGTGGCATACAGTGACGGCCTGCCAGGCACATCCCGGTGACCAACAACCCGCACCCACTCCCGTTCTTGCAGGGTTTTCATAATATGAGAGCTCACCGAAACACCGCGAATTTCTTCAATATCACCACGAGTAATCGGCTGCCGATAAGCAATCAAAGACAAGGTTTCCAGCATGGCGCGGGAGTATTTCTGTGGCTTTTCTTCCCAAAGACGATTGACCCATTGAGCCAATTCCTGACGCACCTGAAAACGATAGCCACTGGAGACTTTTTTCAGCTCAAAACCACGCCCGGCGCAGTCCACAGCCACTTCCTCCAAAGCCGCGCGGATATCGTCACGACTGGGGCAAGCGTCTTCTTCAAAGAGCTGCTCGATATGTTGCACATCCAGCGGCCGTGCGGCGGCCAATAAGGCACCTTCAATAATATTTTTCAGTCGAGTAATATCCATGAATTTGCTGCAGTCTGGTTTTTGAGCCGTCAAGAAGAGCGGGCTTTTACATGAATGGGGCCAAAGAGTTCGCTTTGAACGATCTCTACCAGAGATTCCTTAATCAATTCCATCACCGCGAGGAAAGTCGTGACAACACCTACCTTTCCTTCCTGGGCAGTAAACAAGCTAACAAAGGGTACAAACTGCTTACCTCGCAAGCGTTCCAGAACTTCGGTCATACGCTCGCGTGTCGACAGCAATTCTCGCTGTACTTGATGGCTTTCGAACATCTCCGCACGACGCATCACTTCAGCCAGTGAGAGCAACAGCTCTTGCATCGTCACCTCCGGATGAGGGCGTTCACAATGGCGGTCCGGCTCTTTCGCGGATGCAATGAAGACATCTCGCTCTACCCGTGGCAAGGCATCCATATCTTCAGCCGCCCGCTTAAAACGTTCGTATTCCTGAAGGCGCCGAATCAGCTCGGCGCGCGGATCGTCTTCATCTTCAACTTCTTCCTGGCGAGGCAGCAACATGCGCGACTTGATCTCTGCCAGCATCGCCGCCATAAGCAGGTACTCTGCCGCCAGTTCAAAGTGCATGGCCTCCATCAACTCGATATAAGCCATGTACTGGCGGGTGATTTCAGCAACGTTGATTTCCAGAATATCGATGTTCTGCCGCTTAATCAGGTAGAGCAGTAAATCCAGTGGCCCCTCAAAGGCCTCTAGGATCACTTCCAGTGCTTCCGGCGGAATGTAGAGATCTTTGGGCAGCTCGGTAAATGCCTCGCCATAAACCATGGCAAAGGGCATTTCTTCCTGGCTGGGAAGCTGTTGTTCGTGAGGCTCCGCCTCAGCAGTGGGATTCTGGTTCACGCAATACACCGGCAAAATTAAGGGGGTGATTATACAGTGAACCAAGGGCGAGCCCTAGAGGTGTTAGTTCTTATTGACGCGGCAACAAACCAAATGGAGCGTTAATAATTCGGCATATAGATGTGCCGACGCCGACACAGTCGGCGAGAGCCCAATAAAATCAAGACTTTAGCATCTAAGTAAGTCGCGCAACATCACTGCACTTTATTGGGCGATAATTATTTATGTGAGGAATCACATAAATAATTATCAGGTTAGGAGTCGTCAAACAAACTCAGGTCACCCATCCCCCGGCGCAGAATCACTGGGGTGTCATCAGTAAGATCGACCACCGATGTGGGCTCCAG
The DNA here is from genome assembly GCA_024397955.1 of bacterium SCSIO 12696. NCBI lineage: Bacteria > bacterium SCSIO 12696. The sequence goes on from CP073744.1 coordinate 853,159, forward strand.
ACCGCAGTAACCACCATCAATTACCAGATCGACGCGGTGTTCCAGCAGATCGCGAATATCGTAGGGGTCTGTCAGCGGGTATTCGTCTCCCGGGAGCTGCAAGGTGACACTCATTAAAGGCTCACCCAGCTCTTGCAACAGCGCCAGAGCAACCGCGTTGGCGGGAACCCGCAAACCCACGGTTTTTCGCTTAGGATGCATCAGGCGTCGGGGCACCTCAGAGGTCGCCTGCAACACAAAAGTATACGGCCCTGGCGTCAGCCCCTTAAGCAGCCGGAAACGCACGTTATCTACTTTAGCGTAACTGGCCAGCTCCGATAAATCGCGGCACACCAATGTGAAATTGTGGCGTTTTTCCAGCTGGCGGATAGCACGAATTTTATCCAGCGCGGCTTTGTCACCAATATGGCAACCCAGCGCATAGGCAGAATCTGTGGGGTAAGCGATCACACCACCAGCACGGATAATTTCCACTGCCTGGCGAACCAGGCGAGCTTGGGGGTTATCGGGGTGTATAGAGAAAAACTGGCTCATGAACCAACGGCAGCAGTAGCAACAAAGGGCGCACAGTGTATAGAAATCCCCAGCGATGTCACGCCTGCGGAGTTTCCGCCTCTGGCTGCCTATTCAACGTCGGCAAAAATTGCTCGCTCAGCTGTTCAGCGGGAATCGCTTTACTGAACAAATAGCCCTGCAGCAAATTGCAACCCAACTCTTGCAGGATCCCCTGCTGCTCTTCTGTTTCCACGCCTTCGGCAACCGTTTCCAAACCCAGGTTATCTGCCAGAGCAATAATCCCGGCGACAATAGCGCGGCCAGATTTGTCATTCTCATCAAGGTCATTGATAAACACCCGGTCAATCTTCAACGTATCAACGGGTAAATGTTTGAGGTAGTTAAAGGAAGAATAACCGCTGCCAAAATCATCGATGGCCAAGGTAATGCCAGTGGCTTTGATGTCATTGAGACTGTCGATAATGTGATGCTGTTCTTCCAACAGCATGCTTTCCGTAATCTCCAACTCCAATAAGCTGGGAGGCACCTTAAATTCTTTCAAGGTAGATTCTATACGTGCTTGCAATCCTTCTGCCTGCACTTCACGGCCGGAAATATTTACCGCTACTTTCAATTCAGAACCCTGCAAACACCACTCGCGAATTTGCTTACAGGCCGCTCGCAGCACCCAGTCCCCAAGCTCTGCAATTAACCCGGATTCCTCCGCCAGAGGAATAAATTTATCTGGCATGAGTAAACCGCGCTGCGGATGTTGCCAGCGCACCAGGGCTTCTGCAGAACGAAGTTGCCCTGTCTGGGCATCAACTTTTGGCTGGTAGTACAGCCGCAAATGATCCTGCTCCAAAGCCTGGCGCAGCTCTCGCTCCAGTTCCAGGCGGCGATACACCTCGTCTTCCATGCCCTGCTCGTAAAAACAATAGCTGTTGCCCTTTTCCTTGGCGCGAAACATTGCGGAGTCAGCGTGTTTTATCAGCGCACCCACATCTTCACCATCTGCTGGCGACAGAGAAATCCCCACACTGGTGGTTATAAACATTTTTTGCTGCAGGAATACAAAGGGTTCGCTGAGGCTATCGCAAATTTTCTGAGCCACCATGGCTGCCACATTGGCGTTGTGCAGCCCTTCCAATACTACCGTAAATTCATCACCGCCCAAGCGAGCGACAAAGTCTTGCTCGCGCAAACAACGACGTATTCGATCAGCCACTGCTTTCAGTAATAGATCCCCAGCATCGTGCCCCAAAGAATCGTTGATCATTTTGAAACGATCCAAATCAAGGAACAACACGGCCACCATTTCACCGTTCAATAACGCTCGGTTAATCATTGGCCTCAGCTGTTGCATCAAGCTGGCCCGGTTTGGCAGGCCAGTCAATGGGTCGTGATAAGCCATCTTTTTAACGTGTTGTTCGGCTTTACTGGCTTGCAACAAGCGTGCTACGCGCTGGCGCATCACTGAAAAATGAATGGGCTTGGGGATGTAGTCACTGGCACCGGCGGTAAACGCCTTGACAATGGATTTCTCATCTTCGAGGCCGGTGATCATCAAAATCGGAATGTCGGTGCCATTGGGCAAGTCGCGAATCTGCTCACAGGCTTGAAAACCATCGATCTCTGGCATTAGGGCATCAATCAAAATAAGGTCTGGCATATTACGGCGGCAAATAGCAACAGCGTGTTCACCATTGCTGGCCTCATCAATGCTGTAGTCATCCGCTTCCAGAGCATTGCGCAGCGCCATGCGCATGGATCGGTCGTCATCGGCAATAAGCACACTGTAGCCTGCCCCGGCCCGCTTCACCTTTTGAACACTGCTTTCTTCATCGCTGAGCTGCTGTTCCAGAGCACGGCTCAGCTCGCGGTAAGCAGCGATCAACTGAGCCACCTGGCTATCAATATCTTCCAGCTGACTGTTAGTCGCCACTTCTTCAATATGCCGACTTAAGGCAACAAGCCGATCCGCACCAAAGTTAGAGGCGCTGCCTTTGAGCATATGCGCCAGCTCTTTAACTTGCTTGTCGTCACGGTCGGCCGCTGCGTGTTTCAGGGACTGCAGATAAACTGGTGTATCCTCCAAAAACGCCTTAATCATAGAGTCCACGACTTCGCCGACACTGTGACGCAACTCATCCATAACCGCCAAATCCAGAGTCACATCCATTGATGGCTGGCCGGCTGCTTTCACAGGCACAGCTGTACTTTGTTTGTGCTGACTGCCAAACCACTCTTTTAATGTCGCTTGCAAATCCTTTAAACGCAGTGGTTTGGGCAAGAAGTCATCCATACCAGCCTCTCGGCAACGCTCTTCCTCGCCTTCGCTGGTATTGGCAGTCATAGCGATAATAGGCAGAGCATTTTTACCGTCTTCAAGGCGACGTATGCGAGCAGTTGCCTCATAGCCATCCATCACTGGCATTTGGCAATCCATGAACACTAAGTCCGGCTGATTGCGCACCACAATATTCAGTGCCTGCTCACCACTTTCAGCCATCAGCACTTCACAGCCCAAACGCTCCAACATACCAACAGCAACCTGTTGATTGGCACGATTATCATCGGCAACCAGTACTTTTTTACCAAAGTATTCCAGCAGCTTTTCTGACGCAGCCGACGAATCTGAAGGTACCTGAGTAACACCAGCCAAATTGCGCAAGGTTTCATAAAGTACGCCAGTGCGCAGGGGCTTGGTCAATTGAATGACAGCGTCCGGATAAAGCGCTTCGTACTCACTCCAGGGATTGACCAAAACCACCAAAGTCATTTGGCTTGATGACGGTTCGTCGCTGAGCAGCTTGATAAAATCCAGTGCTTTAATGCCAGCCAGCTCTTCGTCCATCACCAACACATGAAACGGCTGCGTACTGATCAAGCTCTCACGCACCGCATCAAGAGCACCCATGCCATTTTGCAATGCTGTGTGCTGCACTCCCCATGCGCCAAAGCGAGTAGCAAGGAACTCTTTAACCGCATTACTGCTATTCACCGAGAGTACTCGCAAGTTACTAAACTCTTTGGGTAATTTTTTACTCGAGTTCGGCTTGCTAATAATCTCCTGTTCACTCAGTGGCACCGTAAAGGTGAAGGTACTGCCCTCTCCCAACGTACTTGTCAAAGACATGTGGCCGCCCATTAAACTGACAATGCGCCGACTGATTGCCAGTCCAAGGCCGGTACCACCATACTCACGAGTCGTTGATGAGTCCGCCTGGGTAAATGCATCAAAGATACGTTCCTGGGCTTCAGGGGCAATACCAATACCGGTGTCCTTGACATCGAATCGCAATGTTTGCCCGCGGTCGGTTCGAGATGATTCAACGCTGAGCCAAACCGATACTTCTCCTTGTTGCGTAAATTTGATGGCGTTACCGATCAGGTTAATCAACACCTGCCGCATACGGGTGCTGTCTACCTGAATGTGCTGAGGCGCATCAACAGAACATACGTAACTCAACTCTACCTGGCGTTTTACGGCCGAATTGCATAGCAAACCAACGACCTCATCCAGAAGGTCCTCGACAAATACATCTTCCTTGTTAAGTACTACTGCATTGGATTCAACCTTGGAAAAGTCCAGCACATCATCAATCAAGCTCAATAAGATCTCACCGGATGATTTAGCAGTTTCTACATACTCTTCCTGCTTAGGCGACAACCCCATGGTCATCAGCAAATCCAGCATGCCTAAAATGGCATTCATCGGTGTGCGCAACTCGTGACTGACGTTAGCAGCAAACTCACCCTTTACGCGTGCCGACTCCAAAGCCGCATCTTTTGCTTGCAACAACTCCAGTTCGCGCTTTTCCAACACCGCCATCATGGTGTTAAAGGCGTGCTGCATATCCACAATGTCTTTGGGGCCGGACATATGGGCGCGTAGCTGTTTTTCACCATCTTCCGCTCTGCGCATCAAGCCAGACAAATACTCTAAAGGCTTGGTTAACTTACTGGCCAACCCCAACAGGGCAAACAGCAATAAAATAGCCACACTGAGAGAGGCCAAGGTGTTGTTTCGCAATATATCGCGAAACATGGTATCCAAAAGGCTTTTGTCAACCACCAACACAACATAACCAATATGCTCTATGGTGGGATCAACACCAAACTCTTCCATGGAACTGTCTTCGCTGTATACCGGCGCAGCAAAGTGCCAGTAATCGCCTTCTTCGCGAAGTAATTGAGCATCGTCAGAAAGAGTGGAAAAATTATAGGGCAGCAGTAAATTGCTGTTTTGCTTACTTTCATAAAGTTTGCCCTGACGATCATATATCGATGCAGCTTCGACATTTTCAAAATCGAGCAACAGATCAATGGCATCGGAGGCAAACTGACGTGTTGAAGATAACAGCGCAAAATCCGCCTGACGAGCAAACGTCGCTGTAAGCTGAGAGCTCTGCTCCAGCAACTTTCCACGAATGGTATCTGTGGCAGTTTTGGATACTGCCAGGGAAGTCACCAGTGCCAGTATTAACATACCGACAAAAACAGCCCAAATTAGCTGCCTGCGAAAATCCAGTTTCTGAAAAATTGATTCAGAATCAGACAAAATAGCACCAGTTACTTTTTTCTATTAAATACGTTGCTACCGAGAGGTTTCAGTCTCGATAGGTAAAGTCGATACTCTTTCTTACATCGCCATCAAGGTCGAGACCATAGTGGCGACTTTTCTTTTGGTTAACCCATAGCTTTACGCGATTCAACGGCAGCACTTCAACAGCTTTACCATCAAGACGCTGGCTGACCATATCAGATAATTGTTGCCCCATACCCTGCCAGTCTGGCAGTAGCACAAACGGAAACAACTCAATGTCTTTCGATGAAATCGTGTAATGGAAAGGGATAACAGGCTGTCCCCAACTGTCTTTGATCAGATTTTCTTTAATGGCGTTATCAAATTTAGTGCCAAACAATACCCAGATAGCACGGCGACTCTGATCAGCAGTGGCTAGAGACTGTTCTATTGCCTGCTGGGTTTCTTTACTGTGGTTACTCGGGTGAGCGGTTACGACAACCTGCCTGCTACTGGCTGACTCCTCTGTTTGCGCAAGAGCCATTTGATGTTTTTTGGGGTCATAAACCAAGTGTAGCGCTTTTACATCCGGCGCTAATTGGCTGAGATAGCGCAAAACAACCGAGCTAGACGGCTGCAAGACAACTCCACCCACCCCATCCAGAGGTACAGACGCAACTGCGCCCATAACAACCGGGTAGTGATCACTGACAGCAGTCGCAGCTTGCCTGCCTGAACTTCCCAAAACAACAACTGCATCGACCCCGTCTGACCGCAGATCGTTCAATAAACGTTCTTGTGAATAGCCACCTTTTAACGAATATTCTCTAACTTTGCCGTCAAAATCATTTTTGACGCCCTTGATGATGTCTTTAAAAATGGGGGGAACACCCCTCTTCCCTGCCACTGAAATAATAGCCAGCGTTGGCTCATCAGCGAGCGCTGTTGTTGGAAAAAAAACAACAGTCAGCGACAGAATAAGCAGTTGGAGAAATCGTTTCCCGTACAACATAGTTTCCCGACTAAGATTAAATACCACTTTTCATCCATGAATGGATTTATTATTTTCAGTGAATCAAACGCTCAACATCATTGCCCAAACTGATAACGGAATTCTGCAAATACAGCCCGACCCGCAAGAGGTAAATCATTAGGAATAAGCGCAGGCAAAGGAATCGGGGCACTGACATCACCACCCGGCGATGGCTCGCGAGCATCATCATCAAAAAGGTTCTTCACAATCAAAGCGACTTCCCAGCTTTGGTCACTGGGTTGATAACTCAGTTTTGAATCTACTATTAAGTAATCGTCCAACTCTGGGCGCACATCCACGGCTACACGATCACGGCCCGCAACCCAATTGACCTGTAAATTCCAGTGCCAATCAGAGGCCAGCTGCCAATCCGAACGCAGATAGAGTTGGGTGCTCGGTGCATTTCCCGATGAAGTACCAGTGCGCTCGTCGGTGCTATCCTGCCAGGAGAAGTTGCCTGATAGTGTGAGGCGATCAGAAGCTTCCCATTCGGCATTCAGCTCCAGACCGTAGCCTGTTTGTTCACCCGCATTTTGAGCGCGGCGGCCGGCAGGGTCTGGCTCAAACAGGATGATATCGTCCCACTTATAGAAAAACAGGTTGGCATCCAGATGTAAATTTAACATCGGCTTATAGTCAAAAGCCACTTCATAGCTTTTCAATTCTTCCGGCATTAAGTCGGGATTGCCTAAGATAGATGGGTTATTAATCGCTCTGGTTTGAGCAAAAGAAGGGGCTCGAAATGCCTCACCGTAAAGGAACTTTGTCGTTAGATTATGGCTAGTCGACCATACTAAAGCCAAACGCGGGTTTACCGTACTGCCAAAATCTGAATAATCATCGTAACGAAGGCCAGCTGTTAACTCCCAATCGTTATCCAGATGCCAAATATCCTGGATAAAGAGATATTTGTTTGTGCGGGCACCTTCGGTAATAAAGGCTAGGGGAGTATCACTCACATCAACTACAGAAGTGTCTGGCTGCAATGGAACAATGACGGGGAACTGGCCAACAAGGGTCTGGGTGAAATTTCGCTCATCTCTAGCGCGAAAAAGATCCCCTAAATAGTAACCCGATCCGATGCGAATCTCGTGGTCTTTAATAGCAGTATAAAGTGCAGAGGCATCAATATGAAAATGATGTTCAAACACTTCGGGATTACCAATAATGCCATTGGGAAACGGAAATGGAGAAGGGCCTCCAGTTGACCCCGCAGGGAATAGAAAAATATCCTGCTCCACTTCCTGAGTCGTTGAACGATAACTGGTCGACGCTTCCAACTGCCAGCTTTCTGAAAACTCAGGCTGCTTATAACCAAGGGAAACACTGTAGCGGTCGCTACTTACTAAACCATTAGGATCAAGTGCTTGAGCAGCGCCGACGCCAGTTTGCCCCTCCCTGCGCTGATAGCCTGCCTGAAATCGCCAAAACTCCCAACCAACGTCTGCCCGAAAGTCATAAGCTTCTCGACCTACATTCACTGACCCAGGCGCTAGACTTAGGGAAGTGCCACCAACAAAGTCAAGAATGGATTGAGCATCTGCTTCAACAGCTTCGCGCTGGCCGTTGGTATCTTCATACTCAAGACTAAACAGATATTTAAAGTTACCATTAGTATGGCCATAAGATATCCAAGCCTCAGTGGTATCAAAGCTCCCTGCCCGAGCGCCGGTTCGTAGACCTTGAGCCTCATCACCTTGTTTGGTGACAATATTAATAACACCAGCAAAAGCATCCGCACCGTAAACAGCAGAGCCCGGACCCCGAATGATTTCGATTCTTGAGATATTTTCAACAGGCATCCCCCCCCAAGCCAAATGCCTGTCACCTTGAAACAAACTTTTGAAAGGAACGCCGTTAACCAGCATCAGTACTTGAGGATTCAACGAAGAGTAAATACCTCGAAATACATAAATTGGGTTATAACCGAGGGCATCTCTGGCCACATGCAAACCTGGGACTGTTTCCAGTACGTCATCCAAATCAGTAGCACCAATTGCATGTATATCAGACTGAGTAATCACAGTAGCTACAGCAGGTGCTTTTGATATCGGCTTGTCATAGCCGGTAGCAATACTAATTAAATCTTCGTCACCAAACTCCGAAAAAAAGTCTTCATTGTCTTCAGCAAATGCCATAACAGGCATCAGCATTCCCAAAATGTGCGCGATACAGTGAAATTTCACTTTTTCCTCCTACCAATTTCTGCGTCCTTGGCCTTTATAAGAAATTCTATTACACGACAGCGGGAAGAAGCTGCCTTGGGGCTTTTGAAGAGCATCCACATAACATGGAAACATACCTCCAACAAACGACAACCAGGAAAACATATAGAAGTTGCGCATTCCTACTCCCATATCAGCAGCAAGCGCCGACACTAAAGCTGCAGCATTCATCCCCAACTTATATCGGCTACTAGAGAGTATTTCTTCAGTTTTAAATGCAAACTTTACATGCAAGCCATCATCAAAACCGAGATCCCGTGCAACTTTCATCAACGGCCCTACCCGTTCATCCACTTCAACAACCGGTCGGCCAAAACCGGGGACACAGCGCTCTTTTTTCATCCAGGAAAATACAAACTCCTCGGCACACTCTCCTTGTTCGGTGGCTTTCACTCCTTGAGCCAGGTAATCATATGCCTTGAGTATTGGACGATGTCCAAACACCTTGGCTTCTGTGACTGCATTTGCCGCCGCAATTGCCAGCGTGGCGGTTGATCTCGCTGTTCCGGCAAGGGCGGCCACACGGTTATTCCAAAGCCTTGGATCAGGGAAACTGCTACCAAAAATCATCATGCTTTCGAGCATCTTGAGCTCACGCTGGTCAAACTCTCTGCCGGATATTCCATAGAAAACCAACTTCGTCCAGCTGACATGCTCACCGTACTCGAACAGATCCTTTCCGCGAAAAACCACTCGCTGCCCAGGAAACCATGCACCCATGTCGGTTTCCCAAAAATCTTCACAAGCTTGCAATTGCTCAGAACCTGACATCACTCACTACGCTTTTGTTTTGGGTCGTCATTCAATATCAAACCGCTGCCAAAAAACGGATATCGCTTCCAGCCGGATTTTTCTTGTTCAAGGGAATGAGCCGCTGCCCCTGGGAGTCGCAACAGCAAATACAACATTTCTGATTCATCAGGATTAAAACCAGCATCCAGAAAAGCGGCAGCGGCAACCATCACCATTGAATACGGACTGCCGACTTGATTTTCAAGTACAGATTGCTGCTCGCAAATCCAGGACAAGCAACTGCCAGAAGCCCCCAGTGTTGCCAAGTAATTCAGGGTTTGCTGGACCGGCCTGGAGCAACTGTTACCATATGGATCAAACCCCGGCGCATGCTCCAATTCATGCCAGACATCCGCATCTTGGGTGGAAAAATGCTCTGCTGCTCTCGCCCAATTATTCAAACTCTGCTTACAGTACTTTAAATACTTGGACGCCCAATAAACTTCGCGTCCACCACCCAAATTGCCAGCCCCCACAGCCAGGGCAGCCATCAAAGCCGAGGCATGAGTAGATCCGCCAACCCCTGCGTTCATAGCCGCGCGAACAGAGTGATCTCGTGGCCCTGGATTAGCCAGCGCCACTGCCAACCCTTCCAACAATGCGCATTGCTGTTTAGTCGGCTTTTCAAGCTTAAAGAGAAGATAAAGGTATTCCACCCAAGTAGCTTTACCGAGCAAATCCCCATAAACGTCATAGCCGGAGCAATAACAAGCTTTTGCAGCAAAGGGGTTATCGTCTTCTGGAATTTCTTCCCATATTCGAGTGGTTATGGTTTCTTTCTTATTATTATCGCTATCTTTGGCCATCGTTAACTTGTTATGGATTCTATTCGCAAACCAATTGGAGGGATTTCGCTTTTATCGATACGCACATCCAGAATCGTAGGTTGACCTTGTGTGCAAATTTTATCTATATCCAGATTGAGCAAATCTTGAGGCGAGTGCACCACATAGCCGTCTCCACCCAAAGAACGGGCCATAGTGGCAAAGTTTGCCGGCGGTATATCTACGCCTATTTGCTCGGCACCAGATAGCTGCTGACCATGGCGCACCATGCCAAAACCGGAGTCATTTAAAACTACAAAAATAACTGGCAATTTTTCTTGTACTGCAACGGTAAATTCCTGGCCACTCATCAACAGGCTGCCATCGCCGGTTATACACACCACCGGACTTTCAGGGCGTGCCAACGCAGCACCCACCGCACTGCCGATCGCCCAACCCATGGACGCAAACTCCAAACAGGCTCGGAAAAGTCCGCCATGAGCATCACGCTTACCACAAATACGTCGATCAAACGGGTGTAAGTAGTGTGTCGCCCAGGCAAAACTGGCCCCGGTATCCGCCAGGTAACGAGTATTGGCAGGGAATAAATTGGGCAGTTCAGCCATCAATCGTTGCGGTTTGATGGGGGAGCTGTTTGCAGAGCACTTTTGGGGCTCTAACAGCGTAAAGTGGCGTTCTGGCAGTGCTGTTTGCTGTGTAGCATCTGTTACGGCTTCTTCAGGGGCAACCGATTTAAGTATCAACCTTGGTTCCGATTCCAAGCGTTCCACAATACGTTCAAATACGCATTCCAGTCGGCCACGAACATGAAGTTTGGCCATTGGCGAACGAGTCAGATTGGTTTCAACAGACTCCACATGCACCAAACGGTTGTTTAACAACAAAGTTTCATCCCAACCGCTGGAGGCCCATTCACTCAAGCTGGAGCCAACCGCAACCACCAGATCAACCTCGTCATCCTGTAGTACCTCTTTGGCACTGACATGGCCAGCAAAACCAACAACACCACGAAACAACGGGTGGTAAGGGCTTACCAGGCCCTTGCCATGAGGTGTGGTGATAATTTGTGCATCCAACTTGACCGCTATGGACAACAGGCTGCCTATGGCCTCACTGGCTTCATCCCCCACCAACAGCACGGGCCTTTTGGCAGTGACCAGTTCTTCGTAAAAGGCGTCGACCGCCTTATCGTCCACGTAAGACGGCTTTTCCAGCAAACCAGCCAAATCAAAACTGGGCTTTGAAACCCCGCTGGTAGCCCGCATCACATCCAGGGGCACACTCAGGTGAACCGGCCCTGCAGGAGACTGAAACGCGGTCATCACGGCTGCCGCCAGCTTATGCTCAAACTGATCTACATGAGAAACCAGGGAGTTATAACGAGTGCAGTGCTCAAACAGACCGACCGTATTGACACCGGTGCAGGAAGATTCCTGAAATGCACCACGGCCAAACGTCGACAGTGCCGTCTGCGCGGTGATAACCAACATGGGAATATTATTTTCAAAGGCGGAGGCAATACCGGTAATCAGGTTTGTTGCCCCTGGGCCAGTGGTGGCACAACACACACCCAGTTTGCCGGTATTGCGGGCATAACCATCTGCCATAAACGCAGCACCAGTCTCATGGCGAGCCACGATCGAGCGAGGCCCGCCATTACGGCCACTGCGGGCCAGCGCATTATAGAATGGCTCAATGGCACCACCGGGGATACCAAATACATAGTCGACATCCAGTTGTTGCAGGTATTGAATCAAGAGGTCACCCAGCTCAATTCCCTGACCCGCCACATGACGCCGACTATCTATCTGTATAACATCCACAGCAAGACCCCTAAATTTCTTTTTATTCAATAAGTTATGGCTTTTTCTTCACAATCCATTTTCACTTTCGTCATTATCAGCGTATTTATTGGTAAAATTCAACCTCTTTTTTCATACTAATTTATTAGGTGACCCGGTTAACAGCCCCACTAACAACCCTATAGACTCCACCAAAACTAAAGCTACAATAGCCGCCTTTACCAAGTCGTGACAGCCCCATGAACAACACACCATCAGCGCCCCCGGCAAGACACAGTCTGCTGGCAAACCTGGCCTTTAATATTCTGATTCCCACCCTGATTTTGACCAAGCTCAGCGGTGAGAACTACGAACTTCTGGGCATTAATTTGGCGCTTGGCACCCGGTGGGCTCTTGTCGTCGCTCTGGCGTTTCCATTGATATATGGCGCTCGCGATTTGGCACAGAGCGGCAAGGTCAATATTTTCTCCGTACTGGGCATTTTCAGTGTCTTGGTTAACGGTGGCGTGGGCCTGCTGGAAGGAGACCGGCATATCATCATTATCAAAGAAGCAGCTATCCCAGCATTGATTGGCATAGCCGCCCTGCTGTCTTTAAAAACTCGCTTTCCACTGATTAAAACCCTGCTGTTCAACGACCAAGTCATCAACACCAGTAAAGTTGACAGTGCATTGCAGGAGCAGAACAGTCAGCAGCGCTTTGACGCGCATTTGGTTAAAGGCACCTACATGCTGTTTGCCACCATGATGCTGTCTGCACTGCTCAACTACCTGTTGGCAGACTATATGATCGTTGCTCAATCCGGCACCGAAGAATTTAATGCCCAGGTGGGCAAATTTATGGGATTGCAATTGCCTGTTATTGGTATCCCCATTGCCATTGCCACCACCGCTATCCTGTTTTATTTATTTCGTGGTGTTACCCAGCTGACAGGTCTATCTCTGGAAGACATTATCGTCACCCCCACAGGCAACAGCCCCAAAGAGGAAAACAACTGATGTGGTACGCAATTATTAGTGAAGACGTTGCCAATAGCCTGGAGAAACGTTTGCCCGCGAGGCCAGCTCACATTGAGAGACTCAAAGAACTGCAACAACAGGGACGGCTATTAGTTGCCGGGCCAAACCCTGCCATCGACAGTGAAGATCCGGGGGAAGCAGGATTTACCGGCAGCCTCGTGATTGCTGAATTCGACTCACTGAACAGCGCCCAAAGTTGGGCAGACAACGACCCTTATGTGGAAGCCGGCGTTTACCAACGAGTGACGGTCAAACCCTTTAAAAAAGTCCTCCCCTAAAGCGGATGCGACAATTAACAGAACAGGTTCAATGGAAAAACAGATGAAACACGCCCTCACCAGTCTGTTACTGGTTACTCTTTGTACTCTGGCCCAGATTCAGGATGCCCAGGCAACAACCCGCTATATCACCGATGAGTTTCGCGCCGACCTGCGCAGCATTCCCAGCAACCGCGGTAAAATCATCAATTACCTTCGCGCAGGCACTCAACTGACCGTATTGGAAGAGAATGAAGACGGCTGGACCCATATACGCACAAGCCGCGGCACGGAAGGCTGGCTGCGCAGCTCATACCTGGTGGAACAGCAAGTGGCCAAAGCCCTGATTGGCCAGGTGGAACAGCAGCGCCAACAATTGCAGTCCCAGCAAGGTGAGCTGAAACAGGAGCTGCAACGAAAAGACACTCAAATTAATGAACTGCAGGGCCAGTTGGCGCAAGTGGAAGACCGCAGCCGTCAGGTGCAGCAAGAGCTGAACGAAATCAAAACCATCTCCGCCAATCATATCGCCCTCAACAATCAAAACCAGCAATTACTGAAAGCCAAGAGCGAACTGGAGAGTGAACTGGACTCACTTAAGGCCATGAATGACCAGTTGGAGAATGATCAGCGCTACCGCTGGTTTCTGTACGGTGCCCTGGCAGTGTGCTTGGGAGCCGTATTGGCGATTCTTGTTCCTCAGTTAAAGCGCAAACGGCGCTACTCTGAGTGGGGTTAACCACCCTAATGTCGGGGCTTCTAAAGCAACACAGCATCTGCAAGCACTTGCATTTCTGTCTGTTATTAACGGTCTGGCTGATCTTCTCACCCAGCCAGGCCGAGCCAATAGCCTCTAAGCCCGAACACCAACCCAGCTCTATTGCAATTATTGAAACCAACCTGGGCAACATCACCATTGCTCTGAACAGTACAGCCGCCCCCATCACTACCGCCAACTTTATCAACTACGCCAACAGCTATTTTTACGATGGCCTGATTTTCCATCGGGTGGTCAAAGACTTTATGATTCAAACCGGTGGCTACTGGTTCGATTACCGTGTAAAGGAGCCCACAGGCGAAACCATCATCAATGAATCCGCCAATGGCCTGAAAAATCGTCGCGGCAGCGTCGCCATGGCTCGCTATCAGGATCCGGACAGCGCCCGCGCGCAGTTTTTTATCAACCTGACCGATAACAGCCATCTCGATGCAACAGACAAGGATCTGGGTTACACCGTATTTGGTCAAGTGATCTCTGGAATGGATGTGGCAGACAAAATAGGTGCACTGCCGATTCAGGCAGTCACTCCAGCTCTGACTCACGTGCCCATAGAAACTGTACAAATCCAACACATTGCTATCGAGGAAGCCGCACCATGACCACCGCCCTCAGCGTCAACCTTAATAAAGTGGCTCTGCTGCGAAACTCCCGGGATGGCGACTACCCCAGCGTGGTAGAGCACGCTAAAGTCTGCATAACCGCTGGCGCCAACGGTATTACGGTACACCCCCGACCAGACCAACGGCATATCCGACCACAGGACGCCCACGACCTGTCGGCTTTGCTCAAACAACACCCGGAGCTGGAGTTCAATATTGAGGGCAACCCATTTGCGGGCCCGAATGCCAATGGCTACCCGGGATTTATCGAGCTGGTCACTGCACTTCGTCCGCACCAGGCAACACTGGTGCCCGACAGTGACGACCAGCTGACTTCCGATCATGGCTTTAACTTACGTACTGCTGGCGACAGCCTGAAGCCAATTATTGATTCGCTAAAACAACAGGGTATTCGAGTCAGCCTGTTTATGGATCCAGACCTGGAGCAAATATCATTGGCAAAAGCCATTGGTGCCGACCGCATAGAACTGTATACAGGTCCCTATGCCGCCGCTTGGAACAGGCCAGAACTTGAAGCCATCTTTCAACAACATCATCGAGCCGCGCAGCATGCTGGCGACATCGGCCTTGGCGTCAATGCCGGGCACGATCTCAATCTGGACAACTTGGGCAAATATGCCACCATTCCCGACTTACTGGAGGTATCCATTGGCCACGCATTGACGGTAGACTCTCTGGCTATGGGGATGGCCAGTGCCGTAAAAGCCTACCGCGAAGTGTTACAGCAATAGGCGCTCGCCTGAAGTATGCTTTCACCATAAAAATCACTAACAAACAGAGGGTACAACCATGCAATCCCTGCGCGTAAAAGATTATATGGAGATGGACAGCCACTCAATTCCCGCCACACTCAATGTGGCTGAAGCAGTGGACGTACTGATTAACGACCACCTCAGTGGGGCGCCTGTGGTGGACAGCAATCACAAATTGGTGGGGTTTCTATCGGAAAAAGACTGTATCCGTCACCTGATTAACAGCTCTTATTACCGTGACGGCTCACCGTCTGTACAGGAAATCATGGTGCACGACATTATCTCTGTAAGCCCCGATACCAGTATCCTGGAAATCGCCGAGGTCATGCTGGAGCACGCCCCTAAGATTTATCCGGTGTGCGACAACGGCAAGTTGGTTGGCATTATCCAACGCCACCATGTATTAAAAGCGTTGCGCAAAGACGAAAATGGCTTGTCGCTGGATGCACAAAACTGACAGTTGCATTAAGGCCTGACTTTGCACATCAAACGACTGCACCTGATCGAGATTGAAGATCAGCACTGGTGCCCAAAGCCCATACGCAATGGCATAACCGACATTCTGCGCTTTAACCTGAACACGGGGAAAATCTACCATCCGATTATTCCCCTGTTTTTGAAGGTTTTGGAAAAAACCGGGTCAACTCAAGTGATAGACCTGTGCTCTGGCGGCGGCGGCCCCTGGCCCAGCCTGTTAAAAGCACTGCCGGAAGAGCGCGACTTGCACCTACACTTTACCGACAAATACCCTAACGTAGACACCCTGAACGATGTGAAGCGTCAGTTCAGTGAGCGGGTAACCGTTCATAGCACCAGCAACGATGCCACCGACTTGTCGCTGGAGCACAAAGGCCTGCGCACACTGTTCACCTCATTTCATCACTTCACGCCAGAGAGTGCTCGCCTTATTCTCAACGATGCTGTGAAGAAAAATCAGCCCATTGCTATTTTCGAATTTACCCACCGTAGCCCATTGGCTTTACTGCTGATGCTGTTCGCGTTTATCGCTGTGTTCTTTGTGGCCCCATTCGCCAAACCGTTTCGGTGGTCACGCTTGGTCTTTACCTATCTGATTCCACTGCTGCCGCTGATCGGCACGTTCGATGGCATCGTTTCCTGTCTGCGCACCTACACTCACGCAGAAATGAATGCAATGATCGATTCACTGGGTGCAGACCATTACCACTGGGAAACCGGGGAACACAAGTCCGGCGGTCCGGTGCCCATCACCTATTTAATGGGTTATCCGAAAGATCAAGCAGCAAGCCATGGCTAACCCCATCCCAACCATCAACATTATCGGCGCAGGCCGCCTGGGCAAAAGCCTGGCAAAGCTGTGGCACAGCAAAGGCCTGGTCAAAATTGCCAGAGTATGTAATCGCTCCCGAGAAAGCGCCCAGGAGGCAACCCACTTTATCGGCGCAGGAACAGCCGCCGATAACCTGGCCACTTTGCCACCAGCAACGCTGTGGCTAGTTGCAACTGCTGACGGCGAAATCGAAGCCGTCGCCAAACAGCTGGCAAGCCATAATATCGTGACCCGGGGCGACGTGGTGTTTCACTGCAGTGGTTCGCTGTCATCGGGTTGCCTTACCTCTTTAAGGAATCAAGGCGCACATACGGCAAGTGTTCACCCTATTCACAGCTTTGCCGATCCGCAAACAACCCAGCAAACGTTTGCCGGCACACACTGTGCCTGCGAAGGCGATGAAGACGCGTTAAGGCGCATAACACCGCTGTTCGAGCGCATTGGTGGCAACACATTCACATTGGCCAGCAGCACTCGCAAAGCGCTTTACCACAGCGCTACAGTAATGGCCTGCAACTACCTGGTGACATTGCAAGAGTCGGCTTTGAGCATGCTGCAACAAGCAGGGATTGAGCGGAAAAAGGGGCTTGAATTATTGGCCCCCATTGTCCGCCAAACCGCAGACAATATAGCGACTAAGGGAACCGTATCCGCCCTCACAGGCCCGTTGGCCCGGGGAGACAGCAACACTATTCGCCAGCACATCGCCGCCATGCAGCAATTTTCACCGGAACAGCTGGGCCTTTATCAACAGCTGGGCAAGCACACATTGTCACTGGCACAACAACAAGGCAGCGCCAGCATCGAACAATTGCAGATTATTGAGCAACTGCTGTCGGCCACTGCAGAGGTCGATCATGAGTGATCGCAATTACCAGCATCGCAAGCGCTTTTTCGACAACTTGCTAACCATTTATGGCCGCAAGCCAGTACTGGAAGCACTGCGTTCACCGGAGCTCACTATCTACCGGTTACACCTGGCAGACAGTAATCGCCAAGAGGGCACCCTCAAAGACATCATCCAGCTGGCACAGCGACGGGATGTTGAAGTGATCTATCACAGCCGCAAGGAGCTGGCCCGGATTTCGCGCAACGGCAAGCAAGATCAAGGGGTGGCAGCGGACTTACAGTGTCACAACTATCGGCATTATCGGGAGTTTTTGCAGCAACCATCGCAACATCCCTTCCGGCTGATCGCCTTGGACGGTATTACCAATCCCCAAAACCTGGGGATGATTATTCGTTCGGTGTGCGCCAGTGGCTGCGATGGCCTGCTGCTGCCGCAGAAGGGTTGTGCAAGCTTGTCACCACTGGTGATCAAAGCCAGTGTGGGCACTCTTTTTCAGTGCCCCATTTTGCGCTGTGAGCAGTTGACCGAAGCACTGGGTGAATTTCAGCAACAGGGAGCCGAAGTTTGTACTCTGTCATCTCACAGCGATCAGTCCTTACAGCAGTTTCAACCACAGGGCTCAGTAATCTATGTACTGGGCAACGAAACCGACGGCGTATCCAACGCTGTGATGGAGCGCAGTGACACCCAACTGTGCATTCCCATGCACAACGGCGTGGAATCTCTCAACGTAGCAGTAACCGCTGCACTGGTGGCATTTAAGCCCTGACTGAGATGCTGAAAAATCACCGTTGTGTTGGCCTCTCTGTACTCGGACAACTGATAACACGACAAATTTTGCACACCCATTCAGCAATAATTTCCGCTACACTACCCGGCTTTACCAAATTGCGTTAAACAGCCATGGCAATCTCCCTGAAAACCCCTGAACAAATTGAAAAAATGCGAGTCGCTGGCCGCTTGGCAGCTGAGGTGCTGGATATGATTGGGCCCCATGTAGTGCCCGGCGTTAGCACTGAAGAGCTGGATCGTATTTGTCACGATTACATCGTCAACGAACAGCAGGCAATACCGGCACCGCTGAACTACAAGGGTTTTCCCAAGTCCATCTGTACGTCCATCAATCAGGTGGTCTGCCACGGCATTCCCAGCCCGGCGAAAAAGCTCAAAAGCGGCGATATCATCAATATCGATATCACCGTCATTAAAGACGGCTGGTACGGCGATACCAGCAAGATGTTCCTGGTGGGTAAAGTCGCAGAGCACGCCAGCCGCTTGGTTCAAGTGACTCAGGAGTGCCTTTACAAAGCCATTGATATCGTCAAGCCCGGCACCACTCTGGGAGATATTGGCCACGTTATCCAGCAACACGCAGAAAAGAACTACTACTCGGTGGTGCGGGATTTTTGCGGTCACGGTATTGGCGATCAATTTCACGAAGACCCCCAGGTTGTCCACTACGGCAAACCGGGCACTGGCCTGGTACTTCAGGAAGGCATGACCTTTACCATTGAGCCGATGATCAATGCCGGCAGCCACCACACCAAAATCAAGCCCGACGGCTGGACCGCAGTTACCCGGGACGGCCGCCTGTCTGCCCAGTGGGAACACACCATGGCAGTGACCGCCAGTGGCGTTGAAGTACTGACCGCCCGTGGAGAAGAATCCCTGTAATGTCCGAGCGGCTATTGCAGCTTGAACCACCCTCCAAGTCGCTGACCAGTAGTGCACTGCTACCGCTGTTAAGCACCGAATTACAACGCTATCGGGTCCAGCAAGAACAACAGTTTCAAGAAGGCGCTGATATCCGCGCGCTAGTTAATGAGCGAGCGCAATTCTTTGACCAGTTGCTCACCCTGATCTGGCAACAAATCGGGTTTGATGAACAGTTTAGCCTGATTGCCATTGGGGGGTACGGCCGCGGCGAGTTACACCCCCACTCCGATATCGACCTGCTGATTCTTCACAACAACGACAGTGACAGCATCTACAAAGACGCCATTGAGACATTTCTGCAGTTGCTGTGGGATTTGCGCCTCAACGTAGGCCATAGCGTGCGCACACTGTCCCAGTGTGTCGAGGAAGCCCGCAAAGACATTGCCGTCGCCACCAGCCTGATGGAAGTACGCACCATTGTCGGCGATGACCGAGATCGTCAAACCCTGTTGGAAGCGATTGCCCCGGACAAAATCTGGTCAGCTGCTGACTTTTTTATCGCCAAGCAAAATGAGCAAAGCGCACGCCACCAACGCCATGGCATCAACGAGTACGATCTGGAGCCCAACGTCAAAAAATCCCCCGGTGGCCTCCGCGACATCCAGACATTGATGTGGGTTGCCAAGCGCTATTACAAAGTCGATAACCGCGACCAGTTGCGCAACAAAGCGCTGTTCAGTGACCGGGAGTTCAGCCAGCTTCAACAAGGAGAGGAGCTGTTATGGCGAGTGCGTTTCGGGCTACATACCCTGTCTGGTAGACCTCAGGAAGTACTGCACTTTGACCTGCAACGACAATTGGCTGAACAGTTTGGTTATCAAGACAACGAACGCCTGGCGGTAGAACAGTTTATGCAGGATTACTACCGCACGGTTATGCAACTGCGATTGGTTAACGAAGTTGTTATGCGCCATTTGCAAGAAACCATTGTCGATGGTGAAGACCAAAAAACCATCACCCCCATCAATCAGCATTTTCAAATGCGGGGCAAACTGCTGGAGACCACTCACAAGCGGGTATTCAGCGAATACCCTTCCGGCTTGCTGGAAATTTTTCTCCACTGGATGGCAGGAGACGCCAAAGGCATTCGCCCCACCACCATTCGCCAGATCCAGGCTCACTGCCACCTGATTGACGACAACTTTCGCTGCCAGGAAAACAACCAACGCCTGTTCCTTGAGCTATTTCGCCAGCCGCACCGGCTCTCCACCGCCTTGCAGCGCATGACCCGCTATGGCGTGTTGGGCAACTACCTGCCGGAGTTCGGCCAGATTATCGGGCAGATGCAGCACGATCTTTTCCACATTTACCCTGTGGATGTGCACACACTGCAGGTGGTCAAAAACATTCGCCGCTTGGGGCGCAGCAAAGCCGCCAAACTGTTTCCCTTGGCTGCGGAGTTGTATCAGCGTACGGAAGGCAAGGAGTGGCTTCTGATTACTGCCCTCTACCACGATATCGGCAAGGGCCGAGGCGGTAATCACTCCCTGCTTGGTGCGGTGGATATGCGTGAATTCGGGCTGCAGCACCGGTTGCCGGAGGATATCACCGAGATGATGGTGTGGCTGGTGGAGAATCACCTGTTGATGTCACGCACCTCGCAGAAAGAAGACATTTCTGATCCCGAAGTCATTAACAAGTTTGCCAATCGTGTAAAAAACCAACGCTACCTGGATGCTCTCTATGTGCTCACCGTAGCTGACGTGAACGCCACCAACCCGGATTTGTGGAATAGCTGGAAGGCGAGCCTGATGAACCAGCTTTACCATGAGGCCAGCCAGGCGTTAGCCAGGGGCAGCGAAGACACACTGAACCAAAGCCAACGTATAGAAGACAACCGTCGCCTTGCCCTGCAAAAGCTCGACGGCAAAGTGGATAACAAGCAGGTGCAAACACTGTGGGAAAATTTGGGGGACGACTACTTTCTCCGTGAAAACGCAGACGATATAGCCTGGCACACAGAAGCCATTGCCCAATACGACAACCAGCAACCTATGGTGTTAATAAAATCTGTGGCCAGTACGGCTGCGGAAGGGGTTACGCAAATTTTCATTCGCCTCAAAGATCAAGATAACTCCTTTGCCGCCATGGCAGCGGCACTGGATCAACTGGGCCTGAACATTCAAGGGGCCCAGCTCTACAACTCAGCAGACGGCTATACCCTCGATACCTTTTACGTACTGGACAACAACGACCAGCCAATCACCACAGATCCCCAACACTACCGCACCATTCGCAACGCCATTGTTCACGAATTGCAATTGCTGGATCGCTATTCCGACATCGTCAGCCGTCGAACCTCTCGCCGCCTGAAACAGTTTCCGGTGGCCACCACTACCCAGCTGTCCCAGCACAGCAGTGGTGACTACAGTATTCTGGAGGTGACCACCGCAGACCGCTCCGGTCTACTGGCATTGATCGGCCGTATTTTTGTGGAATTTGGTATCCGTGTGCAAAATGCCAAAATCAGCACTCTAGGAGAGCGCGTAGAAGACCTTTTTTACATCAGTGACCGGGACAACCAGCCGATTACTGATCCAAAGTTGGGCGAAAACTTGCAGCAAGCTATTCGCCAACGCATTGACTCCCAAATTTAACCGACAGCCACAGATTGGCCGCGGCGCAGTGCGTATTACAGGAACGTCTTTATGAACCCGAATTTAAACCAGTTACAACCCTACCCTTTTGAGCGCTTGGCCGCACTCAAAGCAGGTGTGGAAGCACCAAAAGAGGCAACCCCTATTGCCCTGTCTATCGGCGAGCCCAAACACTCGGCGCCGGAATTGGCGGTGAATGCCCTCAAAAACTCACTGGCCGGGCTTGGCAATTACCCGGCAACCCGTGGCACTGCAGAGCTGAGAGGTGCTATAGGCCGGTGGCTGTGCACGCGCTTTGCGCTAAAAGGCATCAACCAAAATCAGATTTTGCCGGTTAATGGCACCCGCGAAGCCCTTTTCGCCTTTGCCCAAGCGGTGGTGGATCGACACCAGTCAGAACCGCTGGTGGTTATGCCTAACCCGTTTTACCAAATTTACGAGGGCGCTGCACTGCTGGCGGGAGCACAACCCTACTTCGTCAATTGCGACCAGCAAAGCGGGTTTATTCCCGACTTTTCCCAAGTGGATGAATCCGTCTGGCAGCGCTGCCAATTACTCTACCTGTGCACCCCCGGCAACCCCACCGGAGCGGTGATGTCACTGCAACAACTGCAAGACCTGATTGCCCTCGCCGACCAATACGACTTTGTGATTGCCAGCGACGAATGTTATTCGGAAATCTACCTGGATGAGCAGCAACCGCCCGCAGGGATATTGCAGGCCTGTGCCGAGCTCGGACGCCACGACTACCATCGCTGCATAGCCTTTCAAAGTCTGTCCAAGCGCTCCAATCTACCGGGGCTGCGTTCTGGGTTTGTGGCCGGTGACCAAAATTTGATTGAGCGCTTTTTGCTGTACCGCACCTATCACGGCTGCGCCATGTCGCTGCCGGTACAGCAAGCCAGCATTGCCGCCTGGAGTGATGAACAACACGTGATCGATAACCGGGCTCTCTATCGGGAGAAGTTTGATGCCGTACTGCCTTTGCTGGAAGACAGGCTAACCACTCGGCGCCCCCAAGGCGGCTTTTTTCTGTGGTCAAAAGTGCCAGCGACAACAGCTGGACTCGACGATCAGCAATTTGCCCGGCAACTGTTTGAACACACCGGCATCACCGTGTTGCCCGGCTCCTTCCTGGCGCGGGATACGGTTGATGGCAACCCCGGGCGGGGCTGGCTGCGCATTGCGTTGGTGGCACCACTGCAAGAATGCTGTAGCGCCGCCAAACAAATTGCGGCTTTTGTCGACCACATTAAGGAAGGCTAATGCTCAAGCAACAGCGCGTTGACTACATTCTCGAAGAACTGGATCGCCTTTACCCGGAACAACCGGTGCCGCTGGATCACACCGACCCCTACACATTGCTGGTGGCGGTATTGCTGTCTGCCCAGTGTACTGATGAGCGGGTTAATCAGGTGACGCCAACTTTGTTTGCTCGAGCCGACAACCCGACAGATATGGCCAAAGTGCCGGTGGATGATATCTATCAGATTATTCGCCCCTGCGGTCTGGCACCGCAAAAATCCAAGGCCATCGCCAAACTGTCGCAAATTCTGCTGGATAAATACGACGGCGAAGTTCCCCAGGATATGGACGCTCTGGAATCCCTTCCCGGGGTTGGCCACAAGACCGCCAGCGTGGTGATGTCACAAGCGTTTGGGGTTCCCGCTTTTCCGGTAGATACTCATATACATCGCCTGGCACAACGCTGGGGGCTGACCAATGGCAAAAGCGTGACACAAACAGAAAAGGACCTGAAACGCCTGTTTCCTAGAGAGCGTTGGAATGCCCTGCATTTGCAGATTATTTTCTACGGCCGCGAATACTGCACCGCACGGGGTTGTGACGGCACCGTGTGCCCTATGTGCCGCACTTGTTATCCGAACCGTAAAAGCCCAAAAAAAACCAAAAAGGCTTAGCAGTGGCCTAAGCGGTCTCAGTCAAGTCCCGCTTGGGGTAATCAAACTCCAGCAGTTCAGCGCTGCCGGCACCAACATCTGCCCAACAGGCGTGTTCGATCTTGAGAATAGCCAAACCGGTGGTGGGGATATTGGCAATATGGCTGAGTGCCAAAAAGTTGGTTAAATCGGTAATCGCCGGATTGTGGCAAACCAGCATCGCCGATTGACAGTTATCGTCCAGGCTACGTACACAACCCAAAAGTTCTTCGTAATTGAACGTATACAACGCCGGCAAAGATCGAATCTGTTCGCTGGGCACACCCAGCTCTGCTGTGATCATCTCGGCGGTGTGCATGGCGCGCACCGCAGGGCTGCTGTAAACGCAGTCGACCTGTATACCTCGTTGCCGCAACCGGCTCCCCATCATTGGTCCATTGCGCAGGCCTCGCTTATTCAGCGGCCGCTCAATATCTCGTAACTGCTCATTGGCCCAGCTGGATTTGGCATGGCGAACCAGGATCAACTGTTTCATAAACTCGACTTCCTAATAGGGATTTGACGTTATTTTGAACACAACTGTATGACACTGAAGTGACGCCCCCTGTAGAGCGATGAATAAAGGCAAAAAGTTATCCACCATATCTGTGGATAACTCTGTGCACTACTTTCGAAAAACCCTGCCAAAGCCCCGCAATGATTGACAGTGTCACAAAATGGTCATTTTTTAGCCAAACAACTTATTCATTAAAAACAATAACTTACGACGTTAAAAACAGTAAATCAATAACTTACACGTTTTTTAGATAAACCTCTTTAATATAGGCTCGCAATTGTGGAAAAAAGTCGTTTCCCGAATTTGTCAGGTACAGAATCCAACTCAAAAGCCAAACGGGGAATTGCCACAGGCGTCAATTTTGCTATGCTTCGCCACCTGCAAATTCCACCCAATTACCCGCTCGGAATCCCCTGTGACCACACTCTACGGCATTAAAAACTGCGACACCGTAAAAAAGGCTCGCACCTGGCTCGACAACCGCAATATCTGCTATCAATTTCACGACGTTCGCGGCGATGGCTTATCCAGGGAACAGGTACAGCAATGGACGCAACAACTTGGTTGGCAAACCCTGGTCAACAAACGCAGTACTACCTGGAAACAACTGGATCAGGGCCTTCGTGACACCATGGACACCGACACTGCAATCGATGCCATGACCCAACATCCCACCTTGATTAAACGACCGGTGTTAGAACACAACCAGCAGCTGCATGTGGGCTTCAAAGCCGATCAATACCAACTTCTATTTACCGATTAAGAGGCATTAACGTGACAACACTCTACAGCTTTGGCCTGGGCGCCGGCACTCAAAACAGCAAAGGCGACTGGCTGGAAGTGTACTTCCAGCAACCCCTGCTAAACACCACTGAAACGATCGGCAATGCCATCACTGCGGCACTGGGTTACGACGGCGGCAACCAAACCCTTGCTCTGGATAAACAGCAGCTGACTGTGTTGGCCACTGAGCTGCGCAACCACGGCGAAGCCAGCCAGGCAGATATTGCTGACGCCATTGCACACAGCGGCCGCCCAGCAGTAATGGTAGCCCTGGAAAACGATGCCGCCCCGCAAAGTGCTCCAGAGGGATATCTGAAGCTGCATCTGCTGTCACACCGGCTGGTAAAACCTCATGGCACAGACCTCAGCGGTATTTTTGGCTTGTTGGCCAATGTTGCCTGGACAGATCAGGGCGCTATCGACCTGGAAGATTTGCCAGCCCGGCAACTTCAAGCACGCCTCTCAGGCAAGCCCTTGAGCGTTAACTGCATCGACAAATTCCCGAAAATGACTGACTACGTTGTCCCCAGCGGCGTGCGTATCGCGGACACTTCACGGGTTCGCCTGGGCGCCTACATTGGCGAAGGCACAACCGTGATGCACGAAGGCTTTGTGAACTTTAATGCCGGTACCGAAGGCCCCAACATGATTGAAGGCCGTGTCTCTGCTGGCGTATTTATCGGTGCTGGCTCTGACTTGGGTGGTGGCTGCTCCACCATGGGCACCCTCTCCGGTGGTGGCAATATCGTGATCGCAGTGGGCAAAGAGTGCCTGGTTGGCGCCAACGCCGGTATCGGCATTCCCCTCGGAGATCGCTGTACCGTAGAAGCAGGCCTTTATATCACCGCTGGCACCAAAGTAGTGATTCTTGACGACAACCGCCAGCCTGCAGGGGAAACCAAAGCCCGAGAGCTGGCCGGCAAAACCGATTTACTGTTTCGCAGAAATTCCATTAGCGGCGCTATCGAATGCCTGACCAACCAATCCGCTATTGAGCTCAACGAAGCCCTGCACGCGCACAACTAAGATTGCTATGAGTGGCTTGGGTATCGCTACGCGTTACCCAAGCCAACTATAGTTTTAAATTATCGATAAAATTCAAACAATAAATTTTAACAACATAAAAATTTAGTCCATAATTCCCCTCAATTCATCAATACAGCAGGGGAAACCATGAACGCCACCAACCAACAACACGTTAATATCGGTATCGACGACAACGCTCGTCAACAAATTACCCATGCCGTCAGCCAAGTACTGGCAGACAGCTATACCCTTTATCTAATGACCCACAATTTTCACTGGAATGTAACCGGGCCACACTTTCGGGAATTGCACTTGCAATTTGAAGAGCAGTACACCGAACTGGCTACTGCTGTGGACGAAATTGCAGAGCGCATTCGTACCTTGGGCTACCCTGCCCCTGGTACCTACAAGCAATTTGCCGAACTGAGTACCATCGACGAAGTGGAAACCATTCCAGAAGCTTTTGAGATGGTACGCATTCTCGCCGAGGCCAACGAAGCGGTAGTGCGCAGCTGCCGTCAGGGTTTGCCACTGGCACAGGACGCTGACGACGAATCCAGCGCCGCACTGTTGTCAGATCGGATGCGCCTCCACGAAAAAAATGCCTGGTTGTTACGCAGCTTGCTGTAAACAAAGCCGACGTTGGGCGAACCGAATTTCCAGAGTCCGCTTCGCCCAACGTCCAACACCATAAGCAATTTTTTCACCGTTCCTTTACACTGGCGCACTTATTTACAGAGCACGCCACGATATGCCACACACTGATTTATCCTCTACGCTACAACTGGCTTGCGATTTAATCGCCCGCCGTTCAGTCACCCCTGAAGATGCTGGCTGTCAGGCACTGATGACCGAACGCCTGCAAGCACTGGGCTTCGATATCGTGCCTCTACGCTTTGGCGATGTGGACAATTTTTGGGCCGTACGCAACGGTTGCAGCAACCCAGATGCTCCCGTTCTCTGTTTCGCCGGTCACACCGATGTGGTACCCAGTGGCCCAGAAACTCAGTGGCAAAATCCTCCATTTGAGCCCGTTGTAAAAAGTGGTGTTTTGCACGGCCGCGGCGCTGCGGATATGAAGGGATCACTGGCTGCGATGGTCACCGCTGTAGAGCGTTTTGTTGGTACCAACCCAGAGCACAATGGACGCATCGCATTCCTGATTACCAGCGATGAGGAAGGCCCGGCCATCGACGGCACCGTCAAGGTCGTGAAGTGGCTTCAGCAACAGGGCATTACCCCGGAAATGTGCCTGGTGGGCGAACCCTCCAGTACTGAAAAAGTCGGCGATGTGATTAAAAATGGTCGCCGCGGGTCGCTGGGGGGGGTGCTCACGGTCAAAGGTGTTCAAGGCCATGTGGCCTACCCTCACCTGGCGGACAATCCTATTCACAAGGCGGCACCGGCACTGGCTGAGCTGGCTGCCGAGCAATGGGACAACGGTAATCAATTTTTCCCGGCCACCAGTTTTCAAATCAGCAACATCAACGGCGGCACCGGAGCCACCAATGTGATTCCCGGTGAGCTCGAAGTGGTCTTCAACTTTCGCTT
Source organism: bacterium SCSIO 12696 (assembly GCA_024397955.1). Taxonomy (NCBI): domain Bacteria; species bacterium SCSIO 12696. The sequence goes on from CP073744.1 coordinate 880,534, forward strand.
TTCCACAGAGCTGACCGCGGAACAACTGCAACAGCGCACTGAGGCCATTTTGGACAAGCACGGCCTTGAGTACGAGGTGCAATGGAATTTAAGCGGCCAGCCATTTCTGACTGCCAGCGGTGACTTAGTGGAGGCGGCGGTGGCCAGTATTCGCGAAGTGGCCGGTATTGACACCGAGCTGTCTACCGCAGGCGGCACCTCCGATGGCCGTTTTATCGCCCCACTCGGAACCCAGGTGGTAGAGCTGGGCCCGGTGAACGCCACCATCCACCAAGTGGATGAGCAAGTTAAGGCTGAGGACCTGGATCAGTTAAGCGTCATATACGAACGCATACTCGGTAAACTTTTCCTGTAAAGGACAACATTGAACAACCTGTTTTTATACAGCGCCGTGGTACTGATCTGGGGTTCCACTTTCCTCGGCATTACTTTCCAACTCGGTGTGGTAGATCCGTTAATTTCTCTGATCTACCGCTTTGCCCTGGCGGTATTGTTGTTATTGGGCTGGTGCCGGCTTAAAGGCCTGAACCTGCGTATTCCTCGTCACCATCACCCCTATCTGTTTTATCAGGGCAGCTGTTTATTCGCGATCAATTACTGGTTTGTCTACCTCGCAGAGGAGCACATAACCAGCGGCATTGTGGCGCTGATTTTCACCACAATTATCTTTTTTAACATCGTTAACGGGCGTTTGTTTCTGAAACGCAAAGTAGAGCCTCAGGTCATCGGCGGCGCGCTGTTGGGCTTTATGGGCATCGCATTGGTTTACTACCCGGAAGTAGGTCATTTAAGTTGGGAAAGCAATGCCATCGCCGGACTGCTGTTTGGTATTGGCGCCCCGATTGTGGCATCACTGGGCAATATTGCCGCTACCCGCAACGGTCAGCACAAGTTGCCAGTGGTTCAAACCAACACCTGGAGCATGGCCTACGGCACCCTGTTGATGTTGTTGATCGCCCTGCTGCTCGACAAGCCATTCACCATGGACTGGAGCGCTGCCTATGTAATCTCAATGGCGTTTCTGGTGGTATTCGGCACCGTTATCGCTTTTGGTTGCTATCTGCTGCTATTGCAGCGAATCGGCCCAGAGCGGGCTGCTTACAGCGCGCTGCTGATTCCTCTTGTGGCACTTGGCCTATCCACCTTGTTTGAAGGTTACCAGTGGACACTGTTTGGTTTGCTAGGCCTGATAATGATTTTGGGTGGCAATTATTTTGCGCTTAAAAAGCCTGAAGCCAAAAATAAAAGCGCGACTTAAACCAGCTTCTGTTTGCTGTAAATATCGTAGCGGGTGGATTTGCCCACCAGGCTGTGGGCGGGCTTTCTGTTATCCAGGTAAGGCGCTTTAGCCGGGCGCTTGACCACAACCCGATAACGAGCCAAGTCCAAGGCGTTGGTTAGCAACTGATCCGCATCAGCGTCATCCCCTACCAATACATGAAAAGCCTGCATGTCTTTTTTCACTTTGGCGGATTTTTGCCGCTCGGGGAACATCGGGTCCAGGTAGGCCACATCTGCCTCAGCCTGCAATGTTGACTGGGCTTCACAACCAAGCTGCAAGGCATCCCATGGCAGCAACTGCATGCGCCCGACAATGGTTTGTAAATCCGGTTCACCGGCGTCTGCAGCCCGTTGCAAACCGTCCGCCAGCAGTGCATGCACTACCGGGTTGCGCTCCAGCAATGTCACCCTTGCTCCCAGAGTGGCCAACACGAAGCCATCCCTGCCAAGGCCTGCTGTCATATCCACAACGCTTAGATCTGTGCGCTTATCGAGGCCAACAGCACGAGACAGATCCTGTTTTTTACCGCCTCCGTACTGACGCCGATGAGCCGCTGCGCCACTGGCGAAGTCGCAACGAACCGGACCCGGCGCTTTTGGGCCAGTCAGCTGCAATTGAAGCCCCTGAGCATCGACTAATAATAAGCAAAAAAAAGCCGCTTTATCGCCAGGTTGGCAATAAAGCGGCTTATGAACGGGCCAGGGCAATTGCTTGAGCCCCAACTCACTGGCCAGTCGATCGGCCCTGGCAGCAAAGCCCGGGGCCGCGCTGAGCGCACAGAGTTGTCGTAAATTCACGTGCCGACTATAACTTACTGCTCAATGGGCTGAAGCTCCAGCTCCACACGACGGTTTAATTGGCGACCATCGGCAGTACCATTGCTGGCGACCGGGTATTTTTCGCCGTAACCAAAGGTGGAGATACGATTGCCAGCAACCCCCTGGGTCAGCAACAGTTGGCCGACACTTTGGGCTCTGCGCTCACTCAAAACCTGGTTGTGGGCATCTGAGCCAGTAGAGTCCGTGTGGCCATACACACGTACATTGGTTTGATCAAATTCATCAATGACCAACGCCACCGATTCCAGGGTTGGGTAGAACTCGGAACGCACATCGTGGCGATCCACACCAAACGTAATGTTGCTGGGCATAATCAGGCGAATATTGTCACCGTCCCGCTGAACCTGAACACCGGTACCCACCAGGCGATCACGCAGATGCTTTTCCTGCACGTCCATGTAGTAACCAATACCACCACCCAGCAGTGCACCGGCAGCAGCACCACGCAGTGCTCCCTTCTTGCGATCGCCATCATCGGCAATGGCGCCCACTACCGCACCGGCAATAGCACCAATACCTGCGCCACTGGCAGCCTTACTGGTTTGTTGCTCACCGGAATAAGGGTTCACCGTGGTACAAGCCGCAGCAACCCCGAGCAGGCAAACTGCTGCGGTCAACTTCAGCTGTGATTTTAATGGCAAATTGTTCATGCAAAGCTCCCTAATCATGTCGTTGTAAAAAAGCGCTATTGTAGCGATTCGCCAACTGCCAACAAACGACTGTTTGGCAATATTGGCTGTTTGTTCCCGCCAATAACGCAGCCTTTGATTGGCTGTTGACAGGGTATTCTTACAGTTACTCACACATCCTGTGGATAACTCTGTTAACAACTTTTTTGTAACTGCCGCAAAAGCCCGTCGTAGCGCCACTGTTCTCAAATTGGCGACATTTTAAACAGGAGTATAAAAATCTTAAAATTCAAACACCTACAAGAATTTTATAGCCTTAAAAAGAAATTTTTAAAAAATATGTCAAAAAACAGTCACACAATATTGACTTGTGGACAACATCGAAAAAACAATAACTTACAAGCCCCTCTTAAATTGCTATTGCAAACATGCAAGGCAACTGACTCGACACTATCCGTTTTCCACCAAGTGTAGCCAGCCAAACCCGTCATTTTGGCAAGCGTAGTGCACACGCCCTACGCCTTCCAGGTGGGGCTCAACCGCTGCTTTAACCCGGTCGAGGTTATTGTTTTGCAAGCTGATATGCCCCAGCACCAGATGTTGCAGTCGAGCACAGTCAATCTGGCTCAGCAGCTCAGCGCTTTGGCCATTGTTTAGGTGCCCCCAGCGACCGCTCACACGTTGCTTCAAGCTGGGCGGATAAGGACCCGCCGCCAGCATCTGCAAGTCGTGATTGGCCTCGAGAAGCAAACCGTCGCAACCATCAAAGCACTTCACCACATAGGGAGTAATAGAACCAATATCGGTCAGCACCCCCAAACGAAATTGTTGGTATGAAAACAGAAACTGAACCGGCTCTCGGGCATCGTGGGGTACTGCGACCGGCAGCACACTGAGATCGCCAATAGACAGCGTTTGAGCGTCTTCAACGGTGTGCAACACCACGCCATTAGCCACGGCGGCTTTGGCAGTGCCGGCGGTTAGGTAAACAGGAAGTTGATACTTTCGCGCCAAAGGCATAACACCTTTGATGTGATCCCCGTGTTCATGGGTCACCAGAATGGCATTCAGCTGTTCTGGATGACGCTCTAACAGGGCAAGACGACGCACTGTTTCGCGCATGGAAAACCCGCAGTCGACTAATACGCAGGTGTTGCCAGCTTCAACCAAGGTCGCATTGCCCTGGCTACCGCTGCCAAGAGAAGCAAATTTCACAGAGTAGTCCGTTGTGAGGGTGCCTCTAAAAATAGCGCATTTTTAGAGGTGCCCTAAGACAGGTTGCCGCGAATCTCTTTCAACAAGCGAAGCGCATCATTGGGGTCCAGCAAAGAACCATCGGGGTTGGCAATACGCACTTGCACACCGGTATCTACTTGGGTGGCAGTAACATGGTAGTCAACTCGGCGGCTCTGTTTGTCGTCGTCAGAACTAAACCAACCGCTAAACCAGCCGCCCTTTTCATCCAGTTCTTTGTGGCGCACATAGAAAATGCCGGCGCTGCGATCCTGGTCAACAATGGAGAACGCACCTGTGCCGTCGCGATCACCCAGCGAGTAGGCCACCGAACCCCAAGAACGGGGGTAGTCCAATTTAATCAATACATAGGGCTGCTCGTCGCTACCGCTTACCACTTCCACCTTGGCTTCACCACCAATGGTTTGAGCGAGCAGTGATACAGAGCTGTTGCCGATATCCCCCGCCAATGCTTCAGCGACCAGGCGCCTCAGCTCTCGCTCACGCTCTTTGTCGTTGGATTGCAGCGGCCAAGCTGTCTCCCGCTCGTCACCTTTAGTGGCATTGTTGTGCAACACACTCACCTCGGTGGTGTTGAATTGCACACCGGGCTCTACTTTGAGGCGATAGCGGTGAGAATAGGTTTCGTCTTCTTTGTAATTCACCCAGATGGTTTCGATCAGGCCGTTTTTGGCATCCAGTGATTCCACAAAGATGCCGTTGCGAGTCAGCACATTGCGAATTTCCGGCCACACCCGATCCGGGCTGGCTTGCACCAACACCCAGCTCTTACCACCAAGAGACTGAATTTTGACCTGTTTTTCAAAAGCCGCCAGGGATGCACGTTGAGGACGAGGCACACTAAACTTACCGGGTACCAATGAATCATCGGGAATAGCAGGTATGGGATACAGCTCAGCAATAGCACCGTCCGCTGTGGACTCCGGCAACTTCAGCTCCGGCGCCTCTTCAGCCAGCTGGTAATCGTTATTGCGGTTGCGGAAGGTATCGCCAAACAGGCTGCACCCGGATAAAACAGACAGGCTGAGAGCCATAGCAAAGACGGTTTTAAAACCCAAAGTACGCTTCTCCACTACAGCAGCCCCACGCGTTGCAATTCCGCACGAACTACTGGCTGTTGTTGTTCGGACAAAAGAGTCAGGGGTAAACGCAGGCCACGAGGAATACGGTTCATTTCCATCAGTGCCCACTTCACTGGAATTGGGTTCGACTCTACAAACAGGGCGTTGTGCAGAGCATCTAATTGGGCATTGATGGCTCTGGCTTCATCGCCGTTGCCGGCCAATGCCGCACTGCACATCTGCGCCATTAATTGCGGGGCAACATTGGCAGTGACCGAAATGTCACCGTGGCCACCCATCAACATCAGTTCAGTGGCGGTCATATCATCGCCGGAGTAAATGGCAAAGTCCTTGGGGCAGCTGTCAATTAATTCGCGTGCCCGCTGCAAATCTCCAGTGGCCTCTTTAATACCGACGATATTGTCAATTTGCGCCAACCTCAATACGGTTTCCGGCAACAGATCACAAGCGGTGCGTCCGGGCACGTTATACAAAATCTGCGGGATATCGACACGCTCGGCAATAAATTTGTAGTGCTGGTACAGGCCCTCTTGGGTGGGCTTGTTGTAATAAGGCGTTACCAATAAACAGGCATCCGCCCCCACTTCATTGGCTTGCTCAGTTAACTCCAGCGCTTCTTTGGTTGAGTTAGCACCAGTACCGGCAATCACCGATATGCGGCCCGCAGCGTACTTGACGACTTCACCAACCGCCTTTTTGTGCTCATCCATACTCAGGGTGGATGCTTCACCGGTAGTGCCCACAGCAACGATAGCACTGGTACCTGTTTCCACGTGCCAATCCACCAATCGTTTCAGCCCTTCCCAATCCACCTCGTTACTGCCGGGTAACATGGGGGTAACTAAAGCGACAATACTACCGGTAATCATTGAAAATCCTGTTGAAATAAGCGTTGAACACGTGAATTGGCCGCAAGCGGACAAAGGGGGCTATGGTACTGGTCACCGAGCAGTCGCTCAAGGGGAATCGTAGAGAGACGCTTCTCCGTCGGGCCGGGTTTTAAAACGCCGGTGTACCCACAGGTATTGATCTGGGCACTGGCGAATATAGTCTTCCACCAAGCCGTTGATCCGGGTGACGTCCTGTAGATCGTCACCACTGGGAAATTGTTCCAGCGGTGGATAAATTCGCACAATATACCCCCTACCGTCTTCCCGGCGAAAATGGGTATAGGGCACCACCGCCGCGCCACTTTTGCCCGCCAAGCGACCAGTGGCTACCACCGTTGCCGCCTGATGGCCAAACAAGGGGGCAAAAATACTCTGCTGGGGACCGTAGTCCTGATCTGGTGCGTACCAGAGTATGCGCCCTTCTTTTAATGCCCTGAGTACACCACGCACATCTTTGCGCGGGTAAACCCGGCCACCTTCCACCCGACGCTCGCGGCCACGGCGCTGCACATAGTCAAAAACCGGATTGTTATTGGGGCGGTACATACCGTCCATACAGACCCGGGTGGACATGGCCGAGGCCCCTATTTCCAGGTTGGTAAAGTGCAATGCCATTAACAGCGCGCCACGGCCATTCAGCTGTTCAATGTGCTCCAGCCCCTCGAACTGCAGTAACTTCTGAAAGCGCCAGTTGGGCCACCACCAGGCGATGCCAGTCTCGAAAGTCGCAATACCGACGCTTTGATAGTGCTTGTTCAGCAGTTCCTCGCGCTGTTCAGCGCTCAGTTCAGGGAAGCAAAGCTCCAGGTTGCGAGCAGCAATTTTGCGCCGACGGGGCACAGCCTTTGCCAACAGCCCACCGAGTGATCGCCCCAGCCACAGCTGTACCCGATACGGCAACAGCAGCACTAACAAACGCCACAGAGTTAACCAAAGCCAGGTTAACCAGTAACGTGGGTGCAACAGCGACAGGGAAAAATGTGGGCGAGCTTCCATAAGCAACTATCGTAAAAAAGCGCCCATTGTAGCGGCTCACTTCAGGGATTCGTAGTTTTCCAGAAATTTTTCCGCTCGGGTAATGTGTTGTAACAGTGCCGGATGCTGAGGGGAAAGCTCACTGGCAGTTCGCCAGATACGTAACGCCAGTTTCACATCACCATCGGAATAAGCCGCTTCTCCACGGGCAATGGCCTGCTCTATGGTCAGGTCAACAGCAGCATCCAATTGTTGCTGACGCTGCTGATTATTCGAGTCTTTGGGGTTGAGGCTTTTGAGTTCAGCCAACAGCTGTTGAGCCAGCGGAAACGCTTTGCTGTCGATGGCTTTTTGGTAACGGGCAACGACGGTGTTGTAAGCCTGCTCGCGCTTTTGCAGATGTTTGGTCCAGCGCTGGTCCAGTTCGCTGTTGATTTTGTCCAGAGCCAATTTGACATTGTCGTCCGGCTGCAATTGATAGGACAGTTTCAAGTACTTCTTGGCGTTGCCGTAATCAGTCTTTTCCAGAGCAACCAGCCCCTGGTTAGCCAGGTACTCCGCCACATCTTCCCGGCGCCCCTGGTATTTTTTCAGCGCCCAATTGGCTCCCCAGGAGCCGGGATCTGCTTGTTGAATATTGTGGCGATGGATTCCCTCCTCCACCATGCGTTCGCCCAACAACAAGTTGAGTTTGAGCTGCTCGTCACTGATGTAGCGGCTGCGTTTTTCCAGAAATTGTTGATAAGCCTCGTGACTGCGACTGTCTTTGGGCAACCGTGGCAGCGCCTCTTCAAAGCGGTTTTTGGCTTGTTGCCATTGCAAAGCTTTTTGCAAAGCTGCGGTTTCTGCGACCACACCGCTGTCGTAGCTTTCCATATCTACCAGCACATCCTGGCGCAGGGTTTGCACTTGTTGATACAACGGCGATTTGGGTTTGACGCTGTCGATAACCGCCAGAGTACGACGATATTGTTGATCGGCAATCAATTGTTCCAGGCGGGCGGGTATGTCCGCCTCATTGAGCAACAGTGGTGTACTGCATGCACTGAGCAGCAGAGCTGCCATCAACCACAGGGAATTGAACCAGCGAATCACAGGTGGGCCCCGTGACTCACCATATCATCGAGCAGATCTTCCACAAATTGCCGCCGTTTAAAGTGAATACCGCGAACATTATAGATGTGTACAGGTTCACTTTTACCCCGCACGTTGATAATTTTTTTCTCTTCCACCGTGAGACGGTGTTTTTCATTGAGGCTGTGATACAGGGATTCTTCCACGATAATCTGGCCGCCGTCCGCTTCTGCACACAGTCGTGAAGCCAGGTTCACTGCGTCCCCCACCACGGTGTATTCCATGCGCTCCGGGGACCCAATCATTCCCGCCACCATATCGCCGCTGTTGATGCCGATGCGCAAGTTGACCGGGAACTTCCCCTGTCGCTCCCGCTGCTTGTTCAGCTCAGCCAGAAAACGCTGCATCACCACAGCGCAGGCAATGGCGTTGTACTGCTGATCCTCATCGGGCTCGTGGGCACCAAACAGCACCATAATGCAGTCGCCAATGTACTTGTCGATGGAGCCAAAAAAGAAACGACAACAGCGGTTCAGATAACCAAAGAATTCATTGAGAAATTCACTGACCTGCTGGGGAGTCAGCTTCTCGGAAATACTGGTAAACCCGACGATATCGGCAAACAGCACAGTGGCATTCACGTGTTCACCACCGATACTTACAGTATCCAGGTTGCTGATCACCTTGCGCGCCACCTGCTTTGACAGCAGCATTTCCAGGCGACTTTCCACCTCAGACTTATGCAACAGGTGGCTGCCCATATTGTTAATGGCTTCGATCAATTCGCCAATTTCATCACTGCGCCGGTCGGCAATGCTGTAAACGCCACCGCTGCCAATGGCTTCTGTGGCTTCCACCAGGCGCTGAATCGGACGCGACATGCGCTTGCCCATAATCAAAGCCAGTGGAACAACGGTGCCGCACAGCAGCAAGGCGATAATCACCACTGCTTGCACCGCTTGCTTGTAGGCCGCTTCCGTAGACGCCTCCGGCAGTGCCACCACCACATAGCCGCCGGTGGCTTCCCGGTATACCACCGGGCTCACCCGAATCAACGCGCGCTTGAAAATCATGGTGGGAAACGCTGCATTTTCGTCAAAGTCCGCCAACTGTAAACGCTGACCGGAGCTGGAAAAATCGATCAAACTGAAACGGGGCAAAACCCCTGAGCTGGCTAACAGGGCAAATTGATGGTCGAAAATTGCCGCCCCCATAATGCGTTTATTCTGGGTGACGTTGTTAATCAGCACCTCCAGCTCCAGTTGACCACCGGCAAACAGAGGTTCGGTAACACTGGCGGCCAGCTGTGCGGCAATCACATCGCCAAACTCTTCCGCCTGCTGAAAATTGGCGCGCTGCTGATAGGCCAACATGCCCCACGCCAACGCCGCCATACCCAATACCAACAACACACTGATACTGACCCCCATTTTCACCGCAATAGGCAGCCGCCAGCGCTGTTTCTTTGCCGATGTATCTGCTTTGTTGTTGGGATTGGAAACGTCCATATAGCGGGAGAGTCCGGTTGATGTGAGTATGGGTAATTATAGCCGGGATTAGTTATTGCAGTATGCAACAAGACACTGGGGATCTTTGTCATTCCCGCGCAGGCGGAATCTAAAAGTCTTTAATAACCATAGGCTCCCGCATTCGCGGGAGCGACAAAAATCAGTAATCCGAGGACAATTCTCAAAATGGAAATTAATAAGGCAGGAAGGCAAAAGTGTATTTTTTTTCGGTTCTCGCCAGAGAGGTGGCCGGAAATTGAATCATCCGGATTTTTGCCAGCAGCTTTCGCTCCAGGGCAGTGTTTTTTAACTCGCTGCTCACTAGCTCAACGTTGGAGATTCGACCGTCCGATTCAATAATCATCTTGAAGGTAAATTTACCCTCCAGCTCAGGGTGTTTTCTGAGCGCCCGGTTATACACCGAAAAAACGCCTGCCTTGTGACGATCCATCACCCGACGAATTTCCTGGTCACTGCGGCCAGCCACGCCACGGCTATTGCGAGGAGCGCTCTTGCCATTAGCAATGCCCTGCTGGATAGTGCTACTGACTTGTACATTCTCACGGCCAGACAGGGCAACACCACCCACATCGGTACTTAAATCAGCAGTATTGATGCCACCACTGGTACCAGCGGCACCCGAATTGATCACATCTCTTTTCACCTCGGCCGCTGTGTGAATACCACTGCTCAGGTTATTCTTTTCCAACTGCGCCATATCCATCACATCGCGCATCGCCGCCAAATCGTCTTTAAATTGATTAATACCGCTCTGTGCCGCCACCTTGCGAGCGTCTTCCAAACGATTCACCGGTTCGGGTTTTGGTTTGGGTACGGGTTTCGGTTCCGGTTTTTTCTGAACTTCTGGCTTCTTGGGTTTTGGCTTGGGCTTAGGTTTGGGAATTTCCTTTTTCGGTTCTGGGAGTTTTTGTTCTTCCAGCACCACCTGGGCCAATTGAGGGGGCAGAATTTCCTGTTCGGCGCGGGGGATTTCAGGCACAGGGATAAAGGGAACAGCAATCGCAACCAGCGCAAAAACGATCAGAAAAACCCTGAGAATCCGCTTGAAGTCGTAATCAATATCAAAGCACCCAGACCAGGCCAGCTGCAGATTGGGCGAGTGAGAATGTACGCTGACCGCTGCAGTCACGTTATTGCCCCCTCTCTGTTACGGAAGGCAAACCAGTGGTTGGGAACGCAGCCGCCAGAGAATCAGACACAACACCCTCCCTTTCACCACTGCCGGGCTGCGCTTCTAAGCCGGAATCCACGGGCACCTGACTGACCGCCAGGGAAATATGGCGATATTCGTTAGCGGCACAGGTTTTCATAACTTTCTTCAGCAGCATATAAGGGACTGCCTGGTCGCCCATAATGGTCACCGCGCGACCACGTTTTTTCTCGAGTTCCGTCAATTGTGGACGACGCTCTATTTGGTACTTGAGTTCATCCCGCAATACCGCAATCTGACCATCCTCTTCTGCAGTTGCATTGAGAATGTCTTCAATTTTTGCCAATGGTCTGCCGGAAACCATTAAATCCGTATTATTCACCATCACCACCAGATTCAACTCTGGCTTCTGCTCGGCAACAGATTCTGGCAGTTTGATTTCTTTGTTGTTTTGCAACACTTCTACGTCAGAAGAGTTGACCAACAGGAAGAACACCAAAATGGTAAAAATATCCATCAGCGATACCAGGTTGAGCTTTGAAGTTTTGCTCATCCGTTTGTGGTGCCTGGAAAGCCGTTTGGCGCGCATGGACTGTTTCATTGGCCAACCCCCAAAGCAGCGACGGTTTTGGCGGCGTTGGGTAGTTGAGGAGCATCGCCCAGGGAAATTTCAGGAAACAATTCAGCCTGAACCACCGAAGCGGCCACCACTGTGGAAAATGAACGTGCCGTGTCCATGGTGCGGACAATGGTTTGGTAACTGGTATCCGGTTCAGAAAGAATCAGAACGTCACGCTTTTCAATATCCTTCTCACGAAGCTGGCGCTTCACCTCTTGAAGCACACTGGAAAGCAACACAAAATCGTGGCCATCTTCAGAAACTTCAATACGCTTTAAGCGCTGCCCACGGGGATAGGTGACATCGATATAATCGGCTCGTACCACTATTTCGAGCTGTTGTTTCTCTTCGTTATCTTTGGAGCCGGGTTGAGCCAAATCAGGTAGTTTCAAATCCAGTACAGTGATATGAGAGAACACCATGCTCATCAGCAACACTGGAACCAGAATAATCATCAGGTTCATAAAGGATGTGATATCCAGCTCGGCTTCCTGAAAACCGCGGCGCTCGCTGTGGCGTCTACCTCGCAACATCAATAATTCCCCTTAGTGGCTCTGCTCAAAATGCTCAGGCGGTAGCTGGTGTTGCGTTGGGTGCTGGGTCATTACTGCGGCTGCGAGCCTGGGCTTTGCTCTCACCGGTCAGCAGGTTCAGGCACTTGACTGTGGCCATATCCAGGCTGTCGATAATCTCGGTGGTTTTGGTTTGCAACATAGAGTGAGCCAGCAACAGAGGGATAGCGGTCATCAATCCGAATGCGGTGGTATTCATTGCCACAGAGATACTTTGCGACAGCAAGGTTGCTTTTTCAGTGGGGTCTGCATTGGCCACTGCGGTAAAGGCGGCAATCAGGCCAATAATGGTACCGAGCAGACCCAGCAGAGTGGCAATATTGGCCAGGGTGGCCAAGTATTGGGTGCGTTTTTCCAGGCGTGGCAGGGTTTCCATCATGCCCTCTTCCATGGCTGCCTCAATTTCGTTGCGACGCGGAGTCTGGGACATACGAGAAATGCCAGAGGCCACAATTCGGCAAATAGGCACCTTGTTGTTAGCGACCTGCTGTTGGGCACCGAGGAAATCCTTTTTGCGCAGCATCGGCAACATGCGCTCAAAAGCCCGGCGATTGGCCACTGTGGTGCGGCTGAGAAACAACCAGCGTTCCAGCACAATGGCCAAGCCAAACACCAGGGCAATGGCAATGGGGTACATAAAGTGGCCGCCCTGCTGGAAAAAGCGCAGCATCGTATTCAGGAATTCCATAGGTTCACCCTTCGAAATTTAACCGTGTGTTTTTGCAGTAGGTTTTCATGCCGGTATTTATTATCGGTTTTACCGGCTTCGTAGGCTCAACAATGCCTATTTGAGGCGCAAATAACCGTGAACTGCCTAACAGTTTTGAGGCAGTTGGTTCAGCTATTTTTGGTTTTGTGGAGTGGTGCTCGAAAGGGGTACGGAACGGTGTTTTAACTGGCGCAGAAACTCCGCTCGCTCCACCGGCTGAAACAGCTCATCGAGGTCGCTTTGAAAACCCTGGCGCAGTGACTCTGGGCCATCCGGTGCCTGCCAGGGCACAATGTACAAAACTTTAGGCTGTTCACGGTTGCCGGTAATGGTGGATTGCAAAGTAAGGATAGTGGAACCCGTTTGCGGCTTTTTCGGCTCGGGCTTTTGTGCCTCGGATTGTTCCGCAACAGCGGAGCCACAAATGACCAAAAAAGCAACTGTGACCAATAACCGGGTTGCCGCCTTCGCTGCAATGACACTGGTTTTTTTTATCATGGTGTCGCTCCGTTATCTGCCAGGGCATTGATGCGACGTTGCAGATCCTTGATCCAGGCGGCAATGCGCTTATCCGGCTCTGTCAGCAGTTTCTGGTGCTGAGAAAAATGGTGCCGAGCTTGTTCAAGGTTGCCCATATAAAGCTCGCTGAGCACCGCCAGGTTGTAATGGCTTTCCGGATGATCGGGCCAAACGGCCAACGCCTGTTGGTACAGGTTTTCCGCCGCTTTAAAATCGCCGCCTTCCCGCTTTGTCAGCGCCAGCCAATTGTACGCATCCAGATTGTTGGCGTTGGCGCGAATGCTTTCCATAAAATAATCTTCCGCCAACTTCGGCTTACCCATATGGCGATAGCAGATTCCCAAGTTCAGGTAAGCACCAGAAAGCTTGGGGTAATCAATAGTGATTTGCAGCAGTGGCTCTTCTGCCTGTTGCCATTGGCCATTATCCATGGCCGCAAGTGCTTGCGCAAAACGCTTCTGCGCCGCTGCCGGAATTGATTTTCGGTTTTCAAGATAGGGATTTATCGATGCCTGACTTTGCTCATCAGCAACTGCTTGTTTGCTTTCTTCTGGCTCGTTTTCTACCACTGTTTCGGCTTGATCGCCGCCACTTAATAACGGCAGTGAGCCGCAACCGGTTAACAGCAGAGCAGCGGCAAACAAAGCCAGAATTTTTTTAGTAAATATCACGGCTAACCTCTACCATTTTTTCCGGCTTTTGATAGCGCCCTGGCATCAATTCCGCCAGCGCTGTAAAACTCTGTTTTACCCATTGATCGTAGATACCCTGCCAGCTGCGCTGGGCATTGCGCTGGTGAATATCAATGGCGGTTTCCTCAAAGGGATAGGCCTGTTCCTCAAGCAGCAGGTCGTACTGCTCCAGTTCCAACTCGCTCAACTTGGGGCGCTGGGAGTTCATTAAATCGTTGCTCAACTGCGCGTAAACATCCCCCAGGCGGAAGCTCGCCTGGGTGGTGAATTCCTGTACGCTGTAGTCCAGAACCCCCTGATAAGCGGCAATGGTTTTTTCCATCGCGGCACGCTTTTTCTTGAGGCTTTTTTTCAGGGGCAGTTTTAAGGCGATGCGCTTAAATTTGTCGTATTCGTCACCGGCCAGCACGTTGGCAGAAAATGCCGCCAGATATTGAGAGCGCTGGTTGTCTTTACCTGCCTGTTTATGGCCTTCAATCAACTTGCGCAACCAGTAACGGCGTTTCTGTGGCTCATCTGTGGTCACGTAAAATTGGCTCATTTTGTAACGCGCCTCGGTCACCACCGCAAATGGCTCTGGGTAGCTGTGGGCGTAATCGCGAAAATGCTCAATGGCTTGCGGCCAGTTTTTGGCTTTTTCGTACATCTCAGCTGCCAGGTACAAGGACTCCCTTTTTAATTCCGGGTCGTCACTGGCAGCGGTCATCTGCAGCAACGATTCTGCGGCGGGCTCCCATTTTTCCTGTTCCTGGTACACCTTGGTCAACTTGGCTGGAACCGTCGCCGTTAAAGGGTGCCTGCTGTAACTGCGACGAAACGCCACTAACACCGCTTCAGCCTGCTGCCACTGAGCCAGTTCCATTAAGTAAGCCGCGGCATCGTACTGACCTTTGATCGCAATTTCCGAGCCTGGTGAGATTGACTGAATGCGCAGCAGCTGCTCAACCGCTGCAGCTTTATTATCCGCCACGAGCAATTGTTCACCGCGCTTGAACACCGTTGCCGCCAATCGCTCGGTGGTTTGCTCCCTACTCTGCTGGTGCTTTTTGCCCACCATCAGTTGCAGAGCACCGCGATAGGCGTTTTCAGCCAACTCGAATTGCTGTTGTTCAAATTGGCTGTGCCCTTGCACCAACCAGGCGGTACGACGTAACTCTTCCGCTGGTTGCGGCTGCCAGGCACTGACCTGCTCGGCGGCGGCAATGGCGCGAGGGTAATCTTTTAACAGCAGCAACTGCTCGGCAGACTTGGTCAATACCGGCACGGCGCGTTTGTCATTGCCGTAGTTATCCGCAAAGCGCTGGGCACTGTCGATTTTTCGGTACTGCCATTGTTGCTGTTGATCTGCGGTCAGTTGGTTTTTTTCAACAGACAAATGCTGATCGTAGGTCAGAATTGCCGAATAGCCGGCCTCCGCACCGTTGTCTTGGCTGCGGTACTCATAAGCCACTTGTTCGTAAGCATCGATGGCGGCGGGTAAATCTTTACCTTCGTACAGGCTCTCAGCCATTAAAAAGACAGTATTGGGCGTTGCCTTGTCATCAGGAAAGGTGGCAACAAATTCCCGGTAGTAGCCAGCGGCCGCCAGAAAAGTTTTTTGGACTTGCTGCGCGGTAATTTTGGTTTTTGAGGTTTTCCTAGACAATGAGTTATCCGCCAGCTGGCGCTGTTGCACCTGGGCTTCAGCGTGTTCGTATTTAGCCAACTCACTCAAGTAGCTGTGCAGATGCGGGCGCAACGTATCGCGAACCGTTTCGTCTTTGCGCTGCCAGAAATTACTGGCAATGCCATAGTTGCTCACGAAATTACGCTTGGCGTCCAACACCAATAAGGGGAAGCTACCCTTGCCATAAACCTCAATGGTTTTTACGTTAAACAGCGGTGCGCGATCGTGGCCGGGATAGGCTTTTACAAAAGCGAGGAAGGTATCGGCGCTGTCCTGGTAGCGCTCTTTGTCTAAATACAGATCGCCCAACTGTTGATACAACAAATGCTGGTAGTGACGCTCGCCCTGCTCTGCCGCCATTTGTGCAATGGTCTTAGCACCATCCAGGTAGGAGAAAACCAAACTCATCACCCGCAAGCTATCGTCAGCGATATCTCGCTGGGACCGAGGTAATTTCTCCAGGCTATCTGCTTCAGGGAGCAGTTTATCCAGCACCAGGGCAAAGGAATCCAGAGAGTCCAGGTAGCGATTGCGCTTGAACTGAGACCAGCCGTGCATATACAGCGCATTGCGATAAAACGCGCTGTCGCTGGCTTGTTGGTGATCGATTACCGCAGCGTAGGCTTCCCCAGCACGGCGGTAATCGCCCTGGCTAAACAGCAATTCCGCACGGCGAAATTGGGCTTCGCCGTAATAATCGGATTGGGGGTATTCACCGACCAATCGATTCAGCTGCACCATGGCCTGATCCAATTTGCCATCCAGCTCGTAGGCTTTCGCCAATTGGTACAGCAAACGGTCGTTGCCGGAATGGTTGGGGTGGTTTTTCAGCAGCCCTTGATACAGATCCACAGCCCCCTGGTAATAGGGTCCGGTGTCGCCACTGTCCAGCTGACGCTGCTCACTTTGCAGCATTTCCAGGCCAGCCAAACGGCGTTCAATTTTGCGGCGAATTTCCGGGTCTTCAGCAATTTCCAGAGCAGATTGGTAATGGCCCACAATATCACCCAATGTGGGTTTAGGTGGTTGGCGATCCACTGCGGGCAACTCCACCGGCTGCAATTCTGCCAAGGTGGGTGGTGGTGGCGCTTTCTTATCGCCAAGCCCTATCCAACTGCAAGCGGTTAAAAACAGCAATGCAAAAGCCATTGAAGTGAGGCGCATCATGGGTTCACCTCCTCACCGGTTTCCTCTGCGTAACCACCGCTGTCGTACAAACGAGCCAACGCCAAACGGGCTTGGGATTGGTAATAACGCAACCGCTGGCGCTGGCGCTGCAATTCCGCCACAACCACGGCACGAAATTCACCTTCCGCCTTATCAAGAGCACCGGCAACGGCCTGTTCTCGGCCAAGTAGACGCTGTTGTAAAGCATCCAGGCGAGCCTGGTAAGGCGCAATATCCGGTGCTTGTTCAATCACGTCCTGCAAATGACGATAATTCTCCACCGCTTCCAGCAGCTGGGTTTGAAACTGTTTTAATGACTTTTGCTGTTGCCACAGGTTATCGGGAAACTGCTCACTGGCCTGCCAATACAACAGCCCACGGCTGCGCCGCAACATTTCCTGATATTCAGTTTGCTCGACATCTGACAGTTCACCAGCGGCCTTGAGTCGCGCCAAGTGACGCTCAGCACGCACCACTCGCTGCCACAAGTCGGCGGTGTCGCCATCCACCAACGCCATTGGGTCGCGACTGTCGATAATGCGCTGCAGATCCGCGGTACGCTGATCCCCCTGCGCCATCATTTGTTCCAGCTGCGCTGCAAACTGGCGCTGCTCAATGGATTGCAACTTGTCACCTCGCGCCTGCTGCCGCTGTTCCAGCAAGTGCTGGAAAATATCCAGCTTTTGCTGCCACTGTTGCAGCTGTTCCCGCATTCCCAGCAACCGTTGTAGGTCACCGGCACGATTTTGCAGGGGTTGGAGGCTGAGAAAATCCGCCAGGCGATCCAGGTTATTGGTGCTGGCCAATTCATCGTCATCACTGGCCGACAATTCCAATGCAGCCAGCAAGTCTTCGCGAGTCAGGCTGACCGCCATTTGCTCCACCTCGGCCAGTTGATCGGTGTAGCTGTTTTCCGCGTCCAGATAGGCTTCCAAAGCCTGACCCGGTGATTCCAGTTTTTCGTAAACGTGAGGAATCGCCAACAGCGCTTCCTGAACACTGGCATCGAAACTGGAGTGCTCCCCCAGCTTTTGCCAGGCGGACAGCGCCATCGGGTACTGTTGCAACTCCATGGCCGACCAGCCATAACCCAACAGTGCGCGTTGAATCAAAGGGCTGTGCAGGCGCACCTGAATAAATCGGTTCATGGCACCCTGGTAATCTTCCGCCAACATCAGGGTGTAGCCGGAAGCAGCCAGCGCTTTGTCTTTTAACGCCCGGTGTTCTTCCTCTTCCAGCTCCAGGCCAGTCAGAGCATCCAGGTAACCCACACCCAGTTCGCGGTTACCATCGCGAATATGGGCGGTGCCCAGATTGTAGTAAATGTAGGGTAACCAAGGGGTTAATTCCGTCTGTTGGCCAAACATCTGTTCGGCCTGCACATAGTTCTGTTGTTTGAGAGCGATATTGATGGCGAGAGACTGCAATTCATCGGCCATGGCTTTGGGCAGATCACCCTGTACCCGTTGAAGGCTGCTGTCCGCACCCTGCCAGTGGCCCTGTTGATAGCGCAGTTTTCCCAGGTAAAACCAGGCGGCATTGCGCACTGATTCCGGGGTATCACTGCTAATCAGGCGCTCAAACACCTCGGTGGCCTGGGGCTCCATATCCAGTGCCAGATTGAGACCACCGCGCATCAGTTCACCGGCATCCCCATGGTTTTGAATGCCACCGCGCTCCTCGGCAATCAGCAACTCGGTTAAAGCCGCCTGGTAGTTGTTTTGAAAATACTGGTAGAGCGCAGTTCCGTAGCGTAAATCTTGAACGGTGGATGGTTTTTCGGTTTTCGCGGCCGTGGCTGGCAGCGCAACCATCAACACACAGGCAGCGATCGGGCGAATCAGGTTGTGCAGTGTCGGCAATGTGAAACAACAGCGGCTCATTGCAAAATCACCATTCGCGAATTTCAAATTCCGGTTGCTGCTTGGCGCTGGAATCGGTAATTTTCAATTCCAGCTGCACTGCTTCGGTGCCTTTATTCAGGGTCGCGGTTGCACCCCGTTTGTAAGCGCGGCCATTGGGGCCCTCACCGGTAAAAAATGCACTGACTTCGTGGGCGCCGGATTTGATATTCCCCAGGTATAAGCGCTGCACACCGCCTTGATAAAGCGCCTGGGTTTGCTGATCGGTGTACAGATAGCTGGCGACCATATCGTCGTCAATTTTGAGTTTTACCGAATCGAGCCGGAAATAGTGGCCCACATCCATAGACACAAACACCGCCACCTGGGTATGAGTGGGAAACAACAGCTCTTCCTCAAGAATCAGCAAATCCCGGTTCAGCTCCTGAACACTCTGGGTCAGATCGGCAACGGTTTCAGGGTCAGTTGGCAGCGACGGCTCCTCTGTCGGCGCAGTTTCCGCCAACACAGACAAATGCAGACCCGCCAGTGCGGCAATCAAAAATTTTTGGATATTGGTCATAGCTAACGCTCGGTGGCCCCGGGGTTGTTCACATTAATTATTATTCGTCAGAAAACCGAGGCCAGATAGCAACAGGCACTTACATCAACAGATGGCAACGAGAACTGCGTCTCAAAAACCCTGTTACAGGGCGGTTTTCCAACCTATAGAGCGAGTCTAGCGGGGATACTGGGGAAACTTTGTGCTGTGGAGCACAAGTTGGGGAAGAGCTTCAGTAGCCTGTATTTAGCAAGGCTACTGAATCACACAGGGTGATCTATTAACACAGCAACAAAATAAATGAAGAGTTAATAGTTCGGCACATGGATGTGCCGACGCCGACACAGTCGGCGCGAGCTCAATAAAATCCAGACCTTCTTATCTAAGTAAGTGCGCAACATCGCCAGATTTTATTGAGCGACTATTATTTATGTGAGGGATCACATAAATAATTGCCAGGTTACTAAGGAGCGATTTCAGACAGCAAATCCGGGTTAGTCACCAGATTTCTAACACCATGGGCGTGATCTTCGTTAAACACATTGCCTTTGCACCATTGGCCAACAGACTCAATAGACACTTTGGCAACCTTGGGGCGAACACTCCAGGACACCTGGAACGGAGAGCCCTTTTCGTTATAACTCGGCCCCGTAGTGGACCCCTCGTACTCAACGGGGGTGCCGGTATTGGTGGGGATGTTCAATGCCTGGTGATAGCCATCACGGACACCGTGTTCTGTGAGCTGACCAAAATCCAACGCATTTTTATCGTTCACCAATACGAACACCTGGCCTTCCACTCGCAGCTGTGGGTTGCCTATGGATTCACTCAAACAAGCGCCCAGCGTTGGACCCGGTTGAACCTGGGCAGTGGAGTGCACGTAGTGAAGTTCAATGGTATCGCCAGATTGCAAACTGCTGTATTTGCCGGAGCAAACCGCTGCTTTCAACGGCTTTTTCTCAGCGCTACTGAGGTGACCCGAATACTGATAGCCGCTGCCGTAGCCTTTGCCATCACCATTACCCGCATAATGGGTAAATTCACCGCCTTTGTGCTCGGCATTTTTGTGAAAGTGGATATTGCACAGGTTCATTTTTGAAGACGCAGGAGCGGTATTGAAACTGCGCTGATTAACACCGGCCGAGGAGTCGATATCACGGGGCGACTGCGGCCCAAATCCAGCCCCTTGAGTGCTGTTTGCAAGTGCCGTTCGCTGCTTTGCAATTACCGAATCGGATACCGATTTATGCGACGCGGAACCGGCGAGTGCACCACCTGCGGCTACGCTCAATAGCGCAACTCCTGCAACAACAGAATAATATGTCATCACTACCCTCTACTCTTGATTATTGGAAAGTCTTAGCTGTTGAAAATCCAAGTATAGACCTTGGGCACTAGTGATGGTTCTGCCAGAGGGATAGCGAATGATATTTAGCTCCGGCTGGCCAAAAACATCTGGTAAGCCGGATTGCTGCTCTCATCGGTATACAGGTAGCCCAAGCGATCTAAGTGCTCGATAAACTCGGCCATTTCTGCATCGGGCACTTCAATACCCGCCAAGGCCTGCCCCACCGAAGCGCCGTGATTGCGAAAGTGAAACAAAGAAATATTCCACTTGTCACCCAGTACCTCCAGAAACCGCATCAAGGAGCCAGGAGTCTCGGGGATTTCAAAGTTGAACAGGCGTTCGTTTTGCAGCCCTCTTGGAGACCCACCCATCATATAGCGCACATGGAGCTTGGCCAGCTCGTTGTCAGAGTAATCATCCACCCAATACCCTTTCGCCACCAATGTCTCTTTAAGAGCTGGCAACTCCCGGTCGGCGTCTTGCATCTGCACGCCGACAAAAATATGGGCTTCGGCATCCGCCACATAGCGGTAGTTAAACTCAGTAACCGGGCGCCCTTCCATAGCGGCACAAAAGCGCCGAAAACTGCCTTTGCATTCAGGAATTTTCACCGCCAGCAGCGCTTCGCGACGCTCACCCAATTCGCAGCGCTCTGAGATATAACGCAGAGTGTGAAAGTTGAGGTTGGAACCACTGAGAATTGCCGCCAGGTTGCGATCATTGTAGCCGTGCATTTGCTGGTGCTTCTTCAACCCGGCCAGAGCCACTGCTCCGGCGGGCTCGGCCACAGCGCGGGTATCTTCAAAAATATCTTTGATGGCGGCACAGATCTGATCCACATCCACTTGCACCACTTCGTCTGTGTACTCTTTGGCAAGGCGATAGGTTTCTTCGCCCATGCGCTTGACCGCGACACCGTCGGCAAACACGCCGACGTGCTCCAAATCGACCAATTTACCTGCTTCCAGGGCGGCGGCAAAGCAGGCAGAGCCATCTGACTCCACACCGACAATGCGAACATCCGGACGCATCTGTTTCAGATAAACCGCAACACCAGCCAACAGACCACCGCCACCTACTGGTACAAAGACGGTATCCAGCTCCGGGTTCTGCTGTAATAGCTCTTTGGCCAGCGTACCCTGGCCTGCAATCACATGGGGGTCGTCAAACGGGGGAATCATCGTCCAACCCTTTTCTGCTGAAAGCCGTTTGGCCTCAGCACCGGCATCATCAAACGCGGCACCGTGCAAAACCACATTGCCACCCAGAGCACGTACCGCATCCACTTTAATATCCGGAGTGGTTTTGGGCATCACAATGGTGGCTTTAATGCCCAAACGACTGGCGGAGTAAACCACCCCTTGCGCGTGGTTACCCGCCGAAGCCGCCACAACCCCCGCGGCTTTTTGCTCCGCGCTCAAGTTCACCAGTTTGTTGTAAGCGCCACGCAGCTTGTAGGAATGCACCGGTTGCCGGTCTTCTCGCTTCAAAGAGACTTTGTTTTGCAAACGCTCAGACAAACGAGGCATATCCGACAACGGAGTCACCACTGCCACCTCTCCCACCGGGGCCAGTAAGATCTGGCGCAAATATTCCGCAGCACTGGGTTGATCCGGCTGAGCATCCAGCATTTTTTCTGTGTCATTGGCGCTGTTATTCATGCTGCATTTCCTGAGCAGTTGAGCATTCTGCGAACATAAAAAAACCCCGCTTGATCAAAGCGGGGCTTTACTGTTCGGTGGCTGGTGAGCCTTATTCGAACCGTAAACCTTCCCGCCGGAATCCGGTAATGATCCCGGCGAAAATTTTGTTAAAGCTGTTGTATGCGATGTTGTTCATCGATTGGGGCCTTGGTAAGCCTTGACAACGAGCCACATATTATTGACATTTTTATCCAAAGTAAATGACATTTTTTGCCAATTCAGCTTAATAAACCTTGAAGTAGCAAAACTACTCCTCAAAAAGGCCCAAATCCCGAACTGCACCACGATCCGCACTGGTGGCGTGCATGGCGTAGCTCTTCAAGGCTACCGACACTTCACGCTGGCGATCTACTGGTTTCCAAGCTTTTTTGCCTTTGGCTTCCATAGCTTCGCGGCGCTGGGCCAGTTCGTCATCGGAGACTTTCAGTTCGATGCGGCGAGCGGGGATATCGATATCGATGATATCGCCCTCTTCCACCAGGCCGATGGTGCCGCCAGAAGCCGCTTCCGGGGAGACGTGGCCAATGGACAGGCCAGAGGTACCACCAGAGAAACGGCCGTCGGTAATCAGTGCACACTTGGTCCCCAAACCTTTGGATTTCAGGTACGTGGTCGGGTACAGCATTTCCTGCATACCGGGGCCGCCTTTGGGACCTTCATAGCGAATCAGCACAATATCGCCAGCCACTACCTGATCGCCCAAAATCGCGTCTACCGCCGAATCCTGGCTTTCAAAAATACGGGCGCGACCGGTGAACTGGTAACACTCTTTTTCCACACCAGCGGTTTTTACGATGCAGCCGTCTTTGGCGATATTGCCGAACAGTACTGCCAGGCCACCTTCCGGGCTGTAGGCGTTGTCGATGGAGCGAATGCAGCCGTTTTCACGGTCGTCGTCCAGAGTTTCCCAACGGGTGCTTTGGCTAAACGCCTGGGTGGTGCGAATACCGGCGGGGCCAGCGCGGAAGAATTCTTTGGTTTCTTCCGGGCAATTGGGGCTTTTGATATCCCAGCGGTTGATTACATCTGCCAGGTTTTCACCGGATACATGACCGACACTGGTGTCGATCAAACCGGCGCGATCCAGTTCACCCATCAGCGCCATAATGCCACCGGCACGGTGCACGTCTTCCATATGGTAGAGCGGCGTGGCCGGGGATACTTTGCTGAGGTGCGGCACCTTGCGCGACAACGCATCGATATCCGCCATGGTGAAATCCACTTCCGCTTCCTGAGCCGCCGCCAGCAGGTGCAATACGGTGTTGGAGGAACCGCCCATGGCAATATCCAGCACCATGGCGTTGTTGAACGCGGTTTTGGTGGCGATATTGCGGGGCAATACGGAATCGTCATCGTCGCGATAATACTGTTTGCACAGGTCAACAATGCGGCGGCCGGCGCTGCGGAATAACTTTTCACGATCGGCGTGAGTGGCCAACATAGAGCCATTACCTGGCTGCGAAAGCCCCAGCGCTTCTGTCAAACAGTTCATGGAGTTGGCGGTAAACATGCCGGAGCAGGAACCACAGGTTGGGCAGGCACTGCGCTCGATGGCCTCGCTTTCTTCGTCGCTTACATCGTCCTGTGCACCCGCCACCATGGCGTCCACCAAGTCGATTTTTTGTGGCGCTAATTTGGTTTTGCCCGCTTCCATGGGTCCGCCGGAAACAAAGATCGCTGGAATATTTAGGCGCATGGCGGCCATCAGCATTCCCGGAGTGATCTTGTCGCAGTTGGATATACACACAATGGCATCGGCGCAGTGGGCGTTGACCATGTATTCGGCGGAATCCGCAATCAAGTCGCGGGACGGCAAGCTGTAGAGCATCCCGCCATGGCCCATGGCGATACCGTCGTCCACAGCGATGGTGTTGAACTCTTTGGCAACACCACCAGCGGCGCGAATTTCCTCGGCCACCAATTGCCCAAGGTCCTTGAGGTGAACGTGGCCAGGCACAAACTGGGTAAAGGAGTTACAGACCGCGATAATGGGTTTGCCGAAGTCGTCTTCACCCATGCCGGTTGCGCGCCACAGGGCACGGGCACCGGCCATATTGCGGCCTTCGGTGGTGGTGGCAGATCGTAATTTGGGCATTTTGGTACTCCAGTTGTGGGGGGCTGCTAACTGCGTCATTCCCGCGCAGGTGGGGATGACAAACTCTCTAAAACAAAACAGGCTTGATGCATCGCACCAAGCCTGTTTTTAGCGTGCGACGTCTGCTTTCTGTGTAAACGTAAGGCGACGTGCGATCGTGGATCAGTTTTTCTCTTTGTCGACGATCTTATTCTCAGTAATCCAGGGCATCATGGCACGCAACTGAGCACCCACTTGCTCGATGGGGTGCGCGGCATTGTTGCGGCGCCAGGCAGTCATCTCTGGGTAGTTGGTCTGGCCTTCCAGAATAAACTTCTTGGCATACTCGCCGTTCTGGATGTTTTTCAACGCTTCGCGCATAGCCCAACGAGACTCTTCGTTAATCACCTGCGGACCAGTCACGTACTCACCGTACTCGGCGTTGTTGGAGATGGAGTAGTTCATGTCGGCGATGCCGCCTTCGAACATCAGATCAACGATCAGCTTGAGCTCGTGCAGACACTCGAAGTATGCCATTTCCGGGGAGTAGCCCGCTTCGGTCAGAGTTTCGAAGCCCATTTTTACCAGCTCAACACAGCCGCCGCACAGTACCGCCTGCTCGCCGAACAGGTCAGTTTCGGTTTCGTCTTTAAAAGTGGTTTCAATAATACCGGTACGACCACCGCCCACGCCCATGGCGTAAGACAGGGCAACATTCTTGGCGTTGCCGGAAGCATCTTGATAAATGGCGATCAGGTCGGGGATACCGCCGCCGCGAACAAATTCAGAGCGCACAGTGTGGCCCGGCGCCTTAGGGGCAACCATGATCACGTCCAGGTCTTTGCGGGGCTCTACCTGGTTGTAGTGAATGGCGAAGCCGTGAGCGAACGCCAGAGTAGCGCCCTGCTTCAGGTTGGGTTCAATTTCGTTTTTGTACAGCTGGCCCTGGAACTCATCGGGAGTCAGGATCATAACCAGGTCGGCAGAAGCGACCGCATCAGCCACGTCGGCAACCTGCAGGCCATGGGCTTCGGCTTTAGCGCGGGAAGAAGAGCCCGCACGCAGACCAACGGTAACGTCAACGCCGGAGTCTTTCAGGTTACAAGCGTGTGCGTGACCTTGGGAGCCGTAACCGATGATGGATACTTTTTTGCCCTGGATAATGGAGAGGTCACAATCTTTGTCGTAATAGAGTTGCATAGAGTTCACCGTTAGCTCTGGTTTAAATAATTTGTTTGAAGAAGTGGCGCACACCATAGGGCAATACTTGCGTTGCGTAAAACGATATATACGCAATACAATAAACCACTTTCTGCAATAAAGAGTCGCAACAAAGAGTTGCAACAAAAACCGCAACACAACTTTGGGATATAGCGCTATGGCTCTAACACCTTCCAATATGTTGCCTTTGGGCACACCAGCACCAGAATTTACCTTGCCCGCGCCTAAAACCGGCAAGCTGCACAGCTTGCAGCAAGTAGCGGGCGATAAAGGCACGCTAATCTTGTTTATCTGCAACCACTGCCCTTTTGTGATCCACATTGAACAGCAGCTACAGCAACTGGGGCTGGACTATCAGAACAGCGGTATTGGCATTGCGGCCATCAGCAGCAATGACGCCGACAGCTACCCACAAGATGGCCCAGAAAAGATAGCTCAAAAAAACACCCCTTTCCCCTATTTGTATGACCAAAGCCAACAAGTGGCCTCTGCTTATGACGCCACATGCACACCGGATTTCTTCTTGTTCGATGCCGACTTAACACTGGTGTACCGAGGACAGCTGGATGACTCTCGGCCGGGTAATAACATACCTGTGACTGGATCCGATTTGCGCGCAGCAATGGATGCGCTGTTGACTAGGCAGCCAGTCAATCCCCGACAGCATCCCAGCATTGGTTGCAATATCAAATGGCGCACTTAACTTCATGGATACCCGCACACTAAAACACTTTCTCTCATTGGCGGACTGCCTTCATTTTGGCCGCGCCAGTGAAAGCTGCCACATCAGTCCATCGGCGTTGTCGCGAAGTATCAAGCAGTTGGAAGAAGCATTGGGAGTCGCATTATTTACCCGAGACAACCGCACCGTGGAGTTGACAGCAGAAGGGGAAAAATTTTTAAGTTATGCTCGGGAAACCGTATCCCAGTGGGAGCTGATTCGTAACGACCTTTTGGAAGGCAGCGATACTCTGACCGGCGAGCTGAGCATGTACTGTTCGGTCACCGCCAGCTACAGCGTGCTCTACGATCTGTTAGCTAACTTTCGCCAGCGCTATCCGCTGGTGGATTTTAAATTGCATACCGGCGATCCCGACAAAGCCATCAAGCGCATTGTTGCCAGCGACGAAGACATTACCATTGCCGCCCGCCCAGATCGTTTGCAACGGGGGTTGGTTTTTAAAACCATCACCACCACACCACTTCGCTTTATCGCCCCGGCCCACGGCCGCCTTGGTGGAGACAAACTACAAGGCAAAACCTGCGCAGAAAACTGGCAAAGCACGCCGGTTATTCTGGCGGAAAGCGGTGTCGCCAGAAAACGTATCGACCGCTGGTTTCACGATCTCGGGGTAAAGCCGAAAATATACGCTCAGGTCACCGGTAACGAGGCCATTGTCAGCATGGTGGGCCTGGGGTTGGGCGTCGGCATAGTTCCACAAATTGTTCTCGACCACAGCCCCATTGCCGACCGTGTACAAGCCCTTGATATCAAACCAGAGCTTGAGCCCTATGACGTTGGCCTTTGTGTACTGGAAAAGAAATTAAAGAATCCGCTGGTGGCAGCATTTTGGGAGTGTGTGGAGTGATTTATAAAACTTAAAAGCCTCACCCCTCCCTAACTAGGGCTTGATTCAAAATAATCAGACTGGATTCCATATCCCTGTCAGCATCAAAACTACTAAGGGCCCCATAAGAACAATCATTGAACCAAGCAAGCATAACAAACCTAAACCCAGCACTTTCCAATTTGAATGAAAATCGTGGGACTCAGAATCCATGATCGCTTGTTTCGTCATCTGGTGCTTGTCGGCAACCTGATAAGCAATAATTATGTATGCAATAGTAAACGGTGTACTGGGCACATCATCAGGCAAAAAAGGCAGCATAATTATCAACACAACAATTAAACTGATGCCTAACCAAAGCGTTTTTTTCCGTAAATCTTCCCGCCCCATCGCCTTAAAGTTAGCTGCCAAGAAGTAAATCAATCCAACCGGGCCACCTATCGTTCCACACGCAACTTGTTTGGGGGAGTACATGAGTACTGAAGGCACGGTTTTGGAGCTTGAGGAAATATCAGATTTTGGGGTTGCGTATAAGTTGTTTTCCATTTTCTTTTTTAGCTCCATTTATCAACGCATTGTGAAGTAATGTGGCATTAAAACATAACTGATTTAAAACGAAATGCGTTTTGTCACGAAAATTATATGTTCTGCGGAAGCCAAATTAAAATTCATCAGCAACTTACCCCCCAACTGAAATATCGAGGCTATCAGCCCCCGCAAAGTACAACACAACTATACCAGCGATCATAACAATCAACGGCATTCTCATGGGCTGTTCATACACAGAGTAAATAATTTGAGACAAAGGCGGAAAAACAAAGTTGAGAATAGCGCAAAGTATCGACACTTGAACGCCGCCAATCACCGACCAGAGCCAGCCGCCAAGCATGAGCACAGTCCCTAAAACGTCCATATTATCTCCCTAACCTAAAGGTAATAATTCCTAAAAAAATGGTATTACAATGACAAATAAAAAGACCTCGCATAATGTAGCACGAGGTCTTTTTATGGCATTCGGCGATTAAACGCCGACAAAATCAATCCCGCTGCATTCCCACCACACCAGAGCGGGTTACTTCAACAATACCAATATCTTTCATGGCGGCGATAAAAGCTTCGATTTTGCTAGTATCGCCAGACACCTGAACGATGTAGGCATTGGCGGTAACACTGACGATCAAGCCACGGAAGATATCCACGCAACGTTTGACTTCCTCGCGCTTGCTGCCGGTGGCATTCACCTTTATCAGCATCACTTCCCGCTCGATATGCTCGCGTTCGGTGAGGTCCACTACTTTAAACACATCCACCAGTTTGTTGAGCTGTTTGGTGATTTGCTCAATGACTTTTTCATCGCCACTGGTGGTAATGGTGAGCTTGGACAATGCCGGATCGTCGGTAGCGGCCACGGTCATGCTGTCGATGTTGTACCAGCGCTGAGAGAACAACCCCACAATCCGTGACAAGGCGCCGGGTTCATTTTCCATGGTCAGTGAAAGAATACGGCGCATCAGATGGTCTCCGTCTTGCTGATTAACATATCGCGCATGGATTGCCCCTGAATCTGCATTGGGTACACATGCTCACTTTGATCCACCTGTATATCCAAAAATACCGTGCGATCTTTCATGGCAAAAGCTTTTTCCAAAGCCGGCTCCAGGTCTTCCAGGCGGGTGACTCTTATGCCCACATGGCCATAGGCTTCCGCCAGCTTGCAGAAGTCTGGCAGAGAATTTTCGTAGGTACTGGATGAGTGACGACCCGCATATTGCATGTCTTGCCACTGACGTACCATGCCCAGCGCCCGGTTATTGAGGTTGACGATTTTTATCGGCAGATTGTATTGGGTGCAGGTGGCCAGCTCCTGAATACACATCTGGATGCTGCCCTCCCCGGTAACCACCGCCACATCCGCATCCGGATGCGCCATTTTCACGCCCATAGCAGACGGTAAGCCGAAACCCATGGTGCCCAGGCCGCCGGAGTTGATCCAACGGCGCGGCTGGTTGAACAGATAGTACTGGGCAGTAAACATCTGGTGCTGACCGACGTCAGAGCACACGTAAGCATCGCCATTGGTGGCTTTACTCAGGGCCTTAATAACGTCCTGAGGCTTAATGTTGTCAGAGGTGCTTTGCTGGTAGCGCTGCTCGCGATAAATGCCGTACTGGTCGCGCCATTCGTTGATTTGCGACCACCAGGCAGCAATGGCATCGTCGTCCAGGGTGCGTTTGCGGTCATCGGTGTTGTTTTCGTCCAGATCAATTTTCACCCGGCGGACGATTTCGGTCAGCACCAGTTTACAGTCACCCACAATGGGTACGTCCGCATTGATGGTTTTGGAAATGGACGTCGGGTCGATATCGATATGAATAATGCGCGCATTGGGGCAGAACTGATCGCAGGCGTTGGTCACCCGATCATCAAAGCGCGCACCCACCGCCAGAATCAGGTCGGCCTCGTGCATGGCCAGGTTGGCCTCTACGGTACCGTGCATGCCCAGCATGCCGAGGAACTGTGGGTCGCTGCCAGGAAAAGCACCCAGCCCCATCAGGGTCAAAGTTACCGGACACTGAACCAGGTGGGCCAATTCGATCAACTCATGCTCGGCCTCACTGAGGATCACACCACCACCGGCGTAGATAATGGGGCGCTTGGCAGAGGCGATCAGCGCCATGGCCTTTTGAATCTGGCGCGGGTGGCCCTTGCTGCGGGGCTGGTAAGAACGAATGTCCACCTGCCCCGGGTAGTTATAGGAAATCTTGTAGCCGGGGTGAGTCACATCTTTGGGGATATCCACGACCACTGGGCCGGGGCGACCAGTTTTGGCAATGTGGTAAGCCTTGGCGATAGTGGCGGCCAGATCTTCCGGCTTTTTCACCAAAAAGCTGTGTTTCACTACCGGCCGGGAAACGCCGATCATATCGGTTTCCTGGAACGCATCTTCACCGATTTTTTCTTGCACCACCTGGGCAGAAATAATCACTAGGGGGATGGAATCCATGTAAGCAGTGGCAATACCGGTAATGGTATTGGTGGCACCGGGGCCAGAGGTCACCAGTACAGTGCCCACATCCCCCGTGGCACGGGCGTAGCCGTCAGCGGCATGCACCGCTGCCTGTTCGTGGCGTACCAGAATGTGTTCAATCTGCTCCTGCTGGAACATGGCATCGTAAATATGTAGTGCGGCACCACCGGGGTAGCCCCACACCTGCTTTACGCCACTGTCGTGCAGCGCCCTGATTACTATTTCACCACCGGATAACAGATCCACTGTATTGACCCTCTATCAATTAAAACTGCAAAAAAAACCCCGCATGGGTGTGCGGGGTTTTCGAATTCTGTTTATCGCTGCTTCAGATAAACCATCGCTCCCGCGGCTGCTGAATAAGCACCACGCTAAGAAGAACGACGAGCAGACGAACTGGTTTTATCACTAACCGAACCTTTGATTTCAACCTGTAGCCGCAGACACTCAGCAGCTAACTCAAGCAAGAGCAGACAATGTACGTACATCCCTGTTGCGATGTCAACCGCAGAGCTGATAAAACAGGCTGAAATATGTGGTCAAAACCTCGATGCCTGCAATGCGGCGCCCTCTACTAATGGCAAAGAATGATAAGTTGACTGGCAATAAAAGTAACGTATTTTTTGGACATTTTTCAGGCCATATCGGCCAACACAGCCAATACGCATTTCCCTGAGTCCAAGGAGCGCAGATCGGTTAGAATAGCCGCTTTTGCAACCTATTACCCGCCCAGAATCAGGACTGTAGTACATGAGCCACCCCAAATGTGACCCCGCTTTTGAATTCCTGCGCAGCGAAACCGTCGACTCCCTCAACCTCACCATCGAAGAATACCGCCACAGTAAAACCGGCGCCCAGCACATTCACCTGGCCAGCGACAATAGCGAAAACGTATTTCTGGTGGCCCTGAGGACAGTGCCTGAAGACTCCACCGGAGTCGCACATATCCTCGAACATACCGCCCTGTGCGGCAGCGAAAAGTACCCGGTTCGCGACCCGTTCTTTATGATGATTCGGCGCTCCCTGAACACCTTTATGAACGCCTTTACGAGCTCCGACTGGACCGCCTACCCTTTCGCCAGCCAGAACCGTAAAGACTTCAACAATCTGCTGGATGTGTATCTGGATGCGGTGTTTTTCTCCCGCCTGGACGAACTGGACTTTGCCCAGGAAGGCCACCGGGTTGAGTTTGCCGAAGCCGATAACCCAAACTCCCCGCTGGTGTTCAAAGGCGTGGTATTTAATGAAATGAAAGGGGCCATGAGCTCCGTGCCCTCCACCCTGTGGCACACTCTGTGTAAATACCTGTACCCCACCACCACCTACCATCACAACAGTGGCGGCGAACCAGAGCACATCCCCGATCTCAGCTACCAACAGCTGAAAGAGTTCTACCAAACTCACTACCACCCATCCAACGCCATTTTTATGACCTTTGGTGATATCCCGGCGGTAGAGCACCAGCAAAAATTCCAGCAGCAGGCACTCAGCCGCTTTGAGCGACTGGATAAAGAAATTTCCGTACCCGACGAGAAGCGTTACCTGGCACCAGTGCGCGTGGAAGAAGCTTATCCACTGACAGAAGAAGGCAGCACCGACAACAAAAGCCACGTGGTATTGGGCTGGCTGCTGGGCAAGGCCACCGATTTGCAAAGCAGCATGGAAGCCAATTTGCTGTGCAGTGTATTGCTGGATAACAGCGCATCACCACTGCAAAAAGCCCTGGAAACCACCGACCTGGGCAGTGCACCCTCCCCGCTTTGTGGCCTGGATGATTCCCAGCGAGAGCTGTGCTTTGTGTGTGGTCTGGAAGGCAGCGAAACCGACAGCGCCGCAGCGGTTGAACAAATGATTCTGGATGTATTGCAAGAGGTTGCCGATAACGGAGTTCCCCACGAGCAAGTGGCCGCGTCACTGCACCAGCTGGAATTGCAGCAACGGGAAATTGGCGGTGACAGCTACCCCTACGGCTTGCAGCTCATTCTCACCTCCCTCACCAGTGCCACTCATCGCGGCGACCCCATCGCCCTGCTGAACCTGGACCCGGTGCTCAATTACCTGCGCGACGCCATTGAAGACCCGGAATTTATCAAAGGCCTGGCCCGCAATCTGTTGCTGGAAAACCAACACCGGGTACGCCTGACCCTGCGCCCGGATCAGCACATGGCCGAGCGCAAAGAAGCCGCCGAAGCCGCGCGCCTGGCAATCATCAAAGCGGGTATGAGCGACGCCGACAAGCAGCAGGTGGTAGAGCGGGCCGCTGCCCTGATCAAGCGCCAACAACAGAAAGACGACGCCTCCATTTTGCCCAAGGTGGGTCGGGAAGACATTCCGCAGCAGATGGGCTACGTAGCCCACCACACTCAGGACAGCAACACCACCAGTTACGCCGCAGGCACCAATGGCCTGGTGTATCAACAGATTGTGATGCCGCTGCCGGAGTTAACCGACGAGCAACTGGACCTGCTGCCTATTTACACCACCTGCCTGACTGAACTGGGCTGTGGCGAGCGGGACTACCTGCAAACCCAACTGCATCAGTCCCAGGTATGCGGTTCCATCAGCGCCTATGTAACCGCTCGAGGCACACCCGATAACGTGCAGCAACTCAGTGGTTACCTTACCCTCAGTGCCAAAGGGCTCGGCAGCAATCAGGCCGCGATGACCGAATTGATGAACAGCACCCTCACCCAGGTGCGCTTCGACGAGCTGCCACGGATTCGCGAGCTGGTTGCCCAAAGCCGCGCCCGCCGGGAAATGGGGGTGACCGGCAGCGGCCATCAATTGGCCATGACCGCCGCCTCCGGAGGCATCAGCCCAGGGGCGCTGCTTGCCCACCGCTGGGGTGGCTTGCAGGGCATCCAAACCATCAAGGCACTGGACAGCCAGCTGGACGACACAACACAACTACAGGCACTGGCGGATAAGTTGCACGCGATTCACCAGCTGGTGCTGACCTGTGAACGCAAACTGCTGGTGGTGGCCGAAGAAGAAAAGCTGGCGGACTACCAAACACTGTTTGGCAATCAATCCTCGATGAGCGGAAAAAGCGACTTTACGCCTTTTGCACAACAATCGATCTGCGAACCGCGCCACCAATGCTGGACCACCAGCACTCAGGTTAACTTCTGCGCCAAAGCCTACCCCACCGTGGCCATGGATCACCCAGACGCCGCGCCACTCACCATACTGGGCGGCTTTTTGCGCAATGGCTACCTGCACCGCACCATCCGCGAACAGGGCGGCGCCTACGGCGGCGGAGCTGGCCAAGACAACCACATTGGCGCTTTCCGGTTTTTCTCCTACCGCGATCCACGCATGGAAGAAACCTTAGCGGACTTCGACGGCGCACTGCAGTGGCTACACAGCGAAGGCCACGATGAGCAACAGCTGGAAGAGGCAATCCTTGGGGTCATCTCGGCCATCGACAAGCCCGGCTCCCCCGCTGGTGAGGCCAAACAGACCTACCACGCAGAACTCTACGGTCGCAGTCGCGACAAGCGAGAGCAATTTCGCAACCGTATACTGCAAGTCACCATCGATGACCTAAAGCGAGTTGCAGCGACCTATCTGGTAGAAGACAACGCCAGCGTTGCTGTCATCACCAGTCCCGATAAAGCCGAGCAGTTGAGCGGGCTGAACCTGGAGCAAATTGCGTTATAGGT
Source organism: bacterium SCSIO 12696 (assembly GCA_024397955.1). Lineage (NCBI taxonomy): Bacteria > bacterium SCSIO 12696. The sequence continues at coordinate 914,192 of CP073744.1, forward strand.
TATCGCCGCAAGCACCGGGCCACGCGCTTCGAGCCATCGCAAACTCGGTAAATGACCGAAGTAAGTCATTGCGATCCGCGAAGCGGCGTGACGATACGGTGACTTAAATCCAATTTTTGGGCCTTTTATATGGATACAACCACCATCACCCCGCGCTTTTCGGAAACCGACATGCTCGGCCATATCAGCAACACCACGTTGCCGATCTGGTTTGAAGGCGCCAGAGAAGGTTTTTTCCGCCGCATCCACCCAGCCATGACCGTACACGACTGGCCGCTGATTCTGGCCCGCATCGAGTTGGACTTTAAGGCACAGATTCACATCGGCGACGACGTTACCCTGAAAACCGGTGTGGAAAAAATTGGCGCCAAGTCCATGACCGTTTATCAGGAAGCCTGGCAAAAAGACACATTGGTGGCCGCAGGGCGTACGGTGATGGTGTACTTCGACTACAGCCAGCAGTGCTCAAAAGTCATACCGGATAATGTACGAGAGCAGTTGGCGGATTTGGTGATTGACCAATCCGGCACCACATAGCCGTTAACAATGCCTCACTCAAAAACAGACAAGGTCTTCGCCAGCCCTTTGGCGGAAATAGCCGGCTTCAAATTCGACGCACGGGTCGCCAGCGTTTTTCCCGATATGATCAAACGCTCTGTGCCAGGGTACGAGTCCATTATCGGCATGATCGGCACCTTGGCCGAACGCTACGTGCAAGCAGACAGCCGTTGCTACGACCTGGGTTGCTCCCTTGGCGCCGCTACCCTGTCCATGCGCCACCATATACGCCAACCCAACTGCGAAATTATCGCTGTCGATAATTCACAAGCCATGCTCGACCGCTGCCGCAACGTCATTGATAGTGACAGCAGCGAAGTGCCTGTCAGTCTTCAGCTGGGCAATATTCAGGAAGTGGCCATTAACAACGCCTCCATGGCAGTACTAAACTTTACCCTGCAATTTATTCCACTGGCTGATCGCCAGAACATGCTGCAAACCATTTTCGATGGGCTGAAGCCCGGCGGCATTTTAGTGCTGTCGGAAAAAGTGGTATTTAGCGACCAGGCCCACGACCAACTGATGATTGAATTGCACCACAACTTTAAAAAAGCCAATGGCTACAGCGATCTGGAAGTCAGCCAAAAACGCACCGCATTGGAAAACGTACTGGTGCCGGAAACCTTGCAGACCCATCGCGACCGCTTAAAAAATATCGGTTTTTCCAGTGTTGATGTGTGGTTTCAGTGTTTTAATTTTGCGTCGATAATAGCCATCAAATAACTCAAGCCATCTCGTAGTGTGGACTAGCACCGTGTAACCCACACTACCGTACAAACGAACCATGATTAACTACTCCGCTCTCCTCGACTTTCTCTCTGCCGGTAAATTGCAACGCTGGGCACAACAGCTGCCACAACAGATCGAACAAGGCCTTAGTGAAGCCCGCTGGGGCGACCTGCCCCAATGGCGCGCGGTGCTAGAGCAACTGCCGGACCTGACACCGGACTCATACGACTTAACAGATAGCGTCACCATCGGCAGCGAACAAGCTTGCGACTCAACGACCAGAGCAGAACTGCGCGACACCCTGATGGCCTTACACCCCTGGCGCAAAGGGCCGTTTCACCTGTTCGGAGTGCATATCGATACCGAATGGCGCAGTGATTGGAAGTGGGATCGGGTTTTGCCGCACATATCGCCACTACAAAACCGCCTGGTGCTGGATGTTGGCTGTGGCAATGGCTACCACTGCCTGCGTATGCTTGGCCAAGGTACGCACCGGGTTATCGGCATCGATCCATCACCGCGTTTTGTGTTGCAGTTTTATGCGCTAAAAAAATACCTGAATCAGACAGCAGCCAAAGAATTGCCGGTGGACGTACTGCCGGTAGGTATTCAGCAAGTACCCGCCAACCTGCGCACCTTTGATACTGTGTTCTCTATGGGGGTTTTCTACCACCGCCGCTCACCCATGGATCATCTTCGAGAGCTAAAGGACTGCCTGCGCCCCGGCGGTGAATTGGTACTGGAAACCCTGGTTGTTGACGGCCCAGAAGGCCACGTTTTAGTGCCCCACGGCCGCTACGCCAAAATGCCCAACGTTTGGTTTTTACCGTCCCCAGCGACCATGCTGGCCTGGCTAAAAAAATGTGGATTTAAAAACCCACGAATCGTGGATCAGTGCAAAACAACGGTAGAGGAACAGAGGGCAACAGAATGGATGACCTACGAATCACTGACAGATTTTCTTGATCCGGAAGATAACCAAAAGACTATTGAGGGGCACCCGGGGCCTTTACGAGCAACATTTGTTGCGGAGGCGAGCTGAGTTTTAAGGCAAACAATCAGCTCTCAGTTATTTTTTTGGTTACGTTGGTGAATAGTATCGAACTTAAAACGAGCGGCCCATATACCCAAAACTATACCTAAGAGATAAGGCAAACCAAAGCTGAAAACACTGAGCATTACCAACCATCCGAAGATCATAATTGGCACTTCGATAGCTGAAAAAGCGCTACCGAAAATTGAAATAAAGGTTAAAACCAAGCTCGCCGATAGTACCGTCAACCCAACAACACTCAAGCCAAAGCCAACACCTCTTCTTTCAAGCTTGTCGACTTTAGCCAAGTTTTCAAAATCGAACTTCTTTATCAAATAACGGGCCCAGGCAAACGCGACCAATGACGACGGCACACCAATCGTCAAAGCCAAGGACATTGCATTGATAATCAGCCCAGCTCCGAACGAAACTAACAGACCACCCAAACCAAAAACCATAGCGACGGTATTTTCAAGGCCTAATTTTTTCATAGCACCGAAATCAGCCGAGCAATAAAAGCAACATTCGCTATCATCCGGTCAGCCTCAGACATTGATAAAGCCTTCAAGGTAATGAACGGCCTTACCTGAAATAAACACTCTATCTCCTGCCAAACGACACAACAGAACACCACCGCGTTTTGATGCTTGATAGGCAAGAAGCTGCTTTTTAGCCAATCGCTCAGACCAATACGGTGTAAGCCCGGTATGGATTGACCCTGTCACTGGATCTTCATCACCACCGTTCGCGGGCCAGAAATATCTTGAGACGAAGTCGTATTCCTTTCCCGGAGCCGTCACGACCACATCGTATGGCGCAAGTTTTTTAAGATATTCCTTATTTTGGACGACGCTCAAAACATCGTGTTCATTCTCATAGACTGCGAAGTACGCTTGATTATTGAACAGTACTTTTGAAGGTTCAATCGACAGCCCCTGTAACAGCTCCTCTGGAAAACAATCTGGAATATGTGGCTTTCTACACGGGAAATCCATCTGAATATAGCCATCATCGGTTTTCGTGATGACCATTCGCCCGACGGCTTCAGCTGAAAACACTAACTCAGACACTTCCGAGTTGTCGTTAAAAATAACGGAAGCCGACGCCAGTGTTGCATGGCCGCAAAACGCAATCTCAGTGATTGGAGAAAACCAGCGTATTGCATAGGTCTCATCACTAGACCTAACCAAATAAGCTGTCTCGGATAGGTTATTTTCTGTAGCAATGGACTGCATTAATTCATCTGACAACCATTCTTCAGTGATTACGACAGCCGCCGAATTACCTTTGAATCTTTCTTCGGTAAAGGCATCAACAATATTTACTCTTAATTTCACCGTCTTACTCAGCTTTTAAATTACCGTTGACCAAACCGTAGGCCAACGCTCAGACTTATCCTCAGGAGAAAGCTTTTTAGGGCTAACACCAATAGATGGCTTTAGTGAAAAACCCCTTTCAAACAACGCTTTTGACACAGCTCCTCTTGTTTCTCCATCTTTTGAATGTGTCACAGCGATCACTTGCTTACAGTGGCTGCACTGCCAGAAGGTAGCCTGCTGAGAACCTTGCTTAAGTTGATTCAATTGATTTTTAGGCGAAAAGGAAATAGTGCCGTTTACATCTGACAAATAGGCAAGCCCATGGGCCACACAAAAGTCGCAGTCGCACTCTCGCGCTTGATTTTCTTCAATGGGAAGAGGAAATGATGCTAAAACCTTCACTTTCCCGCATTTGCACTCAGATGAATATTCCATTTAATTTTCTATTTTTATCGCTTAAATATGGCATTTATTTTTGGAGCACGTTGAGCAATACAAAATTCATTTCAGCCATGAGAGTCGACCGGCATACACCTGTTATGATTTGAGTTATTTAAGTACACACAACTTCATCTTTGTCTTGCAGCTTCGGGGGCGTACCCTCTGTGCCTTCATCTATCAGGTATCGAGTTACAAAACAGCCTTTATGATAACTTTTATGATCACGCCAAGTACCCATCAGAAAACAAGCCATTACTTGATTTCGCTCATTTTTGTACCAAAATAGTAATCTATTCGCATCATAGGAATTATCTGAATTAGCAATCAAAGATAAATGCTTCATTTTTTCAGCATTATCTGGATAAATCTGAAACCAGACTCCAGGAAAATCACTTTGCCCGCAGTCGAATTGACTATCTTCAATCGAAGTGCAAGCAGATAGTACTGATAATGAGCCTAAGATAACTTTATTCATAAAGAGCAATGGAATTTTGTGCAGCACCTAAAGAACGAATTGAACCTTGCTACCATGTCAGGTGCTACTTTTCCTGCAGCCACTCTTGAAATTCCGCCACAGTAGCTGGGGTGAATTCCAGTATCGCCTCAGCTAATTCTGCGTTACCAAAATGCACCGCTGTCACTGCAGCCAGAACGGAAACCATTTTTTCATCCGGTGATTTTATTTCACTAGCAAGCTTAGCCATTGTTTGAATAGCACTAGTATAAGCAAACTCTAAGCATGGCCCAATTTTTGGTCCACAACCTTTTAACCGAGCTATTTCAATACATACCGGCAGCAAAAAATAGTTGTAATCAACTATTTCTGGTGCCTTTTCAATTAAAGAAACAATCACTGGAACAGCCGCATACGATGCAGAATAGACGTTTCCCTGATGGCACAAACTACTCCACAGTGTATAGAAGGGCTCTTCTCCATAGCTTTCACATGACGGGTAGACCTCTAGCTCTTTCAGTAACTGAGGAATGTCAGATGCCTGCCCATAAGCATGCTCCAGTTCATCCCATTCAATTGACTCCATTTTTGATCTCTTTTTCCACTTAGCACCATGCACAATGACCGAGGAGGCAATACTTGCAGCACCTGAGCGATGAAACTTTATTGCCTGCACCTACTTATGTGGCTCTACACAACACGCAACTACACTAGAACCACACCCTTTTCATACTCGCAAGAAATTTTCTTGTAATGGGAAATCCGGATGCAGAGCCTATTACTGAGTCAATACCACAGTACGGGCACAATGCAGTATGGCCATATTCTTCTTCGCCAATAGCATCTCTGTGAACATCACACCATTTATCAATTTTCTTAGGAGAAAACCTTTCAAGACAATAAAAGCAGCCACATAAATCAGACTTCAATATTTCTGCTCGGTGATTTGCTGATTTTGAATGCGCCCCTTTCGCATTATCATTCTCCATCAACGACCTACCTTTAACTCTTTAGAATCACATAACGCCTTGCCCAAAAGCACAGCGACAACCAAGTTCAACACGGCTTTGTCACCTTTTGGAGCAAATTGTAAGCATACTGAGGCTACCCACTAACATCCAGATCGAAATATCTCCACTGCATAAGGCCATGACCAAAATCATTTTCCTCCTTTAGCTCTCTAAGAGTTACATCATCACCAAACTTGGGAGAACCTAGCTTTTTATAATATTGCTTTGTAATTAATATTTCCTCAGTTTTACCTAAACGGTCCCCACAAAATACAAAATCCTGGCTTGGCAGCATAGTTCCCTTGAACAAAAATATAAATTCATCATCCGCGGTTTCCTTAGGCTCAGAAACAACCTGACCTATAATTTCACACTGCGAGACAATTCCAGCAGATATAGAGCAAGAAAATGTCGAAACAATTAAAGTCCATATATGCTTAAACTTGATATTTTTCGCTCCTTGAGCAATAAACTGCATTCCGCCGCCTAAAATTTTTAACAGTTTTATATCGCATATTGACTCATATGCCCCATGATATTTTTAGGGATGCTGGGCCAACTATAACCACCATTTTCATCCCATGACTTAGAGCCTGACATAAGCCCCATTTTTAGTAGTTCTTCTTGTAGTTGATCATGCGGGTAGATATACCATTGCCCACTTTGGCTAAAAGCCACATAAATTTCTTTGCCGTTGTATTTTTTATCGAGGGTTAAACGCCCCTTTAATTGGACTTTTATGAAAGTTCTGCCATCAATGTGGCAAGCGATAAAATCAGCACCCTGCCAGTCATCGTTGAGCCACATGCAGTTAAACCCATAATCAGATAGTTCCGCCGCGACCTTTTGAAAGTTGAAATTTTCTTTTTGTCTGGAGTTTAAATTTCCATACTCAATGCGATTAAACATGATTTTCCTGTATTGTTAACGACTCAATAATCGGCAACTAAAATAGAGCGAAGCGGATTTTTGGCTGTCCAGCGCCTTTAGGCGCGCAGTTAATTGACTTGCTAGCACTTTAGTTTACGGCCTCTTGCTCTAGAAAGATGGGCAAACTGGAAAATCTTGAATTTAAAACTTCGGTTTGACCCAGAAAATAGAGCTGGAATGCTTCTTCCACCCATTCCGGCTGCTCTAGAACATAGGCAGTAACCCATTGAACTTCTTTTTCCTTTCCGAAGCCAAACATAGTTTTTATTTTCTTTGGCTGAACGATACCCACAAGATATGCGAACTCTTCCGAGCTTCCTACTACAGAAACCCAGAGATCAATTTTTGTTTCTGAATTTTTAACTGAAATAGTTGGCTCGCTACCACCTTTGTTATTTCCGACCTGCTCTTTCCAAGGAAAGGCCCTAAATTCCTTCTTAAAAATTTCAAATGTAGCACTTCCCTTCAGGTCATATTGGTCAAACCTATAGCCCGCCTGCTGAATATCATACGTGAATGAATCTGCCATAGCCGGCCCTGAAAAGAAAACAATAATGGTTAGTAGTACTTTCATATTAAGTGCTAACGTCGAAACAGCGGAGAGACACACGTAGTGTGGCAATCCGCCACCTTGCCTGGTTATGGCTTAGTACTGAAACCACTCTATCTTATCCACCTCAAAGGTAACCATGTTGACATACATCGCCCCCTCACCATCATTAATAACATGATTAGAATTTCTTGGTTTCGGAGCCAAAAACATCCAACAACCTTCCTTATTTTTGAAAAGTTTACCTTGCTCACGCAATAATTTTGATAACTCATAAGTCACACTCTTATCGGACAGATGCTCAATAGCTTTTTCAATATTTTGTAAAACAAAATTTTTACTTTTATCGGGAATTTGGCAATACTCAGGCTCCCTCACCCATGCGCACCCCGCCAAAATAACCAAGATAATAATTCCTGAAAATTTATACATAGTCATAACGCCTTTGGCACAGGCGGCTACGCAGTAGCCGTCCAGCTCGCTTGCGGGCAACTGTGTCCAAACTTGTTAAAAATTTTTACCCCGTAGCTTACTGAGCGGGATGCCTTTTTTATAGATAACTTCATAAACTTTGATTATGTTGCGTTTTTCACAGCCTGAAAAGCAGTTTTCGTTTAAGTCTATTTCTTTAGCTTGATACTCAAGAACACCAAGAGAGGCAAGGTATTCAAGCTCATCTGCCCCTTGGTCACTGCCTTGATAGCGGACGATTGGCTCTTTAAGGGGGACTAGGAAGCTATCTTGGTTTTTTTGGTCGTGTATAGATAAAACTCTAAGTACTTGCGGAATGGTGTCGACAACTTGATACCCTTCAGACGTTTTAGTTAGGCGGGCCACTCCTCGATATATTGAAAATTTAGGCCAAACAGAAACCATTGCTATGGATGGTGAAACGGGCATACCGTCCCAGCTGGACCCGCAATCATAGGAGGCTATGACGCGATTTAGCTTACGTAGTTTTTCTCCTTCACCTGTCAGGTATTCATCAACCCTAAATGTTACAACTTCGCTCCCACATGAATGATCTAAGAGACCTTCCTCAGCTTTAGCTTCTTTAGGTTTTTGAGCTGTAATCGTAACCTCTTCGACTTCTCCCATCATAAGATCAAGACGAAAATCATCTGCTTCTGAATAAGTAGAAAATAACAGAATTAGTACTAGCGGCACAAATTTCATAAGATTTTTAACGTTCCAGTAAGGGGCAGACAAACCAACTGTTTGGATGTCCCGTGAAACCCCGCAGGAGCGGAGTGAACTTGACCGGCTTGTTCGGCATTATTAGGAGCAAATTACCAGAACTCCTAGGTATTCTTTATGGCCTTTGGGTACGCCATAAAAATTAGGATGGACTATAAGATCAGGGGCTTGCTTAGCCCTTTGCTTTTCAGTGTTTTCTTTTTCAATTTTTACCTGAGCTTCGTATAGCTGCTTTGAAAAAATTAAACCGTCAAATTCATATGGAACCTCTTTTTCCAGTTCTGAGACTCTCTCCGAAAGTCTTGGAGCAATACTAAATAGGGTAAATGCCTCAATCACCTGACAGTTCTCAGGAAGTACTTTGAACACCTCCGCACTTAAAACGAAAGACGACCAAGATATAAGTGCAATAGCTTGTAGCAACTTCATATTATGCCTAACGCCGCAAACATGTGCGACGCGGAGCGGCGCCCATGTGCTTTGGCTGGTTATGAGTATTTATGAACTTACCGCCCAGCATAAAAGCAATACATACATATGCCAATGACATTAGCCAAAAGAAAGCCTGCTTTAAGAAAAAACCCAAACCTATTCTTTTGTGATTGAACCATTGGACATAGCACAAAGGAAGAAAAGAGAAGGGAATGGCAAGTGCCGAAACCACTAAACAAATAGCTTGCCAACTATAAATACTTACTGAATCCAACGTTCTTAATGACAAAAAACAAGTAAACATTAACAAACATGAGATTAACAATGTTACGACAAAATAACCTTTATTTCGTTGAATGAAATCCATTCTTACTACTCATAACGCCGCGCTCTGCGGCGAATTTGGAGCGTAGCAGAAAATTTGTCCGACAGCAGTGTCTTGTTAGGTTTCTTCAAATATATTTCTACCAAAAATACCATGAAACTGCTCCTCGACCCTTTGTAACATTTCGCAAAATTCGTCCAGCAAACCTCTGTATGTATTGGATTCAAATGAGAATTCACTTCCCATTGTTTCTACAAACTTAGCCTTGTAATCTTCGATACATACCGGACCATCAACGGCATATTGTGGAGCAATTCGCCCCATATCCATTAGCCACATTAGCATCCCAAAAGCGGCATAACGATTCTGCAACTCGTAGAAATACTCAAGTTGATCATGTGTGAGTTTTTCCAAGTGTCGACTGCGCCTGCTGTTTATAGGTTCGACGTACTGATTTACGCAGTCAGCTGCCTCTGCAACTGTGGGGCAGAAATGCTTTTGCCACCAAGAATTGAAGTAACGTTGTTGCAACTCTAAATAAGTTAAGCCTGTAATATTTGTATTTTGCGTATATCGCACAGCGCCTTCCTGAAGGCCCTTTTTCGAAACAATGAAACCTATATTTGCCCCAGCTTCTTGCATGACGGTTGTGAATGAGTGAACGACTGTTTGCGGTATTGAGTTAGACCAGTTTTTGCACTCCACCAGATATTGAATTTGATCGACACTGTGCTCGTCGATTGCAAAGACATCAACTTCAACCGTACCCCTCGGAGTTTGTAGAATCTTTTCTGTCTCTGCTAATAACCCGATATCACTAAATAGTCTACAAACTCCATTCTGTAGGTCTTTCCAATTCTGAGGCAAGGGATCGTCGATCATCTTTAAAACCTAACAGCTCGTTTAACGGGCCTTCGGCCCGATAACAATTATTATCGGGATTCCCAGTTAATATACTATCGGGCAGCCCACCAAAACCTCAACAATTTGATTTAAAAGAAAAACCCTCATATCAAATATGTTTGATTCTGTTATCGAGCCTCAATTTACCCTACCGGTGACTTAAAATTAAAGGCAGAAGTACACCTGCTTAACACCTCTCCTGTTACACGTTATTTGCCACATAACCTTTTCAAACCACCATATCAACCAAGCATCTCGCCATATTGCTTCTTTTAAGCATCAATATGCCTATTTCGCCAATTCATTGTGCTACCCCTGGCCACTAGAATAAAAGTTAACGCAGCATATAGCCGGGATACACCATGACCATGATTCAGCCAATCTCTGCGACTGACCGCCTCGCCCCATTACGTCGTTTCGCCGGGCAGCCAATGACCACAGGGTTAGGTGACCCACTGATTAACCAGTTTGCCAGTAGTGATTCCTGCTTACTCCGCGCCATTGATCATGCGGTGGACTACGCCAATCATATGGCTTCGCGGTACCCATCGCTTATGGATTTGGACGAGCAACAGCAGATTGAACAAATCCAGCAAGGTTTTTTGAATTTCTACCAAAGTGACGCAGTAACCCCTTACGTTGCAGCCGGAGCTGCTGGCCCCTGGATTATCACCTTGAAAGGTGCGGTTTTATACGACACTGGTGGCTACGGCATGCTGGGGTTGGGCCACGCTCCTGAGACCATTTTACAGGCCATAAACGCGCCTCATGTAATGGCCAATATCATGACTCCCAACCTCAGCCAGATGGCACTGATAGACGCACTTCGCCAGGAAGTGGGCCATAACCGCGAGCAGGGCTGCCCCTACCACAGTTTTCTGTGCATGAATTCAGGCAGTGAATCGGTTTCGGTAGCAGCACGGATTTCCGATGTGAACGCCAAGCAAATGACCGACAAGGGCGCCAGACACGCAGGCAAGCCCATTATGCGGGTTGCCTTGAAGGGCGCCTTCCATGGGCGAACAGATCGCCCGGCGCAGTATTCCGATTCCAGTATGGCAACCTACAAGAAATATCTGGCCAGCTTCCAAGGTGAACCACGTTTGATTACGGTAGAAGCCAACAACTGCGAGCAGTTGAAAGTGGTTTTTGAAGCGGCAAATGCAGAAAACTGGTTTATCGAATCCATGTTTTTTGAGCCGGTGATGGGAGAAGGTAACCCAGGCCTGGCTATTACACCGGCGTTTTACGCACTGGCGCGCCAGCTGACCGAAGAACACGGGGCTCTGTTATTAGCGGATTCCATTCAGGCCGGGCTACGCACCACCGGCAATTTGTCTATTACCGACTACCCCGGTTTTGAAAAGCTGCCGGCACCGGATATGGAAACCTACTCCAAAGCCCTTAATGGCGGCCAATACCCGTTGTCGGTTTTGGCCCTGTCCAGCAAGGCACACAAGCTGTATCAAAAGGGTTTGTATGGAAATACCATGACCACCAACCCCCGGGCCATGGATGTGGCTGTGGCAGTGCTGGACGCCATCACCCCGAACCTGCGTAAAAACATTGTGGCAACTGGCAATGCACTGGTGGAAAAATTTTCAGCCCTTATGAACGAGCTGGGCGGGGCTATTACCAAGGTACAGGGCACTGGCCTGCTGGTGAGCATTGAGCTCAGTGAGAGCTACAAGTGTTTTGGCGCCAACAGCATCGAGAACTACCTGCGTACCCAGGGTATTAATGTGATTCACGGCGGCACTAACTCCCTGCGATTTACTCCCTGGTTTAACATCAGCGACAACGAAATCGACTTACTGGTCAATGCCACCAAGGACGCTCTGTTAAACGGCCCCAGAAAAACTTAACCGCTCTACCTCAAGGGCGGATCAACCCCTATAATCCGCAGCCATGAACCTGCTGCTGATTGAACAACAAGACCTCTGTGCACCCAACCGGGCCATTATCTCTGGCCGACGGCTGGATCATATGCAGCAAGTGCACAGGGTCAATATCGGTGACACGTTAAAAGCTGGCATGATCGACGGTGATATGGGCAGTGCTGTTGTCGATTCTTTATCGGGCCAGCAGGCAGAGTTGACACTGCAATTTGACCAGCCACCACCAGCACCGCTGCCCATTACCCTACTGCTTGCCCTGCCCCGCCCGAAAATGCTGCGCCGCATTTTTCAAACCATTGCCACCATGGGCGTTAAGCACGTTTTTTTAATCAACAGTTATCGGGTGGAAAAAAGTTTTTGGCAAAGCCCATTTTTACAGCTGCAGGCGATTCGAGAGCAATTGATACTTGGGCTAGAGCAAGGCTGCGATACAGTATTGCCCCAGGTGCATTTACGCCAACGTTTTAAACCGTTTGTGGAAGATGAACTTCCCGGCATTTGCGCTGATTCCCAATGCCTAGTAGCCCACCCCAAAAACAGCACTTCTTGCCCTATCAATATCCGTGAAACCAGCACGCTGGCCATCGGACCTGAAGGTGGGTTTATCGATTACGAAATTGCCAAACTGGTGGAGTGCGGTTTTGCCCCGGTTTCCCTGGGGCAACGTATTCTGCGGGTCGAAACCGCCATACCGACGCTGTTAAGCCGGCTTTATCCCGGTTGATCTGCCACACTCCACTGCTTGGGCGACTGCCCAAGGTGAGCTTTAAACGCACGGGATAACGCACTGGCATTGGCGTAACCAACCCGGTCTGCGATAAAACTCATACTTTTGCCCTCTCTGAGCAAGGATTGGGCAATACTCAGGCGCCATTCGCTCAGATAGGCAACCGGCGTGGTTCCGACAACCTCTTTAAAACGCACCGCAAAGCGGGCTCGCGACATACCGGCAACGTCAGACAAACTGGCCAGTGACCAGTGCCGGGCTGGATCGCTGTGCATGGCATTGATGGCTTTAACCAACTTGGCATCGGACAAACCCGCCAGCACACCTATCTGCAAACGCTGTTGATCCATCAGTTCTCTGAGCACTTGTATAAATACCACTTCCATCAAACGATCCAAAATTCCCTGGCGGCCACAATGGTGCTCCATGGCTTCTGCAAACATCAGCTCCAGCGTCGGGGCCAGACAGCCGGATTGTGCCAGCGGCAACACCACCATATCTGGCAGCGCCCGAAATACGGGTATGGATAAACCCACGCCAAACTTAAAAGAAGCGCAAACAATTTCGACTTTTTCACAATCCGGAGCAAGCAGATGAAATTGAGGGTTGGCGCAAAAGAACAGGCTGGGTTTATCCACTGTAATGACTTTTTGCCCAGGCAATTCAACACGCACCCTGCCCTGTTTCAGCACATGGATATAGCCCACCCCTGTACTTAATTCATAGCGCCCGGAGTGGCACAGGGGGCCCGCCTGAAACACACTGGCGCGCAGTTCAAAGTGGGTTAAAAACTGGGCCAACCGATCTTCCATAACAATACTCAAAGTATGAATTTTGAGATTATTAGATACCAAAAATCTTAAAAAATCCCCAACATAACCACAGCCTTACTAGGGTTTTTATTTGCCAGCCTGGGAACAATCACTCTATGGGGCAGCAGTCCTCAAATAGCATTCCCCCAATCGCGTATTTCAGGAGCAACACTATGAAAACCACAGCAAAACTCATTGCTTGTTCTGCGCTTATCGTGGGGGCCTCTGCGTTGATGGCCTCCGTATACGCAGGCGAGGCCAAGAGCTCTATTGGTGCCGCCGTGTTTGACAAAAAGAACCAGTTGCTATTGCCGGAAGGTTATCGCACCTGGGTTTTTGTCGGCGCGCCGCTTACGCCACACGGGCTCAACAACAACGCTGCGGGCTTCCCGGAGTTTCACCACGTGTACATCAACCCGGATGCCTACGCCATTTACCAAAAGACCGGCAGTTTTCCCGAAGGAACGGTTATCGCTAAAGAATTGGTATTGCTGCAAAAAGGCGATCACAAAGACGGCTCCAAAAACGAAGTTTCTGGCCGTGGTTATTTCGCCGGTGAATTCAATGGTATGGATGTGATGGTGAAAGACAGCAAGCGCTTTCGCAAAACCAAGGGATGGGGCTTTTTTAACTTTGGCCACCATGCACCCCCCTACGCGGAAGCAGCACCCGCGGCCCCCAAAGCCAGTTGCGCCGGTTGCCACGAAGCCAGCGCCGACAAAGATATGGTGTTTACCCGCATGTATCCATCATTGCGCTAGCAAAACCAACCCGTTTAGCCATGAAGTAGTATTGTCGTAAAAACGACACGGGCACCTAAAGGTGCCCGCTTTTTTACCAAGCAACTTTATTCTAATCAGTCGTCCAGAATAAATTCCTTGGCAATTTTCAGCGTGTAACTGCCTAGATAGACTTCCCGCAAAAAACAAATCAGTGCCGCAATAAGCAGCAGTATCGACAGCACGAAAAACAGCTTTATCAACGCACTGATTTCCAGCTCCAGAGCCACCGCAGAAAACAGGCAAACGATCACAACACAGACCATTAATGCCGAGGTAACACACAGGGCGATAGAGCGATTAATCCAGTTTATACGCACACTCAAAACGTTCAGTTCTTTACAGGAAGAGGCAATCTTTTCTTTGTCTTTAAGCGCAACCAAACGGCGATCGACAACTCGCGAGCGATCAATAATTCGCCCCAGGCGACTGGAGATAACGCTGAGAAAACCGGCGATGCCGGCCAATAAAAATACTGGCGCTACTGCCAGTTGAATAATATGGGCAAGGCTTGATGTGGACTCAAACACGATACAGAAGCTCCTGCGTCAACCCACCATATCGCCGCCGCCAGCAATGGAGATCTTGCCTTCGTCCAGCAGGCGTTTTGCAGTCACCATAATCTCTCGCTGTGCCTCTTCCACTTCGCTGACCCGCACTGGGCCACCGGCTTCCATGTCTTCGCGCAACATTTCGGCGGCGCGTTTGGACATATTGCGGAACACTTTGTCTTTGACTTCCTGATCCGCTCCCTTGAGGGCGATGACCAGTTGATCCATTTGGATTTCTTGCACCAGCGCCTGGAATTCCCGGTCGGGCACACCCACCAGGTCATCGAATACAAACATCAGTTGCTGGATATTCACCGCCATTTCCGCATCCATTTCGTTTAGCTTTTCCATGAGCTCTTCTTCCTGGGCGGTATCCAGGCTGTTCACAATAGCTGCGACGGTTTTCAAACCACCCAAGGTGCTTTCCCCTGTGGTCGGGGAGCTGCTGTCCAGCTGCTTATCGAGCACTTCGCTGAGCTCTTTCATGGCATCCGGATGTAAAGGCTGCAAATTCACCACCCGCATGACGATATCCAGGCGAGTTTGTGAATCCAGGAATGCCAGCACTTCAGCGCCTTTTTCCGGTTCCAGATAGGAAACAACGGTGGCCTGTATCTGCGGATGCTCCCCTTTGATCAAATCGGCAATCGCACGGGGCGGCATCAGTTTAAGGGCATCCAGGCCAGTGGCATCATCATTGAGAAAGATACGGCTGGTAATTCGCTTGGCTTCCACTTCGCCGACGGCTTTGGTCAGTGTGTCGCGAATGTAATCTTCCGTACCCACCTCGAAGCCTATTGAACTGGTGGTTTCTTGCAAAAACTCCCCAATGGCGCCTTTGATCTCCTCCAGGTCCACCCGTTTGAGCTGTTTCATGGCCTGGCCAATTTTCTGCACATCGGATTGGTGCAGATAACGGAACACACCGGCGGCGTATTCTTCCCCCACCACCGCCAACAACAGCGCCGCTTTATCCAGCTTGCTCAAATCCGCTGACATAATTCCCCTTAGTTGGCTGCTATAAGCCCGTGTTTAAGAACTGCTTTTATGGTCGTTAATTTGTTTGCGGATGGCTGTTGCCACCTCCGCCAATGGCACCACGTCAATGGCCGCATTTACACGTACCGCTTCCCCTGGCATTCCCCATACCACACTGCTTGCTTCATCCTGAGCCAACGTATAAGCCCCTTGTTGGCGCAAAGTGAGCAACCCTTGCGCACCATCACGTCCCATACCGGTGAGCAATACCGCGACAATATGGGCTGCAGAACCCTCTGCCAGGGATTCAAACATCACATCCACCGACGGTCTGCATTTATTGCGTGGCGGCTCAGCGCTTAAGTGGCAGCAATAACCCATTTGGTCAGCACTTAACACCAAGTGCCTGTCACCCGGCGCCAGATAAACATGCCCAGCTTGCAAGCGCTTGCCTTCCTCTGCCAGTGATACCGACAACGCTGTCGATTTGTTCAGGCTGGCTGCCAACGCCTTGGCAAACCCCGGGTCAATATGCTGTGTCACCACTATTGGCGGCAGTGGCGCCGCCTGCAAATCGGGCAGCTGTTTGAGCAATAACCGTATTGCTTCTGTACCCCCTGTGGAGGCACCAATGGCGATTACGGTTTGACTGTGCTGCACCGCCAAAACTGCCGCCTTTAACCCAGGGACTTAATGCGCTCTTTGGC
This sequence comes from bacterium SCSIO 12696, assembly GCA_024397955.1. NCBI lineage: Bacteria > bacterium SCSIO 12696. The sequence goes on from CP073744.1 coordinate 930,525, forward strand.
ACTGACCACGGACACGATGCGAGCTCCGTAACGATCGCCAATCTCCACCGCTTCCGCCGTTGCCATGGGGATGTCGTTGACACAAACTTCCAGTGGGTCATCGGTGTAACTGTCGAGCTCAATCACTGACTCCGGCCCCCAGGCCAGCACATCGCGAATACTCATCTGTGTAGCGCCAACAACGGCGGATATTCCCACGGGAATATCAAGAATCATGTCCAGATCACTGTTTTCTGTCATTGCGTTTCCTCAGAGCCTGTTAGGGCTAGTTGTTTGCCGGGCCCATAATTCTCAGCGCCACTTTGCCGTTGGAGCTGCCTATACGAGTACTGTATACCGCTGAGCCATTGGCGCATAAGGTGGCCGGATCATTCATGGTGATAGGGATAACATCCCCCACCTTGAGGCTCTTAATATCGCCAATGGTCAGCTGGGACTCGGCCATGGCACAACTAAGCTCCACTTGTACCGAGGTCATGTGCTGCAATAACGGCTCTGCCCAGCAATGGTCTTCTTCCACAGGGGTTGAGGACTCACCTTCATCCGCAGTATCCAGTACCGGCTCTAATGTGCTGTAAGGGATGGCGAGATCAATTTCACCACTGACATTGTCCAGTTCCAGTTGGAAAGTGCTGACCACCCAAGGCTCATCTGGGCTGTGAGCGGCGGCCATCATCGGGTTCATCTCGCTGGCCAGGTGATCGATGTTGAGCGCCAGGGTGTCTTCCCAGGCAGCGCGAACGTCTTCCAGAGTTCGCCCCAGCAGCTTGCCAATAATGCGGTTTTCAATGCTGGTAAATTCCCGCCCATCGATACTGATCTGACGGCCCGCGCCACCAAAAAACAGATCCACCAAACCAAACACCAGACGAGCGTCAAACACCACCATGGCAATGCCGGGCAAAGGGTTCAGGCGCACCACATTGAGGCTGGTGGGCGTGTCCATGCGCTGCAGGTATTCAGAAAAACGTAGAATCTCCACGCCTTTGGTGCCGATTTCAGCTTTGCGCTGCAATAAGCTGAACACCGTCATTCGCAGTTGCCGCACATAGCGGGCATTAATGACATTCAGGGGAGCAAGGCGGCCGTGAATCAGGCTGGCCTTATCGGTGAGATCACAGAGTTTGGCGGCCCCGGAATAGCCGCTCTCTTTGGCGGCTGCTTTTTGCTCCGTCTCTACATCACCGGACTCCACCCCATCCAATAAGGCATCCAGTTCGTCTTGGGACAGTATTTCTTCTTGTTCGGCCAAGTGTTGTTCTCTTTGTGTTATTTAAGAGTTATTCAGATTTTTCTCTAAGCCTAGAAGCCCCTCGGCACGCGCAGTACAGCGCCAGAAACTCGCCACTTATTAGCAGATACAAACCCACTATTACCCTTTAAGCAAAGGCTGTGCCATTGCAAGCAACACCCTCACCCGCTTAGGAGAGCTGAGCAATAGGCTCTTGAGGCATTCACCTTAATGGGAGAGCTCACCCAGAGAGCGTCAGACATTTGACGCCCATAGCACCAAATAGCTACTCAGAGTTCAATCAGCAAATTCACAAATTTTTATATTCGATATTTCATATATACGAATATCCATATAAAATACCTGAAATCCGTTTATCAAGGTGGTAAGAATCACTGTGTCCCCTATCGACCTATTCAAATGCCTGGCTGATCAAACCCGGCTGCGAGCCCTGCTGTTAATCCACCAAAATGATGAACTCTGCGTGTGTGAGCTCACGGCAGCCATGAGCGAAAGCCAGCCAAAGATCTCTCGCCACCTAGCACTGCTGCGTACCAGTGGCCTGTTAGTGGATCGACGTCAGGGGCAGTGGGTGTTTTACCGGCTATCCCCTAGCCTGCCCCAATGGGCGGTAGAGGTACTGGACACAACCCTGTCATCCAATAAAACGATAATCGAAACCGATCTCAAGCGCCTGACTGCCGCGGGCAATTTGCGCTGTGCCGAACCCAATCAGGAGGTATTTTCGTGACCATAAAAGTAGGCATTAATGGCTTTGGCCGTATGGGCCGCCTGGCAATGCGGGCAGGCTGGGACTGGCCGGAGTTTGAATTTGTGGCCATCAATGATCCCGGTGCTAACCTCGACACCCTCGCCCACCTGCTCAACTTTGATTCGGTGCATGGAACATGGCAACACGAAGCCACAGCTGATGACAACCAGCTGTGTATCGATGGCCAACGGATTGCAGTCAGTCACCATCCCTCCATCGACGATTGTGATTGGTCTGGGTGTGATCTGGTGATTGAAGCTTCGGGAAAATTTCGCAAAACCGCTTTGCTACAGCCTTATCTGCAACAGGGTGTGAAACGGGTAGTGGTTACCGCCCCGGTAAAAGAGCCCAACGTGTTAAATGTCGTCATGGGCGTTAACCAACACCTCTATGACCCCGCGAAGCATTCCATTGTGACTGCAGCCTCCTGTACCACCAACTGTCTAGCGCCAGCGGTTAAGGTACTGCAAGAAAGCCTGGGTATACGCCACGGCTCCATGACCACTATCCACGCATTAACCAACACCCAAACCATTGTTGATGGCCCCCACAAAGACTTACGCCGGGCCCGCGCTTGCGGAATGAACCTGATTCCCACAACCACGGGCTCAGCCACTGCCATCACTGAAATATTTCCCGAATTGAAAGGCCGCCTTAATGGGCATGCCGTCAGGGTGCCACTCACCAATGGCTCTCTGACCGACTGCGTTTTTGAACTGCAAAAGCCGACAACCGCTGAGGCAGTTAACGAGTTATTTAAGCAAGCCGCGGAAACGGATCTGCGTGGCATCCTCGGTTATGAGGAGCGCCCCTTGGTCTCCAGTGATTACCGCACTGACCCCCGCTCAACCATAGTCGATGCACTGTCGACCATGGTGGTTAATGACACCCAGTTAAAACTGTATTTGTGGTACGACAACGAGTGGGGCTATGCCAACCGCACCATGGAGTTGGCGAAGATGGTCGGCCAAGCTTAATCTCATGAGCACCAATATCCGCCAGTACCTGTTGATTACCGGTAATTACTGGGCATTCACCCTTACTGATGGTGCACTCAGAATGCTGGTGGTATTGCACTTCCACCAACTTGGCTACAGTCCACTGGCCATCGCCAGCTTGTTTCTGTTTTACGAGTTGTTTGGGGTGATTACCAATTTGGTGGGCGGTTGGCTGGGGGCCAAAATCGGCCTTAACCGCACCATGAATATTGGTTTGGCACTGCAAATTGCCGCACTGCTGATGCTGTGCGTACAAGCAGAGCTGCTAACGGTTTTTTGGGTGATGTGCGCCCAGGCGATTTCTGGCATCGCCAAAGATTTGAATAAGATGAGCGCCAAAAGTGCGGTCAAGTTTCTGCTGCCAGAACACGCCCAAGGCAAGTTGTATAAATGGGTGGCGATATTGACCGGCTCCAAAAACACGTTAAAGGGAGCAGGTTTTTTCCTGGGAGCCGGCCTACTCGCTCTGCTGGGCTTTCAACAAGCAATGTTGGCCATGGCAATAGCCTTGGCGGTGGTATGGGTCATTAGCCTGACTTGCCTTGGCAAAGACCTTGGTCGCGCCAGCAACAAACCCAAGTTTCGCCAGGTTTTTTCGAAAAGCCGTGCCATCAATATTCTGTCTGTGGCACGGCTGTTTTTATTTGGCGCCCGTGATGTCTGGTTTGTGGTGGCACTGCCGGTATATTTGAGCAGCGTTCTGGAATGGAGCCACTGGACAGTGGGCAGTTTTCTGGCTTGCTGGGTAATCGGCTATGGAATAATTCAGGCCTCTGCACCAGCAATCACAGGGCAGCGAGCGGCAAATACGGGTAATAGCCGCCAGGTTGTCGCCTGGGGAATACCACTGGCTTTGTCCGCAGCAATCATGGCTTTGGCCTTACATTGGGGATCCCCTCCTGCACCAACCCTGATTATTGGCCTGATGCTATTTGGGGCTTTGTTCGCTATTAACTCATCCCTGCACAGTTATTTGATTGTCAGTTTCGCCAACCGCGACAGCGCCTCTCTGGATGTGGGCTTTTACTATATGGCCAATGCCATGGGCCGATTGATCGGAACACTGCTGTCAGGCTGGGTGTATCAAAGCGCAGGATTGCAGGCCTGCCTGTGGTTGTCCGCCGGTTTCCTGTTCATATCCGTTGTCGCAGCCAGCCGACTGCAGAAACAAGGTCAGGTAACCGTACCGGCTAATCCGACAGGCTCTTAATAAAATCTTTGCCATCCAGCCAGCCGGAAAGCCACTCCGAAGCAACCACTGCTGATGATGAACATGAGAAGTCGAAACAGTCTTCCGACGTGAAACCTTGTACTAAAACGCTGATGTTATTACCTTGCAAACTGCGGGCTATGGCCTGCATGTAACCCCGGCTATAGACCTGTTTGTCTTTGGCATTGTGGTAACGGGCGCCTGAAGGGAAAATTTGCCCCTCTGCACAAACGGGCGCTTCTGCTTTTTGAGTTCTAATCGCCATCACTGCTACTCACAAGGGTATCCAAGCTACAGTATGGGCTTTTCAAAAAACAATCGGGTAAAACCTTTGTAAAATTACGGGACTTCGGGAGTCAAGGGCAATAAAACTGTTACGCAGAGTCCACCCCTGTCGCTGTTAACCGCACGAATTTCACCGCCGTGACGAGCAATAACCGTGGCAGCCAGGCGCAAGCCAAGGCCAACACCACTGTATCTACCACTGCCTTCAGAGGTGCCCTGCTTAAAAGCGTCAAACAACTGGCCGATATCTTCCTCTGAAGCGCCATCGCCATCATCAGTGATGTCCACTTGCACAAAGCTGCCTTTATTGGCGGAAGAAACAGTCACAACGCCATTTTCCTGAGCGTATTTAATGGCGTTATCAACCAGATTTAAGAACGCCCTTTCCAACATCACTCGATCGCAATTCACCCAGGCGCAGCCATCTTGATAATTCATGCGAAACTGAATTCCACGGCTTTTAGCCAGGCTAAACAATTGCGCGACCGCCGCATCCAAAACCGTATCAATCAAGCAAGGGGTAAACAACAGGTGGGCATTCGCCTCTATCTTCGAAAGCTGAATGTAGTTATCTGCGTACGAAATATTGCGCTCTACCTGCTGTTCAACTCGCTGCAGAACATCTTTCACATCAACACTGTTATTACGACTTTCTTGTATCAACGCAAGTACCGATGCCATGGGAGAACGCAGGTCATGAGAGAGGAAGTTAATCGCCTCGGTGCGCTTACGCTCTCCCCGCTTCAGTTCTGATACATCCGCTATGGTTAAAATCACCAGAGGCCGATCCAGATCAATAAGCGCCGCATCCAACTGCAAATCGACAGCATCAGCGGTGGTACCCTCGATAGAAAAAGCCTCTCTATTTAATACCAAAGCTGCGAACAGAGAGCGCCAATTTGCCTGATTCTTGAGTGATACCTGGGTCAGCTGCCCAAAAAGCATTGCCCCGCTTTCAAAATCTCCAAACAGTTCTTTGGCCTGATTATTCGCAGTTACTACATGACCGCTGCATTCCAACAACACAACACCGTGATGAGTGTTTTCCAGGGCTTCCCACATCAGTAAATTACTGCGTTCTGCCCGCTGATTAGCTTCTGCAAGGGTCGCCAGAGATTCGTCCAACAGCTTGTTGCCAGGCACTCTCCACAGAGAAGACCAATGCGCCACCGGAAACACATGATTTAACTGTTCACCGGTTAAAGGCTTATCGGTATTGTCCAGTTCCCATTCCAGGGTCAGGTAACAGCATTGATTGCCAATACGAAATTGCCTCAGGCAATGGTCTTTTGAAAAAAGCCAGGAATCGGTGTAATCGCCAATCAAATAACAGTTGCGCGGGTTTTCCGAGCCCACAACATTAAAATGTTGATCGCGAACAGACCAGCCACTCAATGGGTAAAATGATTTTAAAAAATGCACACTGGCCTGAACTTCGTCGAGCAATTGCCGTGGCTCAGAAAAAATATCCTGCTGCTGCAAACGCTTTAGTTCTCGAGAAAGCACATTCATTTCACCACTGAGGCGCCACCAGTTTATCAGTGGGAAACACAGTGCCAACGCCCAAAAAGCGGCACCCATCGGCAGCCAAAAACCCAGCGAAAACAACACCAGCGGCAACAGAGCCAGTCCGGCAAGAGCAGCCACGGTAATCACAATATTCTTGCGCACCAACATCGTGCTCATTGCAAACACCAGCAAAGCTACGGCAATCACATTCAGCCATTGTGTTAGCCAACGAGTTGCTGGAGTCACTAGCTGGCCACTGCGCAGCCCGTTGAGAATATTGGCGTTTACTTCCACTCCAGGCATAGAACCCAGAGATGTGGCAATACGATCCAGACCTTGGGCAATCACCCCGACCAATACAATTTTATCTTTCAACGCTTGTGCTGGAATTCGCCCTTTCAAGACATCCACATAGGACACACTGGGGAAACTGCCTGCTTCGCCGGTTAAGGGAATGTAGTTTTTATGGCTACGAACAAAACCTGCGGCCGCTTGTGAGGTATCGACCGTATTCAAGCCGGGAAGTGATAGGTTCTTGCCACCCACAAGTTGCTGAATAGACACTGAGAAATGCGGTTGTTGCTGACCTTCGAGAATGTGCTTTAAAAACACCGCCCGACTTTTGCCATCATCATCAATGACAACTTGCACATGGCCCAGAGCAGAAGCTGCAGCAACCAGGCTAGCCATGGGCATCACTTCCAAATAACGCCCGCTGCTCTCAAAGGCTTCGATATAAACCGGTAAAACCACCGGCGCAGAGGCCTGTATTTGCTCGGCAAGGCGTTGATCGGCCAGAGTGTCTTGGGATGGCTCGGCAAACAGAATATCCATGCCCACCAATGCCACGCCGCTACTGCTCAGCTGCTGCAACAACCGCACATGGTGATCCCTCGGCAATGGCCACTGACCCAATTCCAATAAGGTTTTTTCATCCACCGCGACAATGATAATGTCCTGCGGTGTTTCTGCCCGAAATATCGAAACAGCGGTGTCGTAGATAACGTTATCCAGAGTTTTCTGCCAGCCTAGCCACTGAAACAGAAATGTCAGTAGCGCCGCAATAACAGCAATTAATAGACGGCGTGGGTAACGGCTCAATGGCACTCCCGTTATTTGCCAACAATGGTGAGGGTTAAGGAACCTCTGAAAATGCTACAGGAGCAATAATAACGCAACTGCAGAAACCGCAATCGCCGCCCAATCCCAACTCTGATTTTCAATCTGAACCGCATCACTGTATTCACTTTCGCGCCCGTCGGCAGAAACCGCTTTCACACGCACATAAAAGCTGCCCTTGATAGACTCTTTACGCTCAAATGTTGGTTTGGATAAGGATTCACTGAACAGTATCTGGCTAAAATCTGGCTGCGATGACGCCTCCACCAAATAACCGCTGGCATTGGCAGTTGGCTCCCAGGCAGTAACCAAGCGTTTGCTCTTATACCGGGTATCGGCGACATTCAACACGGGTGCCGTTAGTTTTTCCAGAGTTTGAAAACTCGCAGCAGTGCTGTCCTTGCCGCGCAACCCATCAGCAGACACCGCTCGAACAACCAATCGATAAGTACCTGTTGGTAGCTGATCAAATTGATATTGGTTATCTACGGTGTTGTTTTGAACGATAACTTCGCCACCGCTGCTGCCTTGATACAATTCCAATTGGTAGCCAACAGCACCATTCACCGCTGCCCAGCCAACTGCAACTGCGCCCGCGTCATAGGTGCTTTTAACGCCATCAATTCGTGGTGCGGGAAGCAGTTTCACAGGTTTACCGACAGGCTGACCTTTGCTGGCTTTGACACCGAATCCCCCCGGAACCTGCTGGCCACTGTGCCCAGCTGCCACATCCACACCCCCTTCCAACACCTCTACATGAGTGATGGTATCACCGGGCTTTGCAGCTACTCGAAATTTTGTACCGCGAACAGCGGCCACCGCACCGGGGGTTTTTACCTTGAAACGATTTTTGTTCTGGTTGCGAAACGCCTCTGCGTCCAAAGCGCCTTTATTCAGTTTTAGCGTACTGCGAGCAGAGCGATTACCGTGTGTGGTCAGCGCCTGTAAAACCAGTTCCGAATGGTGACGCAACAACAGCTCTGAGCCGTCGTTAAACACCAGTACTGCAGCACCTTCACCCACCGTCAGCTGACTGCCGAGAAATACCGAATCGCCATTTTTGACCGCGATGGATGCAGAAGCGCCATAAGCTGTCTGACTCACGTCGCCGCTGGCAAACTGAACCACCGCCGCAACAGGAATGGTTTGTATCCACCCAACAGGAATTCGCAAATGGGTGCCAGGGCGTAGATGCCTGGGAATGCCAATACCATTGTGCTTCTGGATATTGCGCCAACACTGGGTAACATTTCGATTACCCATACTCTCGGCGCAAAGTTGCCAAAGCGTATCCCCTTTTTCGACAAAATAAATCCACTCGGGCTCTTCATCTTCAGCCGCCCAGGTGGATAAAACCAACAAGCACAGAAACCCGAACAGGGCAGTTTTAAAAGCCATTAACGCTTTTTTCACGTCAGTCATTATCCAGTTCTTCAAAGCGATAACCGTGTTGGTACACCGTCTTTATGCAATAGCCGGTTTCCGGGCCAATCTTCAAGACTTTCCTGACCCGGCTCATGTGCATATCCACGGTACGCGTATCAATCTCAGCGTCTACTCCCCAGACTTTATTCAATAAGTATTCCCGTGTCAGTAGCTGCCCTTTCCTCTCAAGCATGCAAACCGCCAATTCAAATTCTTTGGGACGCATCTTAACGGTTTCACCGCCAACAGAGGCAGTGCGAGAAATCATATCTAATCGAATCGGGCCCACTTCACACACTGGGCTGGCAGACTGTCGAAAGCTGGTACGACGTTTAAGTGCACCAATTCGCGCCAGGAATTCTTTTTCACGCAGGGGTTTTACCAAATAATCATCCGCACCCGCTTCTAATGCTTGCACAATACAGTCTTCTGATTCCAATTGGGTAGCAAACAGAACCGGGCCTTCAAAACCCCGTTCCTCTCGTAAATTGCGCAGCACCTGCAGGCCATCAACATCTGGAAGTAGCCAATCCAGCACCACAAGGTCGACTGGTGAGTTATCCAGAAATTCATAAAAAGCTTTGGCTGTTGTAAAACAGGCAACCTGGCAAGGCAAGCCAGATAACCAACTGTGCATCACCTCTGCCTGAGACGACTCATCCTCTAATACGCAGATGCAATAGTTTCTATCTTCCAAGATCACATAGGCCCCCAGTGACACCTTAGAACACTTCTAAAAATGCACTATTTTTAGAAATGCCCCTTATTTATTGTTCGTTAGAGTATATTGCAGTGCCGCAATTTCAAAGCATGGCGGTCGGAATCATTTACATTGTTGTTACAATTGTTGCCCGACTGCAAATTGACTAAAATTGCCGCCCTTCTCGCTCGTCGACCGCGTTTAGCCAATGCCAGAGAATACCACTTTAAATCGCCGCTTCTCCGTTGCACCCATGCTCGATTGGACAGACCGGTATTGCCGTTACTTTTTACGTCTGTTGAGCAAGCATGCTCTGCTGTACACAGAGATGGTAAACAGTGGCACCATCAAATACGGCGATCGCGACCACCACCTGGGGTTTGACCCATCGGAGCACCCACTGGCGCTGCAATTGGGTGGCAGTGACCCTACAGAACTGGCAGAAGCTTGCAAGATTGCAGAGCAATACAGTTACGATGAAATTAACCTGAACTGTGGTTGCCCCAGTGACAGAGTACAAAAAGGCCGCTTTGGCGCCTGCTTGATGGCCGAGCCGAATCTGGTGGTGGATTGTATTCGCGCCATGCAAGACGCTTGCGATTTGCCAGTCACTATCAAGTCCCGCATTGGCATTGACGAGTTAGACAATTACCAGAATTTGCTGGATTTTGTCGGCCCCATTCAGGAAGCTGGCTGTGTAACCTTTATTGTCCACGCCCGAAAAGCCTGGTTACAAGGTTTAAGTCCGAAACAGAACCGGGAAATCCCCCCTCTCGATTACCCACGGGTCTATCGGCTAAAAAAAGATTTTCCACACCTGGAAATCATCATTAATGGCGGTATTACCTCTCTGGATCAGGCAGAGGAACATCTGCGTCATGTAGATGGGGTTATGGTAGGCCGCGAGGTGTATCACAACCCCTATATCCTCGCCGAGGTCGACCAACGCTTGTTTGGGGATAACCACCCAATACCGAGCCGGGAACAAGTTTATGAACAGTTTGTCGATTACGTGGAACAGCAGCTCCTGCAAGGCGTCAAACTCAGTCATATGAGCCGGCATATCCTCGGGTTATTTCAAGGGATGCACGGTGGGCGGAAATTTCGCCGTTACATCAGTGAGCACGCTTATAAACCCGGTGCTGGAACCGATGTACTGCGCAACGCCTTGGATCAACTGAATACCAAACCTATGTCAATGTGAGCTATTCATAGTAAGTAACCATGATCGAAAAATTGCGCCAGTGGCTTACCACCGAAATAGAGCCGATAAACCCCGATTCCACCGAAACTCTTGAATTGGCGGCAGCTGCGCTTTTAGTAGAAGTCATGACCGCAGATAATGAAGTATCCCTTCAGGAAGAACAGATTATCCGGGACATTCTTATCAGACAGTTTGAACTCACTGGCACAGACATCGACGCACTGTTTGAGGAAGCCCGTAACGCCAATCATCAAGCGACCGGCTTGTATCGTTTTACCCGCAAAATCAATGAATCTTATTCCGCAGCACAACGCTTTCAGTTGGTGGTGTATTTGTGGCAGGTGGCGTATTCAGATGGCGAGTTGGATAAATACGAAGAAGGCACTATTCGCCAAATTTGCGAGTTAATACACGTTTCACACAGCGATTTTATTCGCGCCAAACATCAGGCCCAGAAAAACTATTAACCTGGCGACAAAATAAATCGTCCTGATTTATTTTGTCGTCACCCGGTAAAATCGGCGATGCTATGCGGAGCCCCTTGATTTTACCGGGCTCGCGCCGGCTTTGCCGTCGGCAGCACATCCTTGTGCTGCGCCATTAACCCGACACTAATTGACACCGGATTAATAGGCGATCAGCTACGAGTTTTCCAGGCTGTGAATCAAGTCGACAAAGTCCTTTTGATTGGCCGGGTTAAGCTCTATCAATAACTTGTGCGCTTCGAGCACTTTCTGACGGCAACTTTCTTCGTCCAGATCGTCACAGCGAAGCTCAGACCAATTAAAGTTATCACTCACCGGGTTTTCGTACAGGTCAAACACTTCATCCAGACCCATTACATTCAGTGTGTGATTGATGCCATCGTTGCTACAAAACAACTTGGGACGTAGTTTGAATTCTCGGTTGCAATGAATAGCCAATTTCGCCAACAGGCCCAAGGTGGTACTGTCGACGCCTTGCGCCTCCAGCAGATCAACCAATACTTCTGTTGCATCTCCGCGCTGGAAAATAGAATCGATGTAATTGGACAGCGATGTACACAGCACCATACGCACATCGCCAATTAATTTAATGTCGTAAACACCGGCCCGTTGTGCAACCAGAATGCGGCCACGCTCAGCAGTCATTGATTCCCCCTGCACCAGGCGTTCATGGCCTCAAAGCTCCCGGCTGACTGTGAGCACAGAAATATCATCCGGTGCTTCTTGCACATGATCGAGACCAAGCCGACTCACCACACCTTGTAAAAAGTCGCCGTTTACCTTGCCAGCCTCCGCCTCTACGGCATGGTGCAACGCTTGCTGTTTGGCCGCCATCGATTCCCCCTCCATATAATCGAGCACACCATCGGAGAACATACACAAGGAGAAATGCCTGGGCAATACCACCTCTTCCACTTGCCAGCTGGCATCATCAAACAGGCCAATGGGTTTGCCCTTACCCGGTAGAACAGTGCCTTTGCCATCAGACACCAAAATTGGCGCAGGCATTTGAGCACAGGTGACGTAACGCATCACATGCCGCTTCATATCTATGGAACCGGCAAAAAACGTCATATGTTTGTCCAGGCCAGTGGCTAAAAATTGGCGGTTCAGGGATTCTGCCAGGCCACTGGGTGCTTGCGACAAATTCGCTTCGTCACGTCGAATCACATGGTTGCGGATCATTTTATTGAGCATAAAACGCAATAGCACAGTGACAAACGCTGACGAAGCACCGTGCCCGGATACATCGGCAAAATAAAACGTCAGGTAACGATCCATCAGCGTGTGATAGCCCACGAAATCACCACTGAGATACAGAGACGGCACAATATGGTGGGCGATGGTGTAATCGTGAAAGTGTTGAGGGGTTTTTGGCAGCATTCTCAACTGCACTTGGCGCCCCGCCAGTTGGTCTTGCCGCAAAACTTGCAGGCTCTCCTGCAGCTCTCGGTTGGTAGCTTCCAGCTGTTGGCGGTAGTTATGGCTGGCCCGGAGCAGCTCGCGAGCCTTCCAGGCAGATTCCACCACCACCAGCAAATTGCGGGGATCGACGGGTAACAACAGAATATCGCTCGCACCCTGCTGGATGCAGGACAGCACTTGGCGCGATGACGGGTCTTTTAGAATAGGAACAACGGTATGGGCTTCGCTGCAAGAAATGCAGTAACTCAAGTACTCCGACACCAGATCAAAGTCCGTACTCAAGTCCAAATGACTGCAATCCAGCAAAATAACCGCCGGACTGACTTCATGAAGGAGCAGGTCAAACGCACCATCCAGCTCGGTGCGCCTAACTGCCCAATCATTATCACGCAGATCACGATTGTTAAATATCGGATCTGGCGTCTGGGTACCAATGTAGAGAAGTTCCCGAGTACTGCCTTGCATTAGCTAGGGCCTGTTATTATCAGGGCCTGTCGCAGGCCCTGGACAGTCTCAGGGTTTAAGCGCAGCCTTGCGCCACACTTAAACGCCAAAAACCGTCAGTTGTCATTTCCCTCGCTACCGTAATCATCACCGTAGTCGTCACCAAAGTCGTCTTCAACTTCACCGTCTTTTACCAGGAAGTCACGACGTTGCAGATATGCGTCCTTGATAAAAGTATAGCTATCTCCAGAGATCAATTCCTCTGAACTCAGCAGTTGTGAACGCGTATCCACCACTCGCAAACCATACAGGCTATTACGAAGGCTGACGTTGTCCACATGACGCACTACATCAAATGCCAGACCATCGGCCACGCCAGCGGGGAAATCACGCAAAGTACTAGGGCCGAGGAAAGGGACAACCACGTAAGGACCAGCGGGAACACCCCAGGATGCCAAGGTCTGGCCCAGGTCTTCTCCTTCACTCTTTTTCAAGCCCATACTGTCGGCAACTTCAAAGATGCCACCGATGCCTATCGTCGAATTGACCACCAAGCGACCGGTATCGTTGGCCGCCTGCTTGAACTTACCTTGCAGTAAGTCATTGGGAATATTAATCACTTCCCTGAGGTTGCCAAACACATTGCTGACGCCCCGCTCGACGGGATCGGGAGTAATCCACTTGTAACCCTTGGTCACTGGCTTGAGCAACCACTTGTCCAAGCCTGAATTAAAACCGTGCATAGCACGGTTAAAACCTTCAAGTGCCCCACGCTTGGGGGTTTCTTTGGCATCTTCGCCATAGGCTGCACCACTGAGCATAACCGTTGCCAGAGTCATTGAGCCTATCAATTTGCAGAATGTCATTGTTTTAACCTCTTAACCAGTCCCTGCTTTGGCCGCAATTGTAGCCCAGTGTTCCTCACTGGTATAGGAATGACATAAAACCAGTGCGCTGATGGCCCACTGGTTTTATGCCGCAAGGAAAATAGGGCCCATATTCCCAAAACACAGGGTCTCAGGGCTCAACAGCCACCACAGATAAAGTGCCACGCTTTTCATTGGCGCAGAGCACGTAGTACTGGCCCTCGCCTCCCCGATACAGCGCAAGGCCCTCCGGAGCATAGGCTTTGGCTTTATCACCAGGCTCACGCAGAGGCACCACAAATTCCACCAATGGTTTACTGGGTTCCTTCAGATTCACCAAGGCCAAGGCGTCAGCGCGCTCCAGTGTCACCACCGCGTAGGGGGTGCCAGACAGCTCTACATAGATAACTGTTTCTGGCTCTGAGCCTTTGTTGTCACTGCGCTTGTCCGGATACAGCGCCATAGCGTGAGCCATCGCATCCAGCTGATTTCCAGTATCTCCGAGCAGCTGCCCGGTTTTGGCGTCGAACAGGCTCAAGGTACGGCCGCCACCGGCGAGTTGCCCGGCTTTTACTTTCGAGGCTTTGGGCTCGGTATCGCCTTCATCCGCAGTCAACAGCAAGCGGCCGTCAGCGCTGATCGCAATACCATCCGGCTCGCGAAAAGCACTCAGCAGGTTTGTAAAAGAGATGCGCTCATCGTCTTGGGTATCCGCCAAGTGCTGCGTTGTTCCCAAACCAAACCAGCGCGCCACCTGAGTACTGGCCACATCCACCACCAGCACTGCGTTGTTTTCCTGAAGAGACACAAACAGTTCACGACCATCCGGGGAAAACGCCAAGTACTCTGGTTCCAGGTAGTCGGCATCGGCAGCAGTGATCGGCACAATGATTTCTTCTTCATCACCGCTGATAACACCATCTTCATTGAGATCCACTGCTCGCTCAAAAGAGCGTTTATGAAACCCTTGCAAGACACCGTCTACGCCGGTGAGGTCGGGTAAGGCAATTTGCTTAACCACACTACTGTGTAGGTCTGACTTGATATCAATCAGAGTCACACTCCCCGGCGGGGTGTTCAACTCACCTTTGTCACCAACCACAAAGGGTTCACCCTCGTTAGCAACCGCCAGCCAGCGGCCGTCGTTACTGAACAGTACCGAGTCCGGCCAGTAGCCGGCTTCAAAGGTGGCCACCTGCTCACCGCTGGTGGCATTAAAGATCAACACCTGCCCAACCGCCAGAGGGTGATCCGCGATCAGCGCCACGGCCACAATGTCATTAAAGGGGTGAAAAGCTACCGAAGAAATATCGCCGCCTGAGTGCGGTGCCACCGATATACGCTGTACCCGTTGTGGCTTTAAAGGATTTTCCAGGGAGAGGATATCCACCTGTTTTTTGCCGGAGATGGTCAGTGCCGCACGGGCTGTAGACTGCTGCACACTGATAATTTCCACGCCTTTTTTATAGCCACTGTCGTAGCTACCTACCCATTTTAATTGCGCCGCATGAGTAGTGGCAGTGAATGCGAAGAATACGATGGATAAAACAAGGTGAAAGCGGATCATTGGGATACTCCTTAACCGTCACCGTGTGGATAAAAAAAGCCCCGCACAAGGCGGGGCTTTTCGCATTGATAAAGTAGTTAACCTACTTATTAATGCTTACTTGTAAACGTATTGCAGACGAACGCGGAACTCATCACCGTCTTCGCCAGTTACATCGTCTTCACCAGTCATCAGGCTGGCACCGATGCGGATGGCGCTGTTGGGGTAGTAGTTCAGGCCCAGAGCCAGCTGGCTGCCATCAGTGCGGCCCAGCTCGATGTCGCTGAAGTTGCCGTCGCCAGACTCGTAGCGAACAACCGCTTCCCAAGCACCGGCGTCAGAAGAAGGCTTGATGATTTTGAACTTGCCACCGTCGTATGGACGAGATTCGCCAGTCAGAACCCAGCCAACCTGGCCGTAGTAACCGTCGAGGCTGTCGCCGTCTACTTGGTCAGTGTCAAAGTACTCAGCCTGGTAGTGGAAAGCGCCGTTAACACCAGCAACTTCAACACCAAAAGCAGATTCAGCAGCGTTACCGCTAACACCTTGAGTACCACTGCGCTCAGAGAACGCCAGACCCAGGTGGAATACGTTGCCTTTTTCGTTTACCGGAGCGAAGGTAATACGGCCAGTCAGGGCCAGGTCTTCAGCACCACGATCGTCGTCAGCAGTTTCGTTCTCGAACAAACCTACACCGTAAGTCCAGTGCTTGCTCTTACCGTGCAGCTGAACACCGGTGTTACGACCAAAAGCGTGTTGTTCAGTCAGAGCAGAACGCTCCAGGATGGAGATATCTTTAGAGCTGGTTTGCTCTTCCAGGCCGAAGGGCTCTTTTTGACGACCTACAGTCAGGTTAGCCAGCTTGCCCCAGCCTTTGTAGCGAATGTACAGATCTTCTACGTCGCCGGCTTCGGATTCACCGATGTTGAATTGGGCTTTGTAGTCCCAGTTCTTGTCAACAGTACCTTTTAAGAAGATACGAGCGCGACGTACAGACAGGTTGTTCTCGTCTGGCTCGCTGTCAGAATCTGCTTCGGCGTTGTTGTAGTCCCACTGGATACGACCGCCAATGTTGAAGGCGTTCTTTTTGTCAGCAGTTTTAACACTGAAGCCACCTTTGGTACCAATGATAACGTCATCACCACTGGAAGTTACGGTACCGGCATTGGCACCAACAGCAACGCTGGCAATAGCCAAAGCGAGAAGTTGCTTTTTCATCAGATATGTCCCCTATTGTTTGGACGACCGATTAAATGGACGAAAGATCCACAGGTTTATGGTTTGGATCGGCGCGTATTCTGAGGGGTTTTTGTGACAAAAATGTGACGAAAAAAAGCCATTACTGTGACAGTAATGGCTGAATATCGAAGAGGGATCAAGAAGTTAGCCATTTCATTTCACCACAGTTCATCCACACAATAATGGACAAAAAATGGAGAAACGGGAGAAGATAGTGGAGGAAGCGACGTTTTGTTAACTGGATCCACAAATAATGTCGAGGCTTGCCAATTTTTCCAGAAGCGCGGTGCCACCATCAACCACTTGTTGCGGGTTTGGGTGCTGCAGCTCTTCAGCAATCAACTGCAAGGCTTGCTCACCGCTGAGTTCAGCATCATCTTCCAGCAATTGCAGCAGCCGGATAGTGACTCCGTTAGCCTCCATAAATCGTACTCTCTCCTTCCGATTCCGATACACCACTAAAAAGGTAGGCTGCTCGGGGGGGTCTTGAGGTTGATTCTCGGGGCCAATTTCATGAACCGGGTACTGGTAGGACAAGCGCCAAGCCAATGGGGATACCAATGGGTGCCCCTTCAGGAGCTTCTCGACATCCATTTTGCTCTCTGCGGGCAACGATTCCGGCGACACATCCAGAGCAAGCTCTACCCATTCGTAGTGAGCCAGTTCTTGTAAAAATGGGGGATCACCGGGCCGAACGCCACGCTCTTCCTGGAGATAGCGTAAAAACTCCTGGGAAATTTCGAGAAAGTACGGGCTTGTGCTTTGGTGGCGCGCCACAAAATCACGCACCATATTGTGCCAACGTTCTTCACTGTACAGTGTTTTCAGCACCGGAAAGCCGCTGGCAATAAAATTTTCGATATTGTTGTAAATCAGATCCCGGTATATGCCCATACGGCGATCTTCGATATCACCGGGGGCCGGGTTTTTATCCGGATTGCGCAAGTGAGCGGCAAACTGGAATTGGGTATCCTGGAAACCGGCTTCACTCATCAGGCAATAATCGTTTGTTGCTTATTCAGGTGTTGGGGCTGGTTTTGAATGGCCTTGATGCGATCCACTTCCACCATCAGCTCCGCCAGTGGCGGTATATTAAAGTCTCGCTCTAACAAGGTGGGCATAACGCCAAACAATTCGTAGGCGCGATCCAACAGTGACCACACCGGATCAATAACATCAGCGCCGTGGGTATCCACTCGCAGATCTTCGGCTTCATTGTAGTGGCCGGCAATGTGCACATAGCTAACCCGGTCTCCGGGCAATGCTGCCAAGAATTCATCGGGATCGTAGCGGTGATTGATGCTGTTCACATAGATGTTGTTGACATCCAGAAGCAGATCACAATCCGCCTCGGCCAGAACCCCATTGATGAACTCGATTTCGCTCATCTCCTGCTGAGGGGCGGCGTAGTAGGACGCATTTTCCATAGCAATGCGCTGACCCAGAAAATCCTGAACCTGGCGTATACGGTCTGCTACGTAATGAATGGACTCTTCAGTGAACGGAATCGGTAACAGGTCGTACAAGTGGCCATTGTCACTGCAATAGGTCAGGTGCTCGGTATAGGTGCGTATACCGTGATCCGCCATAAAGTGTTTTACATCGCGGAGAAAATCAAAATCCAGTGGTGCAGGTGAGCCAATGGACAATGACAAACCGTGACACACAAAGGGGAAACGCTCTGTGTATTCACGAAATTTGCGGCCGTATCTACCGCCGACATTAATCCAGTTTTCTGGAGCTACCTCCATAAATTGGACGTCGGCAGTAGAAAGGGACTGGAAATTGTCCAATTGACAACGTCGCAGCCCCAATCCGGCTCCCGTAACGGGATAAGACTTTTCAGTCATACGGTTTTACTCAGGGTAACAGTCGCAGGTGATTATTTGTCACCGCCACACTTACCTTCACCGCATTTGCCTTCACCACATTTACCTTCGCCGCACTTCCCTTCGCCGCATTTACCTTCACCACACTTCCCTTCTTCGCCTTTCTCACCGCCGCACTTACCTTCGCCGCACTTACCTTCTTCGCCTTTCTCACCACCGCATTTACCTTCGCCGCACTTCCCTTCGCCGCATTTGCCTTCTTCACCTTTTTCGCCTTCGCCGCACTTGCCTTCGCCGCATTTGCCTTCACCACAGCCACCTTCGGCCAACTTGGAGCTCAGCGTGTTGTAGCCGGAAGTCAGCTCACTGGCTTCGAATGGGTTAGCAGCCATTGCTGCAGGTGCAATAGCAACAGATGCCAGAAATGCAGCGCCAACCGCAGCAGCCAGAGGTTTAGTAGTATGCTTAGCCATGATGGATCTCTCCTAATCGTTTCTTTGCTTCGTTTTAAAAATTCATATACAGCAAAGCCTTCTCCGGCATTGCTGGGGTATATGACCCAAGGGGTGTGCCTAAGTTTCCACGTTTTCTCCAGTATTGCAATTTTTTTACGTTTTCACCCAAAAAACTGTTGATTGAGTCATGAAAACTGCTCAAGCACTTGTTTCCATTGGGTTTCCAACCTTTTTTCAGACACTGGAAGAGCTGTGCGCAGCTGTTGCGCAAACAGAGAAACTCTATATTCTTCAAGCATATAGCGGTAGTGGGCCACTGCAAGCTGCTGATCCTGGGTCCACTCAACGGGCTCCATAGGCAGGTCGCTGAGACGCTGATACAGGTTTTGCAACTGCAAGCTGTATTGCCGATCTTTGCTGCTGTTGAGTGCCATCTTTTCTACTCGATACCCCAAAGCCTTGATGTAACGAGGGTACTGAATCAACAAATCGTAAGGCTGCTGTACCCAGAAATCGTCGGCAAACAGCCTGCCGAGCTGATCATTGACATCCGCCACTCCGTCAAAAGCCCCTAAGCTCACCTTTTTTAAGCCCTTGCGAATCTCGGCGAGAGGCGCCAACAGCGAAAGTAGCATCGCTTCCAGCTCATTTGCACAGCTGACTATATTGCCGGTACCCCGCTCAAGCAGGGTCACAAAGTCGTCGCGGCAACGGGGAATTTCCTTATCATCAAATAGGGCTTGCCGATAGGCCCCCATGATCAGGCCACCTATCATCTGCTGTCGCTTGGGCAAGCCCGCCGCAAGCAGTTTTAAATCGGCGCCTTTGAGCAGCTGCTTGCCCAAATACTTGGCTGTTTGACTGTGTTCCAAAAGAGCCAGACGCAATAGTCCCTGCCAAGTAGTGTTGCGAGCTGTTTCCGGGTGATCCAACAGTTTTAAAGCCACGGAGTCGCCGTTATCTACCAATGCCGGCCAGGCTCGAATCGCCACAGACCCCGTATCCGGCTCATACACTTCTGGCAGTTCGCCAAAGTCCCAGCGGCGTAATTCATTCCGTTCAAAGTCCGGTGCAGCGGTTTGCTGGATCACTGTTTGCACTTCGCCGCGATAATCCCGCTGCAACTGTTGGAGATCACGCCCCATGGCCAACGGTTCGCCATTGTCGTCCAACAGGCGAAAATTCATTCGGTAGTAAGTATCCAGTTGATCCTGCTGTTCGGGCTGATGCCAAGGGGCAGCGGATAAATCCACGTCATAGTGGCGCTGCAACTGCTCCCCCAATACCTCAACCAATGGACGGTTGCATGCTTTTAAAGCACTCCATACCTTGTCCACTGCATTGGGCACCGGTACAAATTCCCGCCTCAGGGGTTTTGGCAACGATTTCACCAAAGCGATGCACTTGTCTCGGAGCATGCCGGGCACCAGCCACTGAAAACGGTATTTGGGCACTTGGTGAAGTAAGCCAAGCGGGATAGTCACCGTCACCCCGTCTTCCGGGTGCCCTGGCTCAAAGTGGTAACTCAATGGAAACTTTAGTCCCTGGCATTCAATTTCGTTGGGAAACTGGGCTTGAGAAGCATCACTGACCGCCCGCTGCATCAGCAACTCACGATCCATATATAAAAATTTCGGCTGTTCCCGCTCGGCCTGTTTGCGCCACTGCTCAAAAGCCACCAGATTATTGATATCAGCGGGAAGACGCTGATCAAAAAAATCGAACATCACTTGCTCTTCCGCGACGATATCCCGGCGGCGGGTACGGGCCTCCAGCTGTTCCAGCTCTTCAAGCAACTGGCGATTGTGATGCACAAAAGCGCCTTTGCCACGGCGATTGCGCTGATAGCCACCCTCCAGTAAAGCGCCCTGGATAAACACCTGGCGGGCCACAGCCGGGTCGATATGGCCGTAGCGGCAGCGCTTGCGCTCGACAATGGTCAAGCCATACAGAGTTTGTTTTTCATAGGCCATAACCTCCCCGCGACGGGCGTCGTAATGGGGTTCGCTGTGGCTCTTTTTTACCAGGTGAGCTGCCAGCTGTGGCAACCATTGGCTATCGATAGCGGCAACGGTGTGGGCAAACAGTTTGCTGGTTTCCAGCAACTCGGCGCACATCAACCACTTGGGTGTTTTCTTGTAGACCCCAGACCCGGGGAAAATCATAAACTTGCGATTGCGGGTACCCAGGTACTCTTTGCCTTCCTGGATTCGCGCCACTTGTCCCAGCAGGCCGGTTAACAACGCCCGGTGGATAGTATCCTGATGGTATTCAATGAGCGGGTTATCAGCCGGTTGCTGGCTGTCCGGCAGGCGGGCACTGCTGCTAGCCAGCTTCAATTCACGCACCACCTGATGCAGTTGATGATGTAAATCGCGCCACTCCCGCATTCGCAAATAAGACACAAAATTAGCTTTGCAGTATTTACTGAATTGATTTCCAGATAAGTTTTGACGCTGCTGTTCCAGATGATCCCAAAGATTCAGCAGGCTGATAAAGTCAGAAGCCTTATCGCGCCAGCGAGCGTGTGCCTGATCCGCTTGTTGCTGTTTGTCAGCGGGGCGTTCCCGGGGGTCCTGAATACTCAATCCAGAAGCAATAATCAGCAATTCCCGGAGGCACTGTTGTTGCTCTGCAGCCAGCAACATGCGCCCCATGCGCGGGTCCACCGGCAGCCGGCACAATTGGCGCCCAACCGCTGTCAGTTGCTCTTTGGCGTCGATGGCCCCCAGCTCTTTCAAGAGATTGAAGCCATCGCTAATCAGGCGCTGATCGGGGGCATCCACAAACTCAAAATCGCGAATATCACCGATGCGCAGGTGCATCATCTGCAAAATCACTGCCGCCAGGTTAGTGCGTACAATTTCCGGGTCGGTAAATTCAGGGCGCTGTTGAAAATCGTCTTCCGAATACAGGCGAATACACACCCCGTCACTGAGGCGCCCACAGCGGCCCTTACGCTGATTGGCGCTGGCCTGTGAAACAGCCTCAATGGGTAAGCGCTGCACTTTGGTGCGATAGCTGTAGCGACTAATGCGAGCCGTGCCTGGGTCGATCACATAGCGAATACCGGGAACAGTAACGGAGGTTTCTGCCACATTAGTGGCCAACACAATACGGATTCCCTTGCGGGTGTTAGCCTGAAAGACTCGATTCTGCTCCGCCAGACTGAGGCGGGCGTACAGCGGCAAAACATCCACTGTTGGCAACTGCTTTTGTGTCACCGCTTTGCGCAGCGCCAAAGCCAGCTCGCGAATATCCCTTTCCCCACTGAGGAATACCAGTACGTCTCCGCGCTGAGGCAATTCCAACAATTCCTGCAACGCCGACAGTACCTGTTCAGGTAAATCGCCCGTGCCCTCTTGTGGCGGCCGATAGCGTACCTCTACCGGGTAAGTGCGGCCAGAAACTTCAATAACCGGAGCATCGTTAAAGTGCCGGGAAAACCGCTCCACGTCGATGGTTGCAGAGGTAATAATGATTTTGAGGTCCGGACGCTTGGGCAAAATCTGTTTCAGGTAACCCAACAAAAAATCGATATTGAGGCTGCGCTCGTGAGCCTCATCAATAATCAAAGTGTCGTAACGATTCAGGTAACGGTCGTTTTGAATCTCTGCCAGCAAAATGCCATCGGTCATCAGTTTGACGTAAGTACGGTCACCGCTGTGGTCATTAAAACGCACTTGATAACCGACCTTTTCACCCAAGGAAGTATTCAATTCTTCGGCAATACGGCTGGCCACGGTACGGGCAGCAATACGGCGAGGCTGGGTATGGCCAATCAAGCCGTGGCTACCCCGCCCCAGTTCCAGGCAAATTTTTGGCAGTTGAGTGGTTTTACCGGAGCCGGTTTCACCGGCAATAACCACAACCTGATGGTCGCGAATGGCCGTGGCAATTTCTTCTCGCCGCGAACAAACCGGCAAGTCCGGATAAGTCACCGGCGGCAACCCGGCCCGCCGCTGTTCAACGGCTTGCTTTGAGCGTTCCAGCAATTCAGAGAGCTTTTGTAAATCCCGGTCAACTGGCTGTTTGCGGCGAACACGCTGACGAGCGCGGCCCAGCCCCGCCAACAAGCGTCCACGATCTGACGACAGGCACTGATCCAGCTGCTGTTGAATGGCTTGAAGGGTGGAGTCGGAGTTGTTGGCCATGCTGTCGACGAACGTTTAAAAGCGCGGACTTTACCACGACTACAGGGGATGGGCGCGAATACCTGCTGGCCCAGAAAGCGCTATACGAACAGCAGTGATATCAATCTCTGAGTTTTGCTCGCAGCACCTTACCTACATTGGACTTGGGCAAATCGTCACAAAATTCGAACTGCTGGGGGACTTTATAAGCCGTCAGTTGTTCACGACACCAGGCCTTGAGCTTTTTAGCCGTCAGCGCCGGATCGGTTACCACGGCAAATACCTTGATGGCTTCCCCGCTATTGGCATCGGGAATGCCGATAGCGGCACTCTCCTGAATAGCCGGGTGGCTGTTGAGCACGTTTTCAATTTCGTTGGGATAAACGTTAAAACCGGACACCAATATCATATCCTTCTTGCGATCGAGAATACGCAGAAAACCCTGTTCATCGACACTGGCAATGTCTCCCGTTCGCAACCAACCATCGCTGTCGAGACCATCGGCACTGTGCTGCTGATTATTCCAGTAGCCCTGCATGACCTGGGGGCCTCTGACCCAGAGTTCACCGGCACTGTTCAGCCCTTGGTCGGTACCTTCATCGACAATACGCACTTCGGTATCAGGCACCGCAGTACCAATGGTTCCCAGCACTTCCTGGCCGGGAACATTCACCGCCACGACTGGGGAGGTTTCTGTTAAGCCGTAGCCTTCGGTGATCGTACACCCAGTGGTTTGCTGCCATTGCTCCGCCACCACTTCAGTCAGCGCCATGCCGCCGGAAAACGTGAGCTTCAGCGCGGAACAATCCACTTTTCCAAAGCCTTTATGGCGCATCAAGCCGGCAAATAGGGTATTGAGTCCGAAGAAAATGGAAAAACGACAACTGCGCAGCACTTTTACCATGGCGGACAGATTGCGAGGGTCCGGTATCAGGTGAACGTGACCGCGAATGTAGAGCATCAGCACCATGCTGCCCACAAACGCAAAAATATGGTAAAGCGGCAGCGGCGCGATGATAATTTCATCGTTCATTTCAATGCCCCGGCCCTCCAGCATGCTGTAGGTTTGCAGGGTATTGGCAATTAAATTACCGTGAGTCAGCTCGGCACCCTTAGATACCCCGGTGGTGCCACCAGTGTATTGCAGCAAAGCCAAATCATCTGGGCCAGTATCAACCGCGGTTAATGGCTGCAACGCCCCTTTTTTCAGCACCTCAGCAAAAGAAATCTCATTATTTTGCCGGGTGACTTTTCGCCCCTTACCCAACAGCTTGACCGCTGCACCCATCAGCAATCGTTTTGGTGATGGCAACAAATCCACCACACCGGTGGAAATGATCAGCTCTACTTGAGTGCCCGATACTCCTTCCAGAGAGTTGTGCAACAGACTGTCCAGCACCACCAACGCCTTGGCGCCAGAGTCGGTCAGTTGGTGTTTTAATTCCCTCGGCGTGTATAAGGGGTTGGTGTTAACCAGAATTAAACCCGCTTTTAATACGCCAAAAGAGACCACCGGATACTGCAGGATATTCGGCAACTGAACCGCCAGACGATCTCCCTTTTGCAAGTGTGTATGGTGTTGCAGGTAGCTGGCAAACTGGTCAGATAAATGTTCCAGTTCAGCGTAACTCAAGGTCCCTCCCAAAGCACTGAACGCTGGGGATTCAGGTACTTCCTGAGCCCGCAGGTGCAGTACATCGACCATCGTACCTGGCATATTTTCTGGTAGTGTTTGGGGGATACCAAAGCGTTCGCGAGCAGACTGAATGGATTCTTGAACAGTGGTCATAGAGGTATCTTTTATTCTCCGGTAAACCGCGGGCCAGCGGCTCACTCAATGCTTTTTTTGCTACCATAGCTTGCTTTTACGACAAACCACAACTAGAAAAAATTCCTTCAACAACCATTATTTACACGGAAGACACTATGGATAGTCAAGATAGTCCTTATAAAACGCCAGAATCAGAACTCCTAACAAGCAACGCCCTCTCCGCGGATGACTTAGAGCTCGCGTCACGAATGAGCCGTCTGGGCGCTTCCATTCTCGATTCAATAATTATTCTTATACCGATGTTTGCGATTTATTTCCTCACAGGGATCTGGGATAGATTGATATCTGGAGATAGCACTTTCTCACTGCAACTAGCCGTCTTTTTCTGCGCGATTATTGTGTGGTTAACATTCAATGGCTACCTTCTCAAAAATCATGGTCAATCTATTGGCAAAAAAATAGTTGGTATTCAGATTGTGGATGTAGATAGCAACAAGGTTCCCAGCCTTACCACCACAGCAGGAATTCGCTACATCCTTATTCAATCGTCGTCATTAATACCCATTATAGGCAGTATCTTTATCTGGATAGATATTCTGTTTATTTTCAGGAAAGACCAACGCTGTGTTCACGATTTAGTGGCAAAAACCAAAGTTGTGAAATACAAAGCAACGGCATCTTAAAAGGATGATGTTATCCCCGCGGCCGCGGGGATAACTATTGAATATGGTGTCAGCAAGCAATCACAAAATACGCTTAAACACCTCGCCCTTTTTAAACACAATAAATTCACCAGCCTGCATAATATTCCACGCCTCATTAGCCGTCAGGGGCTCAGTGGCAATCACAGTTCCTGCAGTTACCGGGGTGTCCTTGAGTTTAAAGTCCACTGTCACATCGGCATCTTTCAAGGTCGCTTCCGCAAACGGTGGACGGCGGGTATACCAGCACAATTTGGTGGAGCAATAGGCGTAGGTGTAGCGGGAGTCACTGAATATCAGATTGCATACACCCTGCTCCCGCAGCAAGTCACACCACTCTTTGAGCCGGCGATGCAGGCGGCCTGGGCTTTTCGGAATTTCTGGAAATTCCTCGACAATATTCTTCATCAACCAGCAAAAAGCGTGTTCGGAATCGGTGGTGCCAACCGGTTTAAAACGGCCAAGTGGCCATTTTTTGACCGCTTTGAATTGGCCATTATGGGCAAACACCCAGTTGCGCCCCCACAACTCGCGAATAAATGGATGAGTATTGGCCAGGTTCACCTGTCCTGCATTAGCTTGGCGAATATGGCCAATCACATTACAACTGCGGATGGGATAGGAACACACGAAGTCAGCAATTTTGGAGCAATGACTGGGCTCCGGGTCGTGAAACGAGCGCACCCCCAGTTTGTCGTAAAAAGCAATGCCCCAGCCATCACGATGAGGGCCGGCATCGCCACCGCGTTTCATCAATTCCGTAAAGCTAAAACAAATGTCCGTGGGTTGGTCGGTGGACATTCCCAGTAACTCACACACTGTTTATCCCCCCGCCGGCTTGTTCGGCATGTAATAACCAACAGATGACTGCTCTTGCTGAGCGCTCTCTTCAGTTATACCAACTTGTTGGATATGACGACAGACATCCAGGACAAAATCCCCATATTTTTGCTCAACCGCATCCATTTCTTTTAAATGCTTCATTTGCTCACGAAATTTGAGCGCTTTCCAGTCATCAAGAATGGGAATATGAGCCAACTCCGCCGCCGCCAGATGCAAACTTTGATAGCGACTGTTTTCGCCCACCGGCCCCAATTGATTGAGCAAGCCACTGAGGCGAATAACGCACTCACTCATGGTCATTTGCTGTTCCAACATTGCACCGGCAATCACGCGAATGCTGTTGTGGATATTTTCGCTGCGCTCTCGCACCATTTGCTCGACTTCATCGCGCCACAGGGCGCGTTGGCGTTCCCGTTTACGCAGAGCCACAGCCAGATAAAGCGCGTACCCGCCAAGCGCCAACACAATCACTGCCGCTATAAAGACCCAAATTACTTCACTCATTTTTCATCCACCGCAATCAGCGCTTCTGACGCGTCCTCTTCGGCCCGTTCAAGGGATTCCCGGGCAATTTGTTTTTTGGCTTTGGCACCCAGTACTTTGATGTCTTCCACCCGTTTCACCAAATTCCCTCGGCCGGTATGCAAGCGTTTATTGGCGGTCTCCCAGGCCAGCTGGCTGCGCTCCAGGTGTTTGCCCACATCGTTAAAGGCTTCAATCAACAATACAAACTGGTCGTAAAGCGCCCCGGCTTGCTTGGCAATTTTTTCCGCGTTGCGGTTTTGATCTTCAAAACGCCAGATATTGTGGATGGTGCGCAAAGTGGCCAGTAGAGTACTGGGGCTGACCAGAATAATGCCTTTATCGTAGGCATCCCGGAACAGGGTGTGATCGTTTTCCAGAGCCACCATAAAAGCCGCTTCGACAGGCACGAAAATCAGCACAAAGTCGAGAGTGCGAATTTCATCCAGCTGCTCGTAAGCCTTGCGGGACAGCCCAGTAATATGGGTGCGCAGGGAGTTGATATGAGCTTTGAGGTACTGCTGGCGCTGCTCATCATTGTCAGCACTGCAATAACGTTCGTAATCGGTCAACGACACCTTGGCATCAATCACGATGTCTCGCTCATCTGGCAGGTGCAAAATCACATCCGGCATTTTGCGCCGCCCCTGGTCGTCCGTAAACGAGGCTTGGGTCTGGTATTCACGGCCGTTGCGCAAACCGGACTCTTCCAGCAGTCGCTCCAGCACCACTTCGCCCCAGTTGCCTTGCACCTTGCTGTCACCGCGCAGAGCATTGGTCAGGTTTTCAGCGCCCTGGCTGATCTGCTGGGCCTGCTTTTGCAGTTCGGTGATTTGCCCAACCAACTTGTTGCGGTCGGCATTTTCTTTGTCGTATACGTCTTCCACTTTTTTGCGAAAGCTTTTCAGTTCATCCCGAACCGGTGCCAAGCTGTGTTCCAGGGTTTGCTTGCTCTGCTGGGAAAAGCTTTTTTGCTTGGCGTCAAAAATACGGTTGGCGAGGTTCTCAAATTCCTGGGCCAGGGTTTGTCGAGCAGCTTTCAGTTCTGCCAGACGCTCTTCATAGCGTTCACTGCTGGCATTCAGGCGCTCATCCAGGACTGCCGCGCGCTGATTAGCGGCGGCCAGCTCTTCAGTCAGTTCAGCCTGAAGCTTGTTGTGCTTCAGACGTGCCAGTAGCCAGCCCGCCAACAATCCCAGCACTAATCCAGCTGCTAGTACAGGTAATAGACTAATAAGTGTGTTGTTATCTATGTGCTCAATCATAAGATCAATCGATCATGAAAAGATGGCCCGTATTCTACCAGTGTGGAGAGCCAGATTGGCCACTGCTGTGTACAATTGAGCAGAGTCTACCCAAGACAAAATTTGCCATGGCCGTTTCTGCACTTGCAACAAATGCTCCCAGAGCCGTTCCCAGAGTATTAGTGTTTGACTCCGGTGTTGGTGGCTTGAGCGTACTCGCCGAACTTCGCAAAGCGATACCCCAATGCGAACTGGTGTTCGCCTGCGACAATGAAGCCTTTCCCTACGGCACCAAAAGCGAAACTGCACTGACCTCACGAGTGCAAGCGGTGCTACAAGCTCTGATTCAACGCCTGCAACCGGATGTGATCGTAGTGGCCTGCAACAGCGCCAGCACCTTGGTACTTCCCAGTATTCGCCACCAGTTCAATAACCCGGTGGTTGGCGTGGTGCCCGCCATTAAACCCGCAGCAAGCATTAGTGCCAGTAAATGCATTGGCTTGCTGGCTACACCGGGCACCGTAAAACGGCGCTACACTCAAAACTTGATTGAAGAATTTGCCAGCCACTGCCAGGTGGTTTCAGTGGGGTCAGCAGAATTAGTAGAGTTGGCGGAACTAAAGCTGAGAGGAGGGCAATTACCCAAAGGTCAGTTACAACAAATACTGGAGCCGCTTTTTAACCCCACCGAGTTGGATACTATTGTGCTCGCGTGCACTCATTTTCCGTTGCTAAAAGAAGAGATGGCTGCACTGGCACCACGCCCTATACAGTGGATAGATTCCGGAGAAGCCATTGCCCGGCGAGTACACTCCCTACTGCCAGGCTTAGACCAAGAGCTGCCGCTGCAACCACACAGCATGGCACTGTTTACAGCACCCCACCCTGACCACAACTTGCTAACCAACGGTTTGGCTCAATTTGGCTGCACTACAACAGAAATTATCGAGGTTTAACTGGGTAAGGAAACGCCCACTCGGTCAATCCCAAACCCAATTCTGCAGGCACTTTGGCCACTGCTTTGCCATTGCCAAAACTCAACTCTGGTTTTATCGGCTCAATGGTCTGAACAGCAAATTCAGCTAACAGCTCTGTCACAGTAGCAAAGCCCACCAGGCGCAAGGCATTCGCCAGTGTCGGGAGCATCATCAGGTAATCACCCTGCTTCCCCTTAGTCACAAACTCCTCTGGGCTCAACCAGCGTAATTCCACTAATTCACTACCATCAACTTTGGCTTTCTGATCGGCCGGGGTCTGAACCACAAAGAAACGAGTATCAAAGCGTACCGCCATATTATCCGGTGCCACCCAGTGGGCAATGTATTGCAGACTTGCCGCCTCAATGGCCAAGCCCACCTCCTCCATGGTCTCACGCACCGCTGCAATACGATAAGGCAATAGTTCATCATCGGGGTTTACTGCCTGCGCCTGATCCCAATCGGCCTTTTCCAAAGCACCACCGGGGAACACCCAGAAATTCCCTGCCATTCGCAATTGGGGGTTACGACGCGCCACCAATAACTCTACTCCTTCCATACTATCTCGAAGAAAAATCACGCTGGCAGCGGGTTTGGCAGGAACTGGAGTTGTCGCCATAGAAGAAGTCGCCATTGGGGTTACAGTTGTGAGATTATCTCAAAGCCTGTTAGCACTAAAACAATCGCCGGCCAAAACGTCCATGCTGAATCCCCTTTTCGATATTGAACCGCTGCTGTCAGAGATAAAATCGGGCACTCAGATTCTCACCCCCAACAATCGCCTGACCAGCAAAATGCTGCAGGCCTGGGGACAACATCTAATCAGCGAAGGTGCGACTGTCTGGCCCCAGGCACGGGTATCCGCCCTGGAGCATTGGGTAGACGAACAGTGGCAACAGCTGGTAGCCAGTGCCTTTCCCGGTTCAGATAGCGTTGTTTTAACCCCCGCCCAGGAAAAACTGCTGTGGGAACAGGTGATCGACAGCGATCCCAACAAACCGCCATTGCTAAACGCCACGGGTTTAGCGAACACAGCAGCCGATGCCCATCGTACACTGGAGTTGTGGAACACACCCAAAGCCACGCTCAATCAATACCCAGAGCCGGGACTGGAGTTGCTGAGCGGCTGGCGCCAATCGTTTTGGCAACGGGTAAAGCAGCTCAATGGCATCACTGCCAGCCAGTGTTTGCGCCTACTGTTATCCGCTTTTCAAGAGGGTGTGGTCAAGCCAGTAGAACGCCTGTTGTTGGTGGACTTTCAAACCTTGTCGCCATTGCATCGGGAATTGTTATCCGCTGCCTGCCATGAGCTGATCGATTTTGGCTGGCCTGAATCCCAACCTAAAAACCAGGCTTTGGTGGCCCTAGACGACCCAAACCAGGAATTACAGCAGGCCGCTTACTGGGCCCGGCAAAAACTGGAAAGCGACACCAACTGCCGGGTGGGCATTATCATTCCCGACCTGCCCAGCCGACGCCAGCAGGTTGAGCGGGTGTTTCGCGAGCAGTTTGAAGGCAACTATAGCCACCCAAATACACCGCGCTACACCGCTCCGTTTAATATCTCCACGGCCACTCCGCTGGCCACCGTGCCGGCCATTGCCAGTGCTCTGCAGCTACTGGCAATAAACCAGCCCAATCAGTCGTTGCAAAGCTACTGCCAAGTACTCAACTCTCCCTTTTGGAGCGATTGGCAGAATGAACTACCGCTGCGCGCCTTGATTGAAACTCGCCTTCGCAAACAGGCAGCAGAAACCATCAGCGGCAGCAACTTCCGTGAACACTGCCAGCGGGCCCAGGAAGTATGGCCAGGAGAGCTGGCTCAATGCACCATCGAATTTGAAAATCTGCGCCGGAAAGCCAAAACGAAAGCTAACCACCGATACTGGAGCCACTTATTTCAGTCGCAACTGGAAGCACTGGGTTGGCCCGGTAACCGAGAGATCGATAGTGTGGAGTTCCAACAATTGGAGCACTGGAAGCAGTTACTGGAACAATTTGACGGGTTGCAGTTGGTGTCCCCCACAATCGATATCAACCAAGCATTGGGGCACCTACAGCAGTTAGCCCAAACCACGCCTTTCCAGGCGGAAACCGAAGACTCTCCCTTACAAATTCTCGGACTGTTGGAAGGTGCTGGGCTACGTTTCGATCACCTGTGGATAATGGCTACGGACGACCGCCAGTGGCCACCGCCGCCGGAGCCTAACCCACTACTACCGGTAAAGCTGCAACAGCAACAACGCACCCCCCGATCCAGCGCAGAGTTGGAATTACAGCTGGCGCAAAAGCTGCTGGACACTTACCAAAGCCGTGCCGGCGACGCGGTATTCAGTTACAGCCGCTTTGATGGCGATACCGCCCTGTCACCCAGTGGTTTGGTCGCCCATATACCCAGTGTGGAGATGGCTTACCCTCAACTAGCCCCAATACCTGGAGCATTGGAACTGGTGGCACAAGAAAACGGCCCCGCAATCGATCCAGAGCAAGAACCGGTACGAGGTGGCAGTGCCTTGTTAAAGGATCAGGCTATCTGCCCCTTTAACGCCTTTGCCCGCTGGCGGTTGGGGGCACAGCAACCCATAGAGCCTGTATCCGGGCTATCACCGTTGGAACGAGGCATTATCCTCCACGATGTGCTAGACAAATTGTGGGCAGAGCTGAGTGATTGGCAAACCCTCAATAACGCAGATGAAGAACAGCTAAACCAGCAGGTCGACACCATCAGCAGTTCACTGCTGCGCCGCTGGCAACATCGCAAACCGGAATTACCCCAGCGTTATTTCCAACTAGAGCAAGAACGTCTGAATACGCTGGTATTGCGCTGGCTGACAACAGAAAAGCAGCGCCAGCCTTTTGTGGTATCTGCCAGAGAAGCCACCGTTGAGGCAGAGTTTGTCGGGCTACCCTTGAAGCTGCGTATCGATCGTATCGACACCAGTGATGGTGGCGAGACTATATTGATCGACTACAAGACCGGCAACAGCACCATAGCCGGCTGGTTGGGAGAGCGCCCCAACGAACCACAGCTGCCACTCTACGCTCTACTGCAAACCCAAGCTCCTGCCGCTATCAGCTTTGCGATTATCAATGCCGACAAACAAAACATGGTCGGGCTGGCAGAAGACCAAGCGTTGGTCGCCGGATACAAGGTGTCGAGCCGTTACGCCGTGCCAGCGGACTGGAACGAGTTATTACAACAATGGCGAGAGAACCTGACCACACTGGCAACCAGCTATGGCAATGGTGAGGCCGACATTACTCCTTACCACCCCCAGCCCTTTTATTACCAAAGCGAATTGCTGCCCCTGAATCGCTGGCCGGAGCAGGCGCAAATGGCCCGGGCCGTGGCACGGCAACACGGGGAGCAAACCCCATGAGCCAGCCCAGCGATTTCCAGCAACGCCAGCAAGCCTTGAACCCAGAAGGCTCATTTGCGGTATCCGCCCCAGCGGGGTCTGGCAAAACCGGTTTGTTGACCCAGCGGGTACTGACCTTGTTAGCCACCTGCCAACACCCGGAAGAGGTATTGGCAATCACCTTTACCCGCAAGGCAGCGGCAGAAATGCGCCACCGCATTGTCGACGCGCTGCAGCAGGCTGAGTCTGAGGAAGCACCCAGTGCCTACTATCAGCGACAAACTTGGGAGCTCGCCCGCAAAGTGTTGGAACGGGACCGAGAATTGGGTTGGCAACTACTCTCTGTGCCAGGGCGGTTACGCATCCTTACCATTGATGGCTTGTGTCGTAATCTCGCCCGGCAACTGGTGCTGGAAAATGGCTTGGGAGAGCTGCCTCAGCCAGCGGAAGACCCACAGCCACTGTACCGGGAAGCCGTAACAGCGCTGTTTGCCACGCTCGGCAACCAGTCGCCAGACAACCACACTGGCAACGCCCTGGCCAGCCTGCTCAAGCATTTGGACAATAACTGGGCCCGCCTGGAAGCGCTATTAACCAGCCTGCTGGCAAAGCGGGAGCAATGGCTCAGCCATATCCTTGCCGCCCGCAGTGACGAAGCTCGCCGTTATCTGGAACAGCAACTGCAGCAAACCATTACTGAAACCCTGGTCAACACTCAGGAAAAGCTACAGCCTTTTGCCAGCGACCTTTCCCTGCTGCTGGACTACGCTGCCAACAACCTGAGCAACAGCCACCCAGATCACCCTTTATGCCAACTTCAAGGTATTCAGGAGTTGCCGGAGGCGGACGCCCACAGCGGTTATATCTGGCAAGTGATCACCGGGCTGTTGCTGATTAACAGTGGCGACTGGCGTAAGTCTGTAGATGTGCGCAGCGGATTCCCAGCGGGCAAAGGCGAACCGAAAGAACGCAAAGAACAGTTGCTGTCATTGATTGCGGAGCTCAAATCCGTAGACGGACTGCAAGAATTGCTGTTGGATATTCGCTCCCTGCCCTACCCACAATACCCACAACAACAGTGGCAGGTACTTCAAGCACTGACCGACATACTCCCCCAATTGAGTGCGCAACTGAGCCTGGTGTTTTTGCACCACGGCCAGTGCGATTTTACCGAAGTCACACTGGCAGCATTGCGCGCACTGGGTGACGAGGATCAACCCACAGACACTGCTCTGCGCCTGGACTACCGCATTCGCCATATTCTGGTGGACGAGTTTCAGGATACTTCCAGCAGCCAGTTTCAATTATTGCGCCGACTTACCGCTGGCTGGCAACCGGACGATGGCCGCACCCTGTTTATTGTGGGCGATGGCATGCAATCTCTGTACGGATTTCGCAGCGCCAATGTGGGGCTTTTTCTGGAAGCGCGGCGCCACCCCATTGGCCAGCTGCAGCTGCAACCACTGGATCTGACCGTTAACTTTCGTTCCCAGAGCAAGCTGGTTGCCTGGACCAACGACCACTTCCAGCAGGCGTTTCCACAACAGGACAACATCACCCGCGGCGCCGTGCGCTACAACCAGGCACAGGCATTTAATTCGGAGTTGGCTGGCCAGGCCGTCACCCTCGACGGAATTGTGGACAGCGACAACCGTCAATTAGAAGCGGAATTGGTGGTGGAAAAAATCCAGCTGGCCAAAGCCAGCAACCCATCTGGCTCCATCGCAGTGTTGGTACGTAACCGCAATCATTTGCAGGAAATTCTGCCCGCTCTCTACCAAGCCGGCTTGAGTTGGCAGGCCATCGATATCGAACCCCTGGCCACCCGCATGGCGGTGATCGACCTACACAGCCTGACCCGTGCTCTGCTATCACCCGCAGACCGAATTGCCTGGCTGGCCATTCTCCGCGCGCCTTGGTGCGGTTTGAGTTTGGCAGACATTCACAGTTTGGCGAACACCCCACTTGAACAGAATCCGAAAGCACCGGATGAACATTACCCGTTACTGCTTGAGCAGCTGAGGCATTTCGAGCAACTACCCAACTTAACCGCTGATGGGCGCGCCATTTTGAGGCGTGTGGTACCGCTGCTGCTGGATGGCTTACAGCAACGGGGGCGTAAACCCATACGCACCTGGATTGAAGGCCTGTGGCTGGCACTGGGCGGGCCATCCGCCCTACTGGACGCCAATGATATTCGACATGTGCGCCGCTACCTGGATTTACTGGAACAACACAGTGGCAGTGGCCACATAGACGACTGGGAAGTATTTAACCGCGCCCTAAAAGCCTTGTATGCAACACCGCCCAGCGGCAGCGATGAAAACCTGCAATTAATGACCATCCATAAATCCAAGGGGCTGGAGTTCGACACTGTGATTATTCCGGGCCTGGATCGCGCCACCGCCAGCAACGATTCCGAAATACTGCTTTGGCGGGAACGCATCGACCAGGCAGGCCATCCGCAATTGCTGTTAGGCCCCCTACAAGCCAGTGGAGACGGTCAGGACTCCCTGTTTGAGCACCTTAAGAACGAAGCCAAGCTGAAAACCCGGCTGGAAAATACCCGGGTTATTTATGTGGGTGCTACCCGTGCCATACAGCGTTTGCATCTGTTGTTCCATATCAACAGTGGCAACAAAGACGACTTTAAACCACCCAATGCCAACAGCCTGTTAGCACCGTTATGGCAGCAGTTTGAACCACAACTGCTCAATGCCACAGAGCATTGCCAACTGCACTACGAAACCCAAAAATCGGATCAAAGTGAGCAAGTCGCCAGCTTGACCCACTACGGCCGCCTGCCCCCCAGTTGGCAGCCGCCGGATTTGGCAGGCGACCCGCTGTTGGCCCCCTATCGCGGTCGAGCCAGTGGCTATAAAGCAGCGCAAGACAACACCAGCAACAATAACGACAGCGCTCGCCACACCGGCACAGTATTGCACCGCACCTTGCAGCAAGTGGTCAGCGAAGGCATCAACCAATGGGATCAACAGCGTATCCAGTCACAGCAGCCTTTCTGGCGCAGTCAGCTGCAACAATTGGGAGCTTGCAACGACGATCTAAACGCAGCGGTGAATAGTCTTGAGAAAGCGATGGCTGCCACGTTGACTGACATCAAAGGGCAATGGTTGCTGGATAACAACCATGCTGAAAGCCAGTGTGAATGGCCGTTAAGCTACCAAACCCATAAAGGCCAGCAACGTTTGGCAGTGATTGACCGCACCTTTATTGCCGATGGCGAACGTTGGATTATTGATTACAAAAGCAGTAAGCCCGATAGCGGGCAGGCATTAGAAGATTTTCTACAACAGCAGCGGGCACTTTACACGCCCCAGCTAAAGCACTACCAAAGTCTGCTCAAGCAGCTGGAGAACAAGCCCACCCGCCTTGCCCTGTACTTCCCTTGTATCCCGCATTTTATTGAGCTTTAGAACTGACCAACAAACTTTAAGACATAAGCTGCGGGTCACTTTCTGAGACACACAGCTTATGCCTCATCCAAAGCTCGATTAACCGCATAAAAATTATCTATTTCAAATAAAGTCAATGCCCCGTAGAATCACCACCCTTTGACAGTCTGTAAATCATCAGTTACAGCCAATTTATAGCTACAACCGATTTAGAGTTTCGCCATGACGCAACAAGCCCTACACAACCTGCGTATCTCCTCACAGGAGACGCTGATTACTCCCCACGAGCTAAAGCAAGAGCTGCCCGTAAGCGACAAGGCCGCAGAGGTAGTTGCCGCTGGCCGCGAGGCGATCCAGAACATTCTGGATCGCAAAGATCATCGCGTCATGGTGGTACTGGGCCCCTGCTCGATTCACGACGTTGATGCCGCCATGGAGTACGCCCACCGCCTGAAAGCGCTGGCGGAAAAGGTCGACGATACCCTGTTGCTGGTTATGCGGGTTTACTTTGAAAAGCCCCGCACCACCGTAGGCTGGAAAGGCCTGATTAACGACCCCTACCTGGACGATTCCTTCAAAATCCAGGACGGCCTGCGCATTGGCCGCAAGTTGCTGATGGATATTTCCGAACTGGGCCTGCCCACCTCCACCGAGGCACTGGACCCCATTTCACCGCAATACTTGCAGGATTTGATTAGCTGGTCGGCCATTGGTGCCCGCACCACCGAATCGCAAACCCACCGGGAAATGGCCAGTGGTCTGTCTTCCGCAGTGGGCTTCAAGAACGGCACTGATGGTGGCTTAGAGATCGCCATTCACGCCATCCAGTCTTCATCCAAATCTCATCGCTTCCTGGGTATCAACAGCCAGGGACAGGTGGCGATCACCGAAACCGCGGGTAACCCTTACGGTCACGTCGTGCTGCGCGGCGGTAACGGCAAGCCCAACTACGATTACGTGAGCGTGTCCATGTGCGAGCGAGAGCTGCAAAAGGCAGGCATCACCCCCAATATTATGGTGGATTGCAGCCACGCCAACTCCAACAAAAACCACGAATTGCAGCCGCTGGTGATCGAGAATGTGGCCAACCAGATCGCCGAGGGCAACCAGTCTATTATCGGCATTATGGTGGAAAGCCACCTTCACGAAGGCAACCAAAAAGCCGGGCCAGATATGGCTTATGGCGTGTCGATTACCGACAAATGCATCAACTGGGAAACCACCGAAAAAACCATGTTGGAAATGCGGGACAAGATCAAAGACGCATTAAAACAACGGGCATAAAAAAGGGGCGAAAGCCCCTTTTTTATGCCTGCATATATTTACTGGTAATAAGCCGACGATTTGTCGCTGTGATCGGTAATGTCCCGCACCCCTTCCAGCTCTGGAATCT
This sequence comes from bacterium SCSIO 12696, assembly GCA_024397955.1. Classification (NCBI taxonomy): domain Bacteria; species bacterium SCSIO 12696. The sequence goes on from CP073744.1 coordinate 967,623, forward strand.
GATCCATCAGGGTCTTCTCCACGCCATCTTTAAGGGTCATATCCACAGCACTGCAACCCTGACAACCACCGCCAAAACGCAAAACGGCGATGTTGCCGTCCATGGTTTCCAGTGACACATTGCCACCATGAGAGGCCAAGCCGGGATTCACTTCGCTGTACAGCAGGTAGTTGATTTTGTCTTCGATGGGGCTGTCGTCAGAAACTTTTGGCATCCGCGAATTGGGTGCGCGAATGGTCAGCTGGCCACCCATTTTGTCCGCCGAGTAGTCGACCTTGGCTTCGTCCAAAAACGGAATGCTGCGCTCTTCAAACCAGGCATCAAAGCCGTTGAGCGCCATTTTGGTATCGCCCTCTTTCTCTTCACCGGGGCGACAGTAGGCTATGCAGGTTTCTGCCTTCGGGGTACCGGGATCAGAGACAAACATGCGAATGGCAATGCCTTCGCAATCCTGCTTTGACAAAAGTCCTGCCAGGTACTCCTGGGCAGAATCTGTAATGGTGATATTCAGCTGTTCCGCGCTCATACTTCTGTGCTGCCATAAATCCGAGTAATTTAGTCATGTATTCTACCCGCAGCCGGTTTACGGAACAACCGGCTGCATACAATAAACCAATTAGCGCGGAGCCAAAGGCTCGTTATCACCTACTTCCAAAATCTTGGTCAAGCGCTGTTGCTCATTATCCCAGTTCTGCGGCTGCCGCTGGATAATGGCTTTGTCGTAACCTGCATTTTCCAACTTACTTAGCATTGCCTGATAGGTACTGTCATCCATATCCGGAGTGCGCTGCATAATCCAGGCATAGCGGCGATTGGGGTGGGCGATAATGGTTTGCTGGTAGTCCTCGGACAAATACATCACCACGTAATCCGCCTTTATCGGCCAGAAAAACTGCATACGCCATTCTGCATTGGTGTCTTTGTCGTACACAAAACCGGTAGGCTTCAGAGTTTTCAACTTGCCGTCAAAGCCGCCCTTGCGAAACTGGTAGGTGGTGAGAATTTTGCCGCTGTCATCAAGGTAATAGTGCTCAACCCCATTGTGGGCGTTTTTATCCATAAACGTGGGGGTGTAGCCCACTACGTACCAGCTACCCATAAACCGCTCAAGGTCAACGTAGCTGGCCTGAGGCAATGGCTCCGGGTGACTGGCACAACCCACCAAAAACACGGTTGACGCAATCCAGCTCAGGGAGCGACTTCTCTGCCTGGTCAATGAATTCCGCATATTTGCTCTCCCGTCGATAAAAACAGGATTAAACCCGGCAGGCCGTGAAATTCCTGTAAAGGCACATCGGCGCAATTATTGAGTACCACTCAAGCTGAAGCCGCAGAACTTTCAAGCAAAAACACGGAATAAAGAAGGCCCCGGAAACGCAAAATTGTTAGAATTGAGGATTTTCTGACACCACAATTGGATACCCCTGTGACTGATCGCAACACCCGCATTCAAGCCCTTCACAACGCCGCCGCCGAACGCATTCTGATTCTTGACGGCGCCATGGGCACCATGATCCAGCAGCACAAACTGCAGGAAGCTGATTACCGGGGCGAACGCTTTGCGGATTGGGGGCAGGACCTGGGGGGCAATAACGACCTTCTGACCCTTACCCAGCCGGATATTATCCGCGATATCCACGATGCCTACCTGGCAGCGGGCAGCGACATTCTGGAAACCAATACCTTTAACTCAAACCGCATTTCCCAAGCGGACTACGGCATGGAGGAGCTGACTGGGGAGCTCAACCGTGAAGGCGCCCGCCTGGCCCGCGAAGCCGCAGACGCCTGGACCACAAAAGAGCCCCACAAGCCGCGTTTTGTGGCCGGTGTGCTTGGCCCCACTAGTCGCACCGCGTCTATTTCGCCAGACGTAAATGACCCGGCAGCGAGAAATACCAGCTTTGATCAGTTAGTAGAAAACTATATCGAGGCCACGGCCGCGCTTATCGAAGGCGGCGCCGATCTGATTTTGATTGAAACCGTGTTCGATACCCTCAATGCCAAGGCCGCCGTGTATGCGGTGCAGGAGGTGTTTGAACAACAGGGCTTTGAACTGCCTATTATGATTTCTGGGACCATCACCGACGCCAGTGGCCGCACCCTGTCCGGACAAACCACTGAGGCTTTTTGGAATTCCCTGGCCCACGCCAAGCCGTTTTCCATTGGCTTGAACTGTGCGTTGGGGGCGGAAGAACTACGCCCTTACGTGGAAGAAATGTCACGGGTGGCTGATACCCTGGTCAGCGCCCACCCCAACGCCGGACTGCCCAACGAGTTCGGTGAATACGACCAGACCGACGATGAAATGGCGGACATTGTCGGCGAGTTTCTCGAAAGCGGAATGCTCAATATTATCGGTGGCTGCTGCGGTACTTCGCCAGAGCACATTCGCGCCCTTGCCGAGCGAGCGGCCAAGTGCGCACCCCGCAAAGTGCCCGAATTGGAACCCGCCTGCCGCCTGTCTGGGCTGGAGCCTTTTAACATCACCGCCGACTCCCTGTTTGTAAATGTGGGCGAGCGCTGCAACGTCACCGGCTCCGCCCGCTTTAAGCGGCTGATTCTGGAGGAGGATTACGATACCGCTCTGGACGTAGCCCGCGCTCAGGTGGAAGACGGCGCCCAGGTGATCGATATCAACATGGACGAGGGCATGCTCGATGCCCACAAGGCCATGGTCACTTTTCTCAACCTGGTGGCATCGGAACCGGATATTTCCCGCATTCCCATTATGGTGGATTCCTCCAAATGGGACGTTATTGAAGCGGGTCTGAAGTGCATTCAGGGCAAGCCCATTGTGAATTCCATCAGCCTCAAAGAAGGTGAACAGGAATTTCTGGAAAAAGCTCAACTGTGCAAACGCTACGGTGCTGCTGTAGTAGTAATGGCGTTCGACACCGAGGGCCAGGCGGACAATCTGGAGCGCCGCATTGAAATCTGTTCCCGCAGCTACGACTTGCTGGTAAATACAGTCGGCTTTAACCCCAACGATATTATTTTCGATCCCAATATTTTTGCCGTGGCCACCGGTATTGAGGAGCACAACAACTACGCGGTGGACTTTATTGAAGGCACACGCTGGATCAAACAGAACCTGCCGGGGGCGATGATTTCCGGCGGCGTATCCAATGTATCGTTCTCTTTCCGGGGCAATAACCCAGTACGCGAGGCTATTCACTCGGTATTCCTGTACCACGCCATTCAGGCGGGCATGAATATGGGCATCGTCAACGCTGGCCAGCTGGCGGTGTATGACGACTTGCCGGAAGAACTGCGTGAAAAAGTCGAAGACGTGATCCTTAACCGCCCCGCTGCCAACAACCAAGCCAATACCGAAGCGCTGCTGGATATTGCCGAAAAATACCGTGGCGATGGCAGCACCGGCGAGAAAAAGGAAGACCTGGAATGGCGAGAATGGCCGGTGGAAAAACGCCTGGAACACGCCCTGGTCAAAGGTATTAACGCCTATATTGAAGAAGACACCGAAGCCGCCCGCCAAAACACCAGCCGCCCGCTGGATGTGATTGAAGGCCCGTTGATGGACGGCATGAACGTGGTGGGCGACCTGTTTGGCTCCGGCAAAATGTTTTTGCCACAAGTGGTGAAATCCGCCCGGGTGATGAAGCAGTCGGTGGCTTACTTGCAGCCGTATATTGAGGCCGAAAAAGATGGCGCTGCCAAATCCAACGGCAAAGTGATTATGGCTACCGTTAAGGGCGACGTGCACGATATCGGCAAAAACATTGTCGGCGTGGTGTTGCAGTGCAACAACTTCGAGGTTGTGGACCTGGGGGTGATGGTGCCCGCGGAAAAAATCCTAGACACCGCACAAAAAGAAAACGCCGATATTATTGGCCTCTCCGGTTTGATCACCCCGTCGCTGGACGAAATGGTGCACGTGGCCAGCGAAATGGAGCGGCTGGAAATGAACCTGCCATTGTTAATTGGCGGCGCCACCACCTCCAAGGCTCACACTGCGGTAAAAATTGACCCCAAGTTCAATCTCAACCAAGCGGTGTATGTGGCGGATGCCTCTCGCGCCGTGGGGGTTGCCACCACTCTGATGAGCGATGAGCTGCGCAAGCCGTTCTACGCAGAGCTGACCGACGAATACGAAAAAGTGCGAGTGCGCACCGCAAACCGCAAACCGCGAGGCACCGTACTGCCCTACCCCAAAGCCATTGAAGCGGGCTTCCAGTGGGACTGGGACAACTACCAGCCGCCGGTGCCTACCTTTACCGGCACCAAAGTGTTTGACGATTACCCACTTGAAGAACTGATCGACACCATCGACTGGACGCCGTTTTTTATTTCCTGGGATCTGGCGGGCAAATTCCCGCGCATTCTCGAGGATGAGGTAGTGGGCGAAGCTGCCACCAGCCTGTACAACGACGCTCAAGCTATGTTGAAAGACATTGTCGAGAAAAAGCTGCTCACCGCCAAAGCGGTGATCGGCCTGTGGCCAGCCAACCGGGTAAATGGCGATGATATTGCCGTGTATGAGAACTCAGAGCGTTCTACCGAGTTGGCGCAGTTGCACCATATCCGCCAGCAAAACGCCAAGCCCGGCGCCACCATTAAACACCACAGTTTGGCGGATTACATTGCCCCCAAAGGCAGCAATGCAGAAGACTATATTGGCGGCTTTGCGGTCACCGCTGGCATTGGCGCGGAAGAATTGGCCCAGCAATACGAAGCCAACGGCGACGACTACAATGCCATTATGATTAAGGCGCTGGCAGACCGATTAGCAGAATCCTTTGCGGAGCATATGCACAAACGCGTTCGTACGGAGTTCTGGGGTTATGTGCCTGATGAAACTCTGGACAACGAGGCATTGATCAAAGAAAAGTACACCGGCATACGCCCGGCCCCCGGCTACCCCGCCTGCCCGGACCACACGGAAAAAGCCATTCTGTTTAAACTGCTGGATGTGGAACAGAGCATTGGTTTATCGTTAACCGACAGCTACGCCATGTTCCCCGCTGCGGCGGTGAGCGGCTGGTATTTCTCCCACCCGGAGTCGCGCTATTTCAACACCGGCAAAATACAACGGGATCAGGTGGAAAGTTTGGCGCAGCGTAAAGGTATGGAATTGCGGGAACTGGAACGCTGGCTGACACCGGTGCTGGGTTACGACCCCTAGGGTGCAGATTTAAATCTGTCCCAGGAGCAAAACACATGAATAACGAAGCGAAAGATAAAGACAAACCCACCGTCAAGGAGCTGATTGGCAGCACCTTGGCGGCAGGCATTGGTGTTCAAAGTGACAAAAACCGCGAGCGGGATTTTAAAAAAGGCAGCTTTAAAACGTTCTTATTGTGCGGGGTTATTTTTACCGTGCTATTTGTTTTTGGGCTAATCGCCATCGTAAAGCTGGTACTGCCCTAATCTTTTTACTGCACGGCACTCCACGAGATTTATTTTCTAATTTATTGTTGACTCACCCAGTAGATCATTCCCGTTACTACTAACAGCACTGCAAACAACGCTGCCATCGCATCGGTTTTACCATTGTCGTCACTGGCGGCAGTTTCTACTTGTTGTTCCTGCTCAGACATGGATACCCTCCTATCGTTGTAATTTGTGGGCCGATTCTAGCCCGGAAAATGACTCAGAGCCACAGGCAATGGGCACTTCTTGCATCCCCCTGGCGAACAAGGGATAGTGGCGGCATAACAAAAATCCCGGACAACCCATGACCGAAACGGTTTTTCAGTCGTTTTTCCTGATTTTTACTGGCGCCGCCGTTATTGCCTCCCTGGCGCTGTACGGCCGGCAGCCGCTGCTGGTGGTTTATATCGTCCTGGGCGCAGTGATCGGCCCTTACGGCATGGGCTGGGTATCTGACATTGAGCTACTGACCGAAATTTCCCATATCGGTATTATCTTCCTGCTGTTTCTGTTGGGCCTGGATATGCAGCCGCAATCCCTGCTCAATGTATTTCGCAAAGCCACCATGATCACCCTGCTCAGCTCCGGGGTATTTGCCATTGTCGGTTATGTCATTGGCTGGGCATTTGGCTTCACCCAAATGGAGAGTGTCATCATCGGTTTGGCGATGATGTTTTCCAGCACCATTATCGGCATCAAACTATTACCCACGACCATTCTTCATCACCGTCATATCGGCGACATGATGGTGGGCATGCTGCTGGTGCAGGATTTTATTGCCATCTTTGTATTACTGGTGCTACTCAGTGGTTCCGGCGGAGCCATCGACCCATTGAAGATTGGCAAAACTCTGTTGGCTTTGCCGGTGTTGGTGGGCATTGCCATTCTTACCGTGCGCTTTGGTTTGGTAAAGCTGTTCGCCCGCTTTGACCGGGTCAGTGAATATGTATTTTTAATGGCTCTGGGCTGGTGCCTGGGCATGGCGGAGCTGGCGGAAGTGGTGGGCCTGTCCCGAGAGATCGGCGCCTTTTTGGCTGGTATCACCATTGCTACCAACCCCATCTCCCAATATATCGCCCTCAGCCTGAAACCGCTTAGGGACTTCTTCCTTATCTTGTTCTTTGTGGCCTTGGGAGCGGGCTTTAACCTGGGATTGTTGGCGGATATACTCGCTCCCGCACTGGTGCTGGGCATTGTGATGCTGGCATTAAAGCCGGCGACCTTCCGCTTTCTGCTGAAATACCAGCACGAAAAGCGGGTACTGGCCTGGGATTTGGGCTTTCGGCTCGGTCAGATCAGTGAATTTTCCCTGCTGATTGCTTACGTAGCCTTTAACGCCTCCTTAATCGGCACGCTGGCGTCTCACGCCATACAGGCGGCAGCCATTTTAACCTTTTTAATTTCCAGCTATATTGTCACCTTTAATTTCCCCAACCCCATTGCGGTCAGTGACCGTCTAAGGCGGGACTAGGCTCTAATGGACGCCCCCAGTTTTCAGATAACACGTGAAGGAAATTCCGCTACGCTGGCATTTAATGGTGCCTGGTTGTTGGAAAACTCATCACCAGCTCCTTTCTCTGACGTTGAGAAAGCGCTTTCAGACAAGCAGCCCCAGCAACTGTCAGTGGCTGTGGCAGACAATTGCCAATGGGATTCGCGGCTGGCTGCTGTATTACTGCGCTGCCACGACTACTGCAGCCAACACAATATCGATTTTGATAGCAGCCAACTCCCTCAGGGAGCACAATCGTTACTGCAACTTGCCACTACCGTTCCAGCCAGAGAGCCCACTACAGAAAAAGCGGCCTTATTCAACCCCTTGCAAGCCATCAAAGGTCTGGTAGGCCCCGTACTCAACTGGCTTGCCTTTTTGGGGGAATGCACCGCAGCCACCGGAAAACTGCTGGTGGGCCAAGCCAATATACGCTTGGCGGATTTCACCCATTTTTTGTACATGGCCGGCCCTAAGGCGTTGGGCATTATTACTTTGCTGAGCGTACTGGTGGGGATGATTCTGGCCTACCTGGGCGCGGTGCAATTGCGACTGCTGGGTGCTGAGGTCTATGTGGCCGATTTGGTGGCCATTGGCATGGTGCGGGAAATGGGCGCGCTGATGACCGCCATTATTATGGCTGGCCGCACTGGTGCCGCTTACGCCGCGCAATTGGGCACCATGCAGGTGAACGACGAGATTGATGCGGTCAAAACCTTGGGCATTTCCCCGGTGGAATTTTTGGTGTTGCCGCGCATGCTAGCGCTGGTGTTGATTATGCCGCTGCTGGTGATTTACGCAAATATCCTCGGCATCATCGGTGGCGCCATTGTCGGCCTGGGTATGGACATCAGCTTCCTCCAGTACGTGGAGCAATCGCGCCAGGCTATGGATATCACCCAGGTCATCACCGGCCTGATCAAAGCCGTGGTGTTTGCGGTGCTGATTGCCATTGCCGGCTGTCGTGCTGGTATGCATTGCGGCCGCAGCTCTGCCGCAGTAGGTAACGCCACCACCCGCGCGGTGGTGACCGCCATTGTCTATCTGGTAGTGAGTGACGCCGCGCTTAACATCCTGTTCAGCGAGCTGGATATATGAACGAAGCGCATATTGAAGTTCGCGACCTGACCATGGCCTATGGCAGCAACGTGATACAACAGGATCTGACCTTTAGCATCAATCGCGGCGACATTTTTATCATTATGGGTGGCAGCGGCTGCGGCAAAAGCACTCTGTTAAAACACCTGATTGGTTTGCTGCAACCGGCATCAGGGAGCATCAGTTTTAACGGCGTCAGCTACTTTGATGCTACTGCTGACGAGCAAAAAGCCATTCGCCACCGCTGGGGCACTACCTTTCAGAGCGGTGGCTTGTTCAGCGCCATGACCCTGGCAGAAAACATCGCCCTGCCACTGCAACAAAGTACCAATCTGGGCAAAAAAGAAATCGCCGATTTGGTGCATTACAAGTTGGCCCTGGTCGGCCTTGCCGGTTTTCAGGATTACTATCCGTCGGAAATCAGCGGCGGCATGCAAAAACGTGCCGGGTTGGCGCGGGCCATTGCCCTGGACCCGGAAGTGCTGTTTTTTGACGAACCCAGCGCCGGGCTCGACCCTTTGAGCAGCAAGCTGCTGGATGAACTGATTGTGCAGATACAAGAAACCACCGGTGCTACCATTGTGGTGGTGACCCACGAGCTGGCGAGTATTTTTGCCATTGGCAGTAACAGCGTGTTTCTGGACCCGGAAACCAAAACCATGCTCGACACTGGCCCACCCAGCCAGCTGCGCAACCACAGCGAACATTCGGTGGTTCGCAACTTTCTCGCTCGCGGGCAAGCGGCTAATAAGGAGTAGCTTTTTATGAGTGCCAACCCCAAATACGTCGCCATTGGTGGCTTTATTGTCGGTGCTGCCATACTGGCGGGCCTGTTGGCGGTGTTTATCAACGATGGTGCGTTTGGCTCTGAACGGCGTCATTTCACCCTGGTGTATGAAAGCTCCGTAGACGGTTTGAGTATCGGCGCTCCCGTGGCCCTCAAAGGCGTCACCATTGGCGAGGTAACAGACATCACCGTCAATATCGAAACTGAGACCTTCAAGGTTCTCAATTTCATCACTGTTGCTATCCGCGAAGATCGAGTGCACCAAGTGGGCACACCGGGGGAAATTCGCGGCCTGGAAAGTTGTGGGCTGGCAGCCCAATTGCGTTTGCAGAGCTTGCTCACCGGGCTGGTATATGTTCAGGTAGATTACTACCCGGATACCCCCCCTCGACTGGTGGATATAGACACTGAGTACCCCCAGTTCCCCACTGTACCCAGTGATCTGGAAGCAATTTCGGAAGACCTGCAACAGATCGACCTCAAGCAAATCAGCTCGCGGTTAACCACCACCCTCAACGGCATCGACAAACTGGTTAACGACCGCAATACCCAGGAATTGACCAAAAACATCAATACCACCCTGGCGGCTTATCACGGTTTGGCGGATTACCTGGAATTTAAAATTGACGAAGTGGCCGGCGATATCAAGCCAACACTACAAACACTGAATACCACACTGGAAGGCATCAACCGAGAACTGCCCACCATGTCATCCTCGCTGCAACAGAGTCTGGATACTTTTGCCACCAGCATGAATAACATTGACCAGGCCTCTGCCAACGCCGCCTATGTACTGTCGGAAGATTCCCCCATGCTGCAGCAAATGACCCGAGCTGCAGCCGAGCTGGAGCGCAGTGCTCGTGCCATGCGTTTGTTGGCTGAGACACTGGAACGAGAACCGGAATCCTTACTGCAAGGGAAAAACCAACAATGAAATACCTGATTCTTTTTTTGGCTGCTCTGACAGCCGCTTGCAGCAATACCCCGCAGAGCAATTATTACCTGTTAAGCAGTAAGGCCAGTAGTGCTGAGCACCCTTGCGATTGCTCCATCGGCATTGGCCCGGTAAACGTAGCGGAATACCTGAACCGCCCACAGATTACCGTCAGTGCACAGCCTGGCCAGCTCAACCTGGAGCAATTTCACCGCTGGGGCGAACCTCTGCAAAACAGCATAGAACGCACCCTGTTGGAAAACCTGGCCACCCTGACCGGCTCCAGCCAATTGGTCGTGCATCCCTGGCAGAAAAGTCAGCAACCCCGTTACCGGGTGGCAATCAATGTACTGACCATGGACAAAGTGTCCGGTAGCGCCACACTCAAAGTGCAATGGAGTCTGCTGGATACAAAGGATAACAACAGCGCAACAAGCACCCAGCTGGATACCTTTACTGCCCCTTTGGCAAACGACGATTACGGCGCTTTGGCGGAGGGCTTTAGTGAGGCGCTGTTGGCGTTCAGCGAGAAAATTGCTGCTGACCTGCAATCCCAAAAGTAGTGCGTAGTAAAAGGCTCTACCCTGAGTTCTGTTGTCTAATTCGGACTGAGCGAAGCCACAAAAAAACCGACGCATTTACGCGTCGGTTTTTTCGTCTTGAAGGTAGACTAGCCATTCAAGGCATCGTGGGCATCCACGAAAGGCATATTGTGGGCTACCCCCACTGCTTCGTAGGTGATTTGCCCTTTGTGAACGTTGAGACCGTTCAGCAAGTGCTGATCTTCAAGCATTGCCGCCTTTGCACCCTTATTCGCTAATTCAAGAGTGTAAGGCAGTGTCACGTTATTCAAAGCCATCGTAGAAGTACGGGCCACACCACCCGGCATATTAGCCACACAGTAGTGCACCACACCATCAACCACGTAGGTGGGCTCCTCGTGAGTTGTCGCCTTGGAGGTTTCAAAACAGCCCCCTTGGTCAATGGCCACATCCACCAATACGGAACCATTTTTCATGCGGCTGATGATATCGCGGGTGAGCAATCGAGGAGCCGCTGCACCAGGAATCAACACAGCACCCACCACCAAGTCTGCGTCCAGTGCATACTCTTCCAAAGCTGCATTGGTGGAATAAACACATTTCACCCGCCCCTCGAACTCTTTATCCAACTCCCGCAAACGAGGCACAGAGCGATCGAGGATAGTGACATCAGCCCCCATACCATCTGCCATGTAAGCGGCATTAGTACCTACTACACCGCCGCCAATAATCAAGACCTTGCCGGGGGCAACACCGGGAACACCACCCAAAAGTACGCCCTGTCCTCCCTGGGCTTTTTCCAAATGGTGGGCACCCGCTTGAATAGACATGCGACCGGCCACTTCAGACATCGGCGCCAGCAGCGGCAAGGTGCCAGCATTATCAGTGACAGTCTCGTAAGCAATACAAGTGGCTCCAGATTTCACCAACAATTCAGTTTGACGCAGATCGGGAGCCAGGTGCAGATAAGTGAACAGCACTTGTCCTTCGCGAAGCATTTCGCATTCATTGGGCTGTGGCTCTTTCACCTTCACAATCATCTCGGCGCGCTGAAAAATCTCTTCAGGACCATTAACGATTTCAGCACCAGCCTGCACATATTGACTATTGTCAAAACCAATCGCAGCACCGCCGTTGTTTTCAACCAACACCTGGTGGCCATTACGCACCAATTCCTTGACCGATGCCGGGGTCAGACCAATACGGTATTCGTGGTTCTTAATTTCTTTGGGTACACCAATCAACATGGAAGGCTCCTAGCTTGTAGCAAATTCACATTAAGACGTATCAGGGACAGCACGTCAGGCGATAAGTTTTAAAAAATTATACGCACTAAACAGAAAAATATTTTATTATTAGCTCACTGAAAACATAAAATTCTTTGTCGAAAAACAAAATTACAGAAAATTATGAAAAAGAGAGCCAAAGAGCTAAGCAAAATTGATCGCAATATCCTCAAACTGCTGCAAAAGGATGGCCGTATCAGTTATACCGAGCTGGCTCGCCATGTAGGGCTATCAGTCACCCCTTGTATCGATCGAGTACGTCGCCTTGAAAAGGAAGGTGTTATCAACGGTTACACCGCCCTGATCAATCCCGAGTTTCTGGATGCAGCACTGGTTATCTTCGTGCAGATTCGCCTCTATCGAACCTCCCAAGAAAAATTTGCCGAGTTCCGCGAAGCCGCAGTAGCGCTCCCCGAAGTGCAGGAGTGCTATCTAGTCACTGGCAACTTCGACTATTTGATCAAGGCTAGAGTCGCTGACATGAGTGCATACCGCATTTTTCTTGGAGAAACTTTGTTAAAATTGCCTGGGGTTCAAGAATCCACCAGCTATGTGGTCATGGAGCAACTAAAGGAGACACTGGAAGTGCCTGTGCACAGCCAAAGGTAGGCCAGCAAACATCACCAACTCACCTGTAAACCTTGGTTTTTTCTACCAAATACGATTCACTCGTCTACCAGTTCGACCGCCTAAGGCTATAAAACCATCAATTTTTGTGATTTCGTTCATAATTTTGATACAACAGCGTTCTCAAAGTGTTAATGGCTAACTCTTAACGATTGGGTGTGATCTTTCTCGAGAGTCTGCGGGCTGCAAATGCCCCATTTACACAACCCTGAAACAAAATAACGCTACCTTTAAGGCCGAATCAGCAAGAACAACAGAAAATGAAGCAAGATTGGATCCGTTTTTACCAAAGTGGCTTTTCGGTGTTTTATCGACTTATCGATAGTGCACTTATCTTTGGTATTTGGTTGATATGCTGCAAAATCTTTATGCAAGAGATCAGCCAGAGCTGCTTTATTGCCGGCTTGCTGGCCACTGGCTTTTTCACCTATATCGCCGAGTCAATGCAGCTGTATCGCTCATGGCGCTCTGGCAGCTTCCGTCAAATGATCACCTTAACGGCCACCAGTTGGATATTAGTGTGTGTTCTGTTGCTGGGTATTGGCTTTGCCATAAAAGTCACCGAGAATTTTTCGCGGCTCGCAGTCGGCTATTGGTTTTCCACCACACTGGTAATACTCTGCACATGGCGCTACGTGCTACGCGTCGTGCTGCGTTACTGCCGAGCACACGACTTTAATACCCGCACAGCCGCGATACTAGGCCTGACTGAATCTGGGCTGAGGCTCGCGGCGGATCAAGCCAAGAACCCTCACTACGGAATTCGTGTTACCGGCTTCTACGATGACCGAATAACCAAACGCGACATCAGCGAAAGCGATTATGTACTAGCCAATGGAGAACTGCCTAGATTTGGCTCGTCAGCTGAGCTAGTAGAAAGAGCGAAGAGAGGTGAAATTGACATTGTGTACATTGCTCTTCCCATGAAAGCACAAGAGCGTATCGCCGGTGTTCTGAAAGCATTATCAGACACAACGGCGACGGTGCATCTGGTTCCAGATTTCTTTGTGTATAACCTGCTGCACTCACGCTGGCACCAAGTAGGTGACACCATGCTGCTCAGCATACACGACACGCCTATCGAAGGTTTTGGTGGGTGGATGAAGCGCATGGAAGACCTGATCATATCCTCTGCCATTTTAATTCTGATCTCTCCATTGCTGGCACTCATTGCAACAGCCATCAAAGTGACGTCTCCAGGCCCAGTGCTATTTAAACAAACTCGCTACGGTCTAGCCGGCGAAGCGATTAATGTCTGGAAGTTTCGCTCAATGAGAGTTCAGGAGAATGGCGACAAAGTCGTTCAGGCAACCCGTCATGACACTCGTATCACCCCACTCGGTCGCCTACTCAGACGTACCTCATTGGATGAACTCCCTCAATTCATCAATGTCCTTCAAGGCCACATGTCGATTGTAGGCCCAAGGCCTCATGCAGTGGCTCATAACGAAGCCTATAGGTCAGTGATTGACGGTTATATGCTGCGCCATAAAGTAAAACCAGGCATTACCGGCTGGGCGCAAATTAACGGCTGGAGGGGCGAAACAGATACCGTTGAAAAAATGGTAAAACGCATAGAATTCGACCTGCAGTACATTCGTAATTGGAGCCTTTGGCTAGACATGAAAATCATCGCTCAGACAGTAGTAAAAGGCTTTGTAGGCAAAAACGCCTACTAACCTTATAACCAGTTAAACAAACCTGATTCACACTAAAATCCGTCTACCACAAGGCCAACATAAAGAGCCATAAATTACTGTTATTTTTTATAATTGAAGGCTTGACGGACAGAACCCAGATCCCTATAGTACGCGACCTCAACCACGCACTCGTAGCTCAGCTGGATAGAGTACTCGGCTACGAACCGAGCGGTCGAAGGTTCGAATCCTTCCGAGTGCGCCATAAAACAAGACCTCAACTCGCAAGAGCTGGGGTCTTTTTTTATAGTAAATACAAGGGAAAATTATTCTACCTGAGACAGCACCCTCTTCCTCATTGCTGCTTCAAGAATTGTTAGAACTACCCCTTTGAATTTCCTTATGTTGTGGTATTATGCCGCCCTCGTTTTGCAAGCATCCGGATGTTGAAATTTAGTGCTCGTAAACGAAATTAACAATAAGGTGAGCTGGCCGAGTGGCTGAAGGCGCACCCCTGCTAAGGGTGTATACGTTGATCCGTATCCAGGGTTCGAATCCCTGGCTCACCGCCATAAATCGAAAAGCCCGAATCTGTTGATTCGGGCTTTTTGTTTTCATAAAGATAGCTCTGAAAAACAACAAAGGCGAGAAATTTCTTCCTCGCCTTTGTTCGACTATCAGCAACAGTCAAAATACCCGATTCAGGACTGCCCCTGCATCATTTTTTCTTGCTGGATACGCTGATAGATCTCTTCCCGGTGTACCGAGACATCTTTGGGGGCATTAACACCCAGGCGAACCTGGTTGCCTTTAACACCCAATACAGTAACGGTGACATCATCACCGATTACCAAGGTTTCACCAACTCGACGAGTGAGAATTAACATGGTTTAGCTCCTATACTGCTTCCTGCGGTGTCCACACCGCATGCGTTTATTGACCGGCTGTTGTATTGTTATATACCGGCCACCCTTCCAGAAAAGGGGCTAATCGCTCCCCATTCCCAAAACTGGATTTCAGTGCCAATATCTAAAAGCACTGCTTGAGTGACGTGCTATGCGGCGTTACTTGGGGTTTCTAGCTCAAAAGCATCGTGTAACGCGCGCACCGCCAACTCCAGGTATTTCTCTTCAACCACTACCGTAATCTTGATTTCAGACGTGGTGATTAGTTGAATATTGATATTGTGATCAGACAAAGCCTTAAACATCGTGGAGGCAACACCGGAGTGGGATTTCATACCCACACCCACCACTGATATCTTAGCGATCTGGTCATCGGTTTCAACAGCCTTGGCTTGCAGCTCTTTAGCCACTCGTTCAGCCACGGCCTTGGCTTTGGGCAATTCGCCGCGACTCACCGTAAAGGTCAAAGAAGCCGGTGCATCATCTTCTGCAACGTTCTGACAGATCACATCAACGTCTACCCCAGCTTCTCCTACAGGGGCCAATACGTTGTAGGCAACACCAGGGTGATCGGGAATACCGCGAACGGTGACTTTGGCTTCTTCACGATTAAAAGCGATGCCGGTGACAACCGGTTTTTCCATCTCTTCTTTCTCCTCAAAGGTAATCAGGGTACCGCCGCCCTCACCAAAACTGGACAGCACGCGCAGTGGCACTTTGTATTTACCGGCAAATTCAACAGAGCGGATTTGCAGTACTTTGGCGCCTTCACTGGCCAATTCCAACATTTCTTCAAAGGTCACCGTTTCCAGGCGACGGGCATTGGGCACCACCCTCGGATCGGTGGTATACACACCGTCCACATCGGTGTAAATCTGACACTCATCGGCCTTGAGGGCAGCGGCCAGTGCAACCGCAGTGGTGTCTGAGCCACCACGCCCAAGGGTGGTGATATTGCCCTCGGCATCGGTACCTTGGAAACCAGCGACCACCACCACTCTGCCGCGGTCGAGATCGTCCTTCATACGATGGACATCAATATCTTCAATTCGTGCCTTGGTATGGGCACCGTCCGTCAAAATACGTACTTGCGAACCGGTATAAGAGCGGGCATCGCAGCCGCGTTTGTGCAGCGCCATAGACAGCAAGGCAATGGTGACCTGCTCGCCGGTGGAAACCAGCACATCCATTTCCCGAGGGGTGGGTTCGTGATGTATTTCCCGTGCCAGGCCGATCAAGCGGTTGGTTTCGCCACTCATGGCAGATAACACCACCACCATACCGTTGCCGCGACGATGAAAATCCGCCACTTTATCGGCCACCGCTTCAATGCGCTCTACTGAGCCAACCGATGTACCACCGTACTTTTGAACAATTAAACTCATTCTCTAAATAAAACCCTGTGGCTTTATGAACAATAGTTTACAAAAAGGAGCCGATTAAACAGCAAATTGATGCAAAAGTTAATATTCAAATACAAATTGACCAACATTTACTGCAATTTGTCAGTTACCCAGCTCAATACGCTGTCAATAGCCACCGGCAGTGCAGATACATCCGTACCACCACCCTGAGCCATATCCGGCCTACCACCGCCTTTGCCGCCGACCTGGCCGGCAACGAATTTCATCAGGTCACCGGCTTTCACTTGGTCAGTTACCGGCTTGGTCACACCAGCCACCAAGGTGATTTTTTCACCATCTACGGCGGCCAACAGGATGACGCCTTTTTCTAACTTGGATTTGACTTGGTCCATCAGGTCTCGTAATGCTTTGCCATCAACGCCTTCAACAACCGCAGCCAAAACTTTTACCCCAGCCACGTCTTTAGCCTGACCGACAAGGTCACCACCCGCTGAGCTGGCCAACTTGGCTTTGGCAGTATCCAACTCTTTGCTCAATTCACGGTTTTTTTCCACCAGCTGGGAAACCTTATCTTCTACCGTGGCTACTGAACTTTTAACGGTAGTTGCTACTGAATGCAGACGCTCTTCCAATTGATCAAACAAAGCCATGGCACCGGCACCGGTAACGGCCTCGATACGGCGTACACCGGCAGCAATACCGGACTCTGCGGTAATGCGCATCAAACCAATATCGCCAGTGCGATTTACGTGAGTACCACCACACAGCTCCACAGAAAAGCCGCCACCCATGGTCAGTACGCGGACCTCTTCCCCGTACTTTTCACCAAACAGCATCATGGCGCCACTTTCCTTGGCGGCATCCATGGTCATCAGTTCGGCAGTCACCGGGCTATTTTGACGTATTTGCTGGTTAACCAACTGCTCAACCGTTTTGACCTGCTCGGCGGTCATCGCTTCAAAGTGGGAAAAGTCAAAACGCAGGCGTTCCGCATTTACCAAAGAGCCTTGTTGGGTAACGTGATCGCCCAGCACTTGGCGCAACGCGGCATGCAACAAGTGCGTTGCCGAGTGATTCAAGGTAGTGGCATTGCGCACCGCGGCACTTACCGAGCTGGTCGCTGTGTCGCCGACTTGCGCAGAACCCTGCAATAAAACGCCCACGTGCAAATGGTTGCTGCCCTGTTTGATGCAGTCACGCACTTCAAAGCGGCCATTGGCCAGCTCCAGGTAGCCACTGTCACCCACCTGACCACCACCTTCTGCATAAAATGCCGTGCGATCGAGAACAACGATAGCGTCCTGATCGACATCCAGCTGCTGTACCGGGTTTCCATCTACCAACAGGGCGGTAACAGTGCCCTGCTGCTGCAGTTCTTGATAACCGGCAAATTCGGTAATCCCCTCAAGATTCAGTGATGCACTGTAATCCACAGAGAAGTTACTGGCCGCGCGGGCGCGGGCTTTTTGCGCTTCCATCTCCCGCTGGTAACCGTCCAGGTCGATACCCAAACCGCGTTCGCGGCAAATATCGTTGGTCAGGTCGGTGGGGAAGCCATAAGTGTCGTATAACTGAAACACCACACCGCCTGGCAGCTCATCTTCCGCAAGGCCTTTAAGCGCTTGCTCGAGTACAGCCATACCTTTATCCAGAGTCTTGGCAAATTGCTCCTCTTCGGCCTTGAGCACTTTTTCCACCTGCCCCTGCTTGCTCGCCAGCTCCGGGTAAGCCGCCCCCATCTCAGCCACCAACGAACTGACCAACCGGTAGAAAAACGGCTCGTTAACACCCAATTTATGGCCCTGGCGCAATGCACGGCGAATAATGCGGCGCAGCACATAACCACGGCCTTCGTTAGAGGGCAGTACGCCGTCCACAATCAGAAACGCCGACGAGCGAATGTGATCGGCGATAACTCGCAGCGCTTTGTTCTCCAGATTTTTTTCGCCAGTGGCTTCTGAGGCGGCAGCAATCAAATTGCGGAACAGGTCGATATCGTAGTTGTTGTGCTGCCCTTGCATCACTGCCG